>JAEZAW010000298.1 GCA_023430315.1 Pseudomonadota bacterium | reverse complement strand
ATTTCAGATAACCGTGGTCCTTCCAGATCTTGTAGTCGGCGCGGAATTTCTGGAAGTGATCCCAGACCTTCTTGAAGTCTGCGCTTTTCTCGGATTGCTCCTTGGCAACCTCGAGCCATTTGGCATGGAAAGCGTCGAGGAACGTCTTGTCCCAGAACTTGATCTGGACACCGTGCTTCTCGGTCAGCTCCTTCATGGCTGGGAACTGGCGGAACTCGCCTTCGGCCAGCTGATTGAGCATTTGCGCATCGCAGGAAGACTTGATGATGGCCTTCTGCGCAGCTGAGAATTCGGCCCACTTCGCCTCGGAGATGAACAGATGCGAGAGCGTCGCCATCTGGTGCCAGCCGGGGAAGTAATAGAACTTCGCGACCTGATGGAAGCCGAGCGTGAGATCCATGGCGGGCATGGAGAACTCTGTCGCGTCGATCGTCCCGAGTTGCAGTGCCTGGAAAATCTCGCCGGCCTGGAGAAGCTGCGTTGCGACGCCGAGCTTCTGCATGACGTTGGCACCGAGACCGAAGAATCGCATCTTCAGGCCCTTTAGATCATCAAGGGTCTTGATCTCCTTGCGGAACCATCCCGACGCTTCAGGCGGGATCAAACCGCAGTTCATGATCACGATCTTATGCGGCTTGTACATCTCCTCCATCAACTGCTCGCCGCCGCCGAAACGCATCCAGGCCATATACTCGCCGGCCTCAGGACCAAAGGGGACAGTCGAGAAGATCGCGAACGCGATGTTCTTGCCGGTGAAGAAGCCGGACACGGTCCATGCCATGTCCAATGAACCATTAGAAACGGCGTCGAAATACTGACCGGCCGGGACCAACGCGCCTGGCTCGAATAGCTTTACGTCAATGGAGCCGCCCGACATGTTGCGCATCATGTCGACGGTGCGTTGCTGCGCAGGACCGAGGATGGCCGTGGACGACGGAAACGCTCCGCCCATTTGCACGCGCACGCGCTTGTCCTGAGCCTGGACAGCAGTCGTGCTCATCACGGCCACGGACAATGCCGCAGCCAGCCACTTCGTGACTTTCATTAAAAAACCTCCCTTTGATTTTGCAGTAGTGCGCCGGGTGGCGGATTCTTAGGGATCTCGTTCCCGGTTCTTCACGGACAACCGCGTGAGCAGCAGCAATCTGCGCTACCGTCTGCCCACGTCGAGCAGAACGTTACACGCAGACCGATTGTTGTCAAAAGGGAGAAATCAGGCACGCCCTCGGCCGATAGGATTAACTTGCCGAGGATGCCTGATTTGCTGGCAGGTCTCTTGCCGCGGCGTCACGCCGTCTCGTTGAAGATCTCGCGGCCGATGAGCATCCGGCGGATCTCGCTCGTGCCGGCACCGATCTCGTAAAGCTTGGCGTCGCGCAGCAGGCGGCCCGTCGGCGACTCGTTAATGTAGCCGGTGCCGCCGAGAAGCTGAATGGCATCGAGGGCGATCTTGGTTGCGCGCTCGGCTGCGAAGAGGATCGCGCCTGCTGCATCCTTGCGCGTCGTCTGTCCGCGGTCGCACGCCTTGGCGACGGCGTAGACATAGGCGCGCGCCGCGTTCATCTCGGTGTACATGTCGGCGACCTTGCCTTGCACGAGCTGGAATGTGCCGATCGACGCGCCGAACTGCTTGCGCTCGTGGATATACGGCAGCACCACGTCCATGGCCGCCTGCATGATACCGATCGGACCACCGGCAAGCACCGAGCGCTCGTAGTCGAGCCCGCTCATAAGTACGTTCACACCTTTACCGATGCCGCCGAGCACGTTCTCCGCCGGCACCTCGCAGTCCTCGAACACGAGCTCGCCCGTCGAGGAGCCGCGCATGCCGAGCTTGTCGAGCTTCTGCGCCACTTTGAAGCCCGGCGTATTGGTCTCGACGAGGAAGGCGGTAATGCCGCGCGGACCGGCAGCCGGATCGGTCTTGGCGTAGACGACAATGACCTGCGCGTCCGGCGAATTGGTGATCCACATCTTCGTGCCGTTGAGGATGTAGCGGTCGCCCTTTTTCTCGGCGCGGAGCTGCATCGAGACGACATCGGAGCCAGCGCCCGCCTCGCTCATGGCGAGCGAGCCGACATGCTCACCAGAGATGAGCTTCGGAAGATACTTGCGCTTCTGCGTTTCCGAGCCATTGCGGCGGAGCTGGTTCACGCAGAGGTTGGAGTGGGCGCCGTAGGACAGGCCGACCGAGGCCGAGCCGCGCGAGACCTCCTCCATGGCGACGACGTGCTCGAGGTAACCGAGGCCCGACCCGCCGTATTCCTCCTCGACCGTGATCCCATGAAGCCCGAGTGCACCCATGCGTGGCCACAGCTCGCGGGGGAAGCGGTCCGTGCGGTCGATCTCGGCGGCAATGGGCGCGATCTCGTCGGCGGTGAAAGAGCGGACGGTATCGCGGAGCTGATCGGCCGTCTCGCCGAGGTCGAAGTCGAGCGTCGGGTACTGGTTGGAGATCGACATAATGGGCCTCGTGGTGGCTCGGGCCAGAAGCAATGTGCGGCACCGCTCAATGTCGGTATCCGGGCGCGGCGGTGAGCGCAAGCGGGCGGCACCTGCGCAAGGACACGCGCGGCCTGCTGCGACG
This sequence comes from Pseudomonadota bacterium, assembly GCA_023430315.1. Classification (GTDB taxonomy): domain Bacteria; phylum Pseudomonadota; class Alphaproteobacteria; order Rhizobiales; family Hyphomicrobiaceae. The sequence goes on along the minus strand of JAEZAW010000298.1, from coordinate 15,740 downwards.
CAGCACGCGAGCCACCGCGCAAATCGGCAACACACCCGCGGATAGTGTTGATTGGAGAATAAATCACCCTGGACGCGTGGAAATGCGCTTTTGCATATTTCGCTCCTGAACTTGCATTCCGACTGCCATTACAAATTTTCAGGAGCCCAAGATGATCCGGCTTTCGCTGTCCGCCATTGTGCTCGGGCTCGGCATTGCCCTTGGAAGCCTGAGCGCGCCCCTGCCACTGTCGGCGCAGCCCGGGTCGGAGGCGGCCGAAACGGCATTCTGGGATAGCGTGAAGGACTCGCGCGATCCGGCGGAGGTCCGCGCCTATCTCGAGAAGTTCCCCAACGGCCTCTTCGCACCGCTGGCCAAAATCCGGATCAGAAATCTGGAAGCCGCCAAGTCTCCCGCGCCAGCGCCGAACACGGCCTCCAGCACGCCGCCGTCGCAGCCGCAACAGCCGCCATCCTCAGCGCCGGCCCTGACAAGCGCATCGGTGATCCGCGAGGTTCAGGACCGCCTCTATAACCTCAACTACCAGATCTCCACGCGCAACGGCCGCATGAACGACCAGACACGCACCGCCATTCGCGAGTGGCAGACCAATATCAAGCAACCAGTGACGGGGGACATGAACATGGCGCAGCTGGCGCTGCTGCGCAGTGCGAACCTTCCGACCACATGGGGCGCGATCGCCTACTACTCAAAGGGGGCGACGGCGACGATATGGAATCGCCCGACGCGCGAGATTGCTGAAAAGGAAGCTCTCGCGGCATGCCGCAAGAATGCCGGGGCCACATGCAATGTGCTGAGTGTCGCGAACAAGATCTGCGGCGCGCTCGGCTTCTACAATGCCGTCGTCAGCGGCCGCCAGCACTGGGGGGCTTATGCCTCGGTCCGCCCGACGCTGGGACAGGCGACGGAGTCCGCCTTACAGGAATGCCGCAAACACGCGCGCCAGCCGAATGCCTGCGGCGTGCGTACGACCGTATGTGCGGACGGGAGCCATCAGAGATAGCTCCCGCCGGCAGTATCGGTGCGCGCGTCAGGCCACGCGCTTCATCGGGCGGGCGCACAGGGCATCTGCGATGATCTCGACAGCGCGTCCCCAATCGAGGGCGCCTTCCGCCTTGACGCCGAATGCCGCAACGGCATCGGTTGGGCTACCGCCGTCGCGGAACACGCGCGCGCAGGCCTGGCGGGCATAGCCGACCGACTGGTGCCAGTGCGCAGGGTTCACGCTGCGCGGAGCGCGAGCGGAGAGATCGGCGTTAGTCGTGACGGTCATCGTCATGGCAGTTGCCTCCGTAAGCAGGTGGCCTCGTCATGAGGCCGGTTACTGACTGGCCCAACGTCGCGGGCAGATACTCGTTGCCGCCCGGAATACGCGGGCTTGTGGAGAAGTTAAGAGGCCGGCGAGCACACCAGAGCCGTGCGACACAACGCACAACTTTGATAAGCGCCGCGCTCATGGACCGCAGGGTCCGCGCTCCAGCGCGCTCGCCGGTATTTTGGAGCCCTTTGGGGGGGAGGACGGGGCTCCAAAAGGAATTCAGTTGGGGGCAGAACGCGCGGGACGAGGCAAACCCGTCTCACCACGCTTCGACTCGACGCTCGACATCACCGCACGAAACACTTCACCGATCGGACGCCACTCGGTACTCGCAGCAGGACCGGGCTTGAGATCGGTAACTCGAAGACGCGTGGACACGACTGTACATCCTTCCCGGACAGCACCCTGCGGGACGAACGCGGAACTAAGCCAACAAGGCGGAGACTAAGACAGAAGACGGGAACGCTGACGCAACGCTACTGGACGCAACTTCACTGGCGCCGGCACCTTCAAGGCGGCGAGCCGCGACGCAATACTGGTGAACAGCTCGACACGTGCGACTCGCCTTGCCTTGAGGAGCGCGTTACTGATGACGCTCTTTGGGGTGATCGGCCGACCAGGGGCGGTGGCCTTCGGCAGAACGCTACGCAACTGAGACGCAAACTCGGACGCAACACGACGCGACGCGACTGAACTCGAACGCTTACTCTTGGGCGACTTCTGTACGCGGTCCGATACGCTGACCCAACTGGACTGCCCTGACGCAACGCTACGAACGAAAATCACCGAACTGGGCGCAACGCGGGGCTGGGACGCAGACTTGAACTCACTCACACCCATGCTCCTTCCGGCTCACTTACGCTTGACTGAGAACCGTGCTCGGCGAACAAGTGCACTTAACCGTTGTTTTGTGGCGACACCCGGACGCAAAATTGGTGAATCGGAGAAATCGCATTGACATCCATTCATCCTGTTTCGTTCTCCACAGGAAGGTGCCTTTCGGGGCCTTTTTCGCGGGTTTTCGAAGCCTCCCCCTGTGGAAAAGGCGGCCTCTGCAACGGCGCATATCCAATCGAAATTGGCGCTTGCAGCCTCGGCAGTGCCGATTCGTGTCACGAGCGCGGCTGCAATAGATCCATCACGGCATGAATCGACATAAATCCCCGGCTCAGCATCGCCCCTCGCCGCACCGCACGACCGACGATCAGGGTCCCGTGCGGCTCTACGGCATCCACGCCGTCGCGGCGGCGCTGGCCAATCCGGCACGCGAGATCGGACGGCTCCTGCTCACGGACAATGCCGAGCATCGGCTGGGGCCTGCGATCACCGCACGCAAGGCGCGTTCCCAGAAGGTGACGCCGCGCGACCTCGACCGCCTGCTCGGCGCCGATACCGTCCATCAGGGCGCGCTGCTCGAGACGGCCGATCTCGAAGAGCCGACGCTCGATGACCTCGCAACCGCCTGCGTCGATCGTGGCCCGCTGATCGTGCTCGATCAGGTCACCGACCCACACAACGTGGGTGCGATCCTGCGATCGGCGGCCGTGCTCGGGGCCGGCGGGCTCATCATGACGCGGCGGCACAGCCCACCGCTCTCGGGAGCCCTCGGCAAGGCGGCCTCCGGCGGCCTCGAAGTTGTACCGGTAACCTTAGTCGGAAACCTCGCGCGCGCGCTCGAGGAGCTGGGCGAGCTTGGCGTGCGCCGCATCGGCCTCGATGGCGACGGAGACATTACGATTAACGCGGCCGACTTCACGGGTGCCGTCGCCCTGGTGCTCGGTGCCGAAGGCAAGGGCTTGCGGCGCCTCACGCGCGAGAGTTGCGACATCCTTGCGCGCGTCCCGGCAGCAGGCAGCTTCGCTTCGCTCAATGTGTCGAACGCCGCGGCCGTCGCGCTCTATGCTGCCGCGCGCGCCCGCACTCCGTGAAAGCGATCCCTCGCGCTCTCTCTCTATATATATGTAGCTCACGCCCTCGCGCCGTGCAGTTCGTGAACGCGCGAAAGAATTGGCACAGACGCGGCATTCCGCAATGCCGAGCGACGCCATAACCTTCTAGGAAAGCAGAGATTTTCGGCTACCGCTTGGGTGCCGGGCTCGCCGGAGGGGGAGCGCTTGGCGGTATGGAACCACCGCTGCCTGGTTTGCTGGGATCGTCGGGACCGTCGTAGTACAGGAACCCGTCCTCGATCGCCACGACGTCCTCGGCATCGACCTCGTACTCGTCCTCTTCTCCATCATCGAGACGGACGATGCATCCACTCATGCAAACCTTGTCGAGCACTTCCGACGGTCGGATCGTGTGCTCGGTCGAGGTCTCTCCTTCGGAGATGGTGACCTCGACGTCTTTGGTGTCGCGATTGGTGATGCTGGCGGCGTCGGCAGCGATACTTGTGAAGAGCAGCGCTGCCGCGCCAGACATCGAGACGAGCCTCGAAGGCATTCAGTCATTCTCCGTTGCACTGGACAACGGAGACACTCTTACCGCTTTGCGGCTTTCTTCGCACGCTTCACGGCCTTCCTTGCCTTCTTGGCCGGCTTCTTGGCTTTCTTCGCGGCGGTCTTCTTCGCTACCTTCTTCGCAGCGCTCTTCTTCTTCGCGCTCTTCGTGGCGACTTTTTTCGCCGCGACCTTCTTCGCTCTCATTGCCATTGCAAGTGTCCTTTCCTGCTATTCATTTGTAGTGTGGTGCCGATGCATCATCTAATGTGTGCAATCTGTAGCCATCGCAAACGCAAAATTTCGCTGTCATCTATCGATTCTTTCGATACATCGCGCGTATCGACATCACTAGAGCGAGATCACGCAGCATGGACATCGCGCTCGCACGCACGTTCCTGATGATCGCAGAAACAGGCAGTTTTATTGAGGCTGCGCGACGTATGAACGTTACGCAGTCGACCGTCTCATCGCGTGTTCGCAACCTCGAATCGCTGCTCGGAAGACAGCTCTTCGAGCGCTCAAAAGTAGGCGCGCAGATCACGCCTGCCGGTGAACAATTTCAAAAACACGCGCTCGCGATGGTGCGAGTCTGGCAGCAAGCGCAGCTCGATGTGGGCTTCTCGGGCCAGCACGATCAGCACCTCGCAGTGGGTGCGGAGGCGACTCTCTGGCAGGGTTTGCTCATCTCCTGGATCGCCAATCTCAAGGCCGCCTATCCCGAATTGGCACTCACTGCAGTCACCGAGACGGGCCCCAATCTGACCCAGCGCCTGCTCGACGGCACACTCGATGTCGCGGTCGTTTACCAGCCGCTGCAGTCGCCGGGACTGCTCATCGAGCATCTCTTCGAGGAGGAGCTCGTACTCGTTTCGGCCGGGCGCGGCGATGCGCGACGCCGCACGGACGACTACATTCTTGTGGATTGGGGGCCTGATTTCCGTGAAGACCACGCCATGGCGTTTCCCAGGCGCTCCGGCGCGCGTCTCACGCTCGATATCGGCCCGATGGCCGTCGATTACCTCCTCAACAACGAGGGATCCGGCTACCTGCCCCACCGCCTCGTGCGCGGTCACCTCTCGCGCGGACGCCTGAAGCTCGTCGCGCGCGCGCGCAAATTCACCGTGCCGGTCGGCGCGCTTTACCCTGAGTCACGCGAAGAGTCGGACTTCGGCCCCATCCTCGACAGCCTTCGCGCACGCGTCGCGCGTTACGGGTGATGATTGCCAGCCAACTCGCCGTGTGATTGGCTCGAAGAAGCAATCAACACGCGAGGAACGCCCCAATGAGCACAACGCTCACGCCCGAGAACCGCGAGAAGCTGAAGAAGATCAGCGTCGCCACGATCACGACGGCGCTCTTCAAGCGCAACTTCCGCAATCAGTTCATCCAGGACGTCCGTCCTGTCGGCACCAAGGCGCCGCCGATGGTCGGCGAGGCCTATACGCTGCGCTACATCCCGGCGCGCGAGGATCTCGACCATATCGGCGTCTTCGAGGACCGTTCGCACCCGCAACGTCGCACCATCGAGGAATGCCCGCCCGGCCATGTGCTGGTGATCGACAGCCGCAAGGATGCCAAGGCGGCATCTGCGGGCGGCATCCTGATCACGCGCCTCATGATGCGCGGCGCAGCGGGCATCGTCACCGACGGCGGCTTCCGCGACTGTCCCGAGATCGCGGAGATGGCCTTCCCCGTCTACCAGAACCGTCCGGCACCGCCGACCAACCTCACGCGCCAGCGCGCGATCGACATCAACGTGCCGATCGGCTGCGGTGATGCGCCCGTCTTCCCCGGCGACATCATCGTGGGTGACGGCGAGGGCGTGGTGGTGATCCCAGCGCATCTCGCAAACGAGATCGCCGAGGAAGGCCACGAGATGACGGCCTACGAGGACTTCGTCATGGAGAAGGTGCGCGAAGGCCGCGGCATCTTCGGCCTTTATCCCGGCAATGCGGAAACCAAGGTCGAGTTCGCTGCCTGGCGCAAGGCCAACGGACGCTGAGATCAGGGTAGTCAGGTATGGCGCAGCCAACCCCCGGAGCCGGCCTCGTGCAGGGCATTCCGCCCAGCGAGAGTGCGCCGCGCACCGTCGCGGACCTCTATCATGCCTACTTCACCGGCCTGATCCTCACCCTTGTCAGCCGCCGCGGCAGCACCGACGCGGCCCGGTGGATGCACGCCGTGTTCCGGCATCAGCATCACGAGAAGTTCCTCTCGAGCTTCGAGAAGCTCGGCCTCTCGGGAATGCCGCACGCCGTCGCCTGCGCCGCCTATCACTACCTCTCGAACAGCATTGGCGGCGTCGGCGTCGAGTTCATGAAGGAGAGCGACCGCAAGGCCTGGGTGCGCTTCGTGCCGCCGCGCTGGATCTATATGGGTGCCGCCATCTGCGGCGTACCGAGCGAGGTCTCGCGCGGCTTTCTGACCGGCTGGTATGCGCAGAACGGCGTGTCGCTCAAGAACCCGCGCCTTGGCTTCGTGTGCACGGCACAGACCGTCGACGGCCAGCACGGGCTCGCGGGCTACTTTAGGGAGTACGACCACGACCTCGCACCGGAGGAACGGCTCGTCTTCCGTCCGGGTGAGCTGCCGCCACCCTTCGATCCAGATGCCGCGCCGCGATTGCCGGTGGCCGACTGGACGCCCGAGCGCCTTGCGCGGGCCTACCGCAACTACGCCATGGAGTACGTACGCTCCGGCCTGCCCCGTCTCATGGAGCTGTTTGGCGAGACGGAAGGCGCGCACCTCGGCCACCTCGCGGGCCGCATGATAGGCGCGCAGTCCTATAAGGAGATCGCGAGCGCCGCGGGCATACACCGCGACGACGCGGAGAGCCTTGCACGTCTCCTGGCCTGGATCGCGGAAGGCGAAGGCGATAGCGCGACCGTCACGCGCGATGGCGACGCGGTGCTTCTCTCGCGTACGGGATGGCGCCTCATGCGCGGGATAGCCGATCCTTCCCCCGGCGTGATGGAAGCCTGGAATGGCCTCATCGAAGGCCTCGCCATGGTGCACAACCGCTTCCTGACCATCGATCTCGTCTCTCGCGTCGACCATGGCGCGCCGCAGACCGTCTGGCGCATACGTGAGCGGGCGCACGGGGCGATCTTGATCGCATAGTTCGATCGCGCCCCTGGCGCGAGCAGGGCTCGCCGCCCTGCACCCGCGTGGGGGACACCCCCACACCCCCGTCTTTTTTAGTTGGATCACGACCGCCATTTGGCACTTGTCGCCCCCGCCACCGCGGGCTTACTCATCCGCGAAGAACAACAGGAGGAGCCGCGCGTCATGCCGGAGTTCCGCTTCGAGCCGGTGAACATGCCGCCGGCTGCAACAAGCCTCAGGGCCGAGGTGCGTGCCTTCCTCGATGAGGAGAAGGCCAAGGGCACGTTCGCACCGACGGTCGGCGCCATGGTCGCCGCTGATCCTGCCTTCAGCGCGCGGCTCGGTGCGCGCGGCTATCTCGGCATGACATGGCCCAAGCAGTACGGTGGTCATGAGCGCTCGGCACCGGAGCGCTACGTCGTCGTCGAGGAGTTACTGGCGGCAGGCTCGCCGGTCATGGCGCACTGGATTGCCGACCGCCAGAGCGGCCCGCAGATCCTCAAGCACGGCGCCGAGCGCGTGAAGAAGATGATCCTGCCGGAGATCGCCGCGGGTCGCTGCTTCTTCGCTATCGGCATGAGCGAGCCGGATACCGGCTCCGACCTCGCGAGCGTCAAGACACGCGCCGTGCCCGTTGAGGGCGGCTTCCGAGTGACGGGCCGCAAGGTGTGGACGAGCTACGCGCACATGGCGCACTACGTCATTGCCCTTGTGCGCACGGGCGGACGCCCGGAGGATCGCCACGTCGGCCTCACGCAGCTCATTGTCGACATGAAATCGCCGGGCATCGAGGTGCGCCCGATCATCAATGTCTATGGATCGCATGAGTTCAACGAAGTGACCTTCGACGAGGTGTTCGTGCCGGAGGACATGAGCGTCGGCGGGATCGGCAATGGCTGGGCCATGGTGACGTCGGAGCTGGCCTTCGAGCGCTCGGGACCGGATCGCTTCATGTCCACCTATCCGCTGCTCGTCGAAGCCTTCCGCGAGATTGGCGAGAGCCCCAATGCGAGCGAAGCCGCCGAGTTGGGCCGCCTCGTCGCGCATCTGGCGACGCTGCGGCGCATGTCTGGCTCCATTGCCGGGATGCTCAACGAGGGTAAGTCGCCGGTAACCGAGGCTGCGTTGGTGAAAGACCTCGGCACCACCTTCGAACAGTCCATCCCGGAGATCACCAGACGCTTGCTACCGCTCGAACCACGCGGCGGCGGCAATGGACAGGTCTACGACGACCTGCAGCAGCTCGCGCAAATGCAGGCGCCCTGCTACTCGATCCGCGGCGGCACGCGCGAGATCCTGCGCGGCATGATTGCACGGGGGCTCGGCCTCAGATGAGCAACGAAGCAGAAGACGGCGTGCGCGACCTCATGCTGCGGTCGCTCGACCGCATCGTCGAGGAGAAGGCCGAGAATGCCGCGCAGCGCGCCGACGGCAAGCCGGGCTTTCCTGCAGAGCTTTGGGCGGCGCTGGAAGAAGCGGGCATGACGGCCCTCGGCGAGGAGAACGACGGCGATCTCGGCCTCGGCAATGCGACAGCCCTCATCGAGCGCGCCGCCTATCACACGCTGCCGGTGCCGCTCGCCGAGACGATCCTCGCGCGGCGCCTGCTCGCCAGGGCAGGTATCGAAATTCCCGATGGGGCCCTTTCCGTGGCTCCGCCTTCGGCAAATCGCGATGGCAAGGCCGCAGGCGTACCTTGGGCCGGCTCAGTCGCGAGCGTCGTCGTGGCGACCGGCGCCGATACGCTTGCCCTAGTCGATGCACGCGAAGCATCGTCGCCCGGCTTCAACATGGCCGGCGAGCCACGCGAGACCGTCGATCTCGGTCGCGCACGCGTCATCGCCTCAGCGAAAGTTGCCGATGCTCCCGGGATCGCAGAGGCCGAAGGCGCGCTGATACGGGCTGTGCAGATGTCCGGCGCCATGTCGCGCGTGCTGGAGCATGGGCTGACATGGGCCAACGACCGCATTCAGTTCGGGCGGCCCATTGCGCGCTTCCAGGCCATTCAGCACCTCATGGCCGAGCTGGCGGCCGAAGCGGCCGCGGGCAGCGCATCCGCACTCATGGCCGTGGAAGCTGCCGCCGCGCGCTCCGACCGTCTGGCGATCGCCATTGCCAAGGCGCGGACGGGTGAGGCGGCAGGGCGTGTGTGCGCCATCGCGCACGAGGTGTTCGGCGCCATGGGCTTCACCCAGGAGCACACACTTCACTATGCGACGCGGCGCCTCTGGAGCTGGCGCAACGAGTTCGGCTCCGAGGTCCAGTGGCAGGCGGAAATCGGCCGGGCGATTGCGGCTGGCGGCGCCGATAACCTATGGGCAACGCTGACCGCGCATGGCTGACGGGCGCCCGACCGGCCGTTGGCGACAGAGTTAGGCCTTGCGTGGCAGGAGTGCTCTCCGCCAACTTAGATGATGAATGACGTAGTTCACGCCCCATCGGGGCGATCGGGTACGCGCGGGAGGAAGGCAATCATGAAAGTTCTGATCATCGGTGGCGCCGGCATGGTCGGGCGCAAGCTCGCGGAACGGCTGGCCAAGGACGGCAAGCTCGGCGGCAAGGCCATCACTTCGCTCGCGCTCTATGATGTGGTGCCGCCGCAGAAGCCGGCCGGCGCAACGTTCCCTGTCGAGATCACCACCGGCGATTTTCCGGCGCCCGGCGAGAGCGACAAGCTCGTCGCCAACAAGCCCGACGTGATCTTCCATCTGGCGGCGATCGTCTCCGGCGAGGCCGAGCAGGAATTCGATAAGGGCTACCGCATCAATCTGCACGGCACGATGAACCTGCTCGAGAGCGTACGCCGGGCCGGCAACAAGCCGCGCGTCGTCTTCACGAGCTCGATCGCTGTGTTCGGTTCGCCCTTCCCCGAGAAGATCGGCGACGAGTTCTTCCAGACGCCACTCACGTCGTACGGGACGCAGAAGGCCATCGGCGAGCTTCTGATTTCCGACTACACGCGCAAGGGAATGCTCGACGGCGTCTCGATCCGGCTTCCCACCATTTGCGTGCGTCCGGGCGCGCCGAACAAGGCCGCATCCGGCTTCTTCTCGAACATCATGCGCGAGCCGCTCGCGGGCAAGGAGGCGGTGCTGCCCGTCTCCGAGGATGTCATGCACTGGCACGCCTCACCGCGCGCCGCCGTCGGCTTCCTGCTGCACGCCGCGACGATCGATGGCACCAAACTCGGCCCTCGCCGGGCGCTCTCCATGCCGGGCCTCGCCGTGACCGTCGGCGAACAGATCGCGGCGTTGAAGAAGGTCGCGGGCGACAAGGTCGTGGCGCGCATCAAGCGTGAGCCCGACGCCTTCATCCAGGGCATTGTCGCGGGCTGGCCGCGCAACTTCGATACACGCCGCGCGATCGAACTCGGCTTCAAGCCGGACGCGAGCTTCGAGGAGATCATCCGCATTCACGTCGAAGATGAGCTTGGCGGCAAGATCGCCTGAGCCGCAGAGAAACGAGCCGAGGACGCCATCATGAGCAACAAGCTGCAGGCCCTGCTGTACCTGACCAATGCCAAACCCTATCTCGATCGGCTGGCAGCGGACGGCCTCAACGAACGGGTTGACTTCGCTGTCGTCAAAACGGGCGAGCAAGCAAGCGACGAGGATCTCGCAAAGACCGAAGTCCTGTTCGCGCCGGGCATGCCACCGGGCGCGCTCGCGAAGATGCCGCGCCTCAAGGTCATCCAGTCGCTGACGGCAGGCGTCGATCACTGGCTCTCGCGCAAGGATCTGAAGCCCGAGCACACGCTCATCGCGGCGCGCGGCACGCATCGCATTCAGGTGCCCGAGAACATTCTCGGCGCCCTCTTCCACATCACGAAGAAGTTTCACCAGATCGCACTCCAGCAGGCCGAGAGCCGCTGGAACCGAAGCGTCTCCGAGACGCTCGCGGGGAAGACGCTCGGCATTCTCGGCCTCGGCGCCATCGGACAGCAGCTCGCCATGAAAGCCGCGGCTCTCGAGATGCGCGTGATCGGCACCAAACGCACGCCGGAGCCCGTCGCGGGTGTCGAGAAAGTCTATGGGTTCGATGAAACCGATAAGGTGCTCAGCCAGAGCGATTACGTGGTCGTTCTGCTGCCGGTGACGCCGCTCACCGAGAATTTCTTGAACAAGACGCAAATTGCGAAAATGAAGCCGACGGCCTGGCTCATCAACTTCGCGCGCGGTGCCATCATCGTGGATCAGGACCTGATCGCTGCCGTCAACGCCAAGACGATCGCCGGCGCCGTACTGGATGTGTTCCGCACGGAGCCCCTGCCGGCAGATGATCCGTTCTGGACGACGCCGGGCATCTGGGTTCTGCCCCATATCGGTGGCTTTCATCCCCAGCGTGACAGCTGGGTCGCCGAGCTTCTCTCGGACAATATCCGCCGCCATCTCGACGGGCAGCCGCTACGCGAGGTCGTGGACCGCGAGAGGGGTTACTGAACACGGCGGCGATCTGTCGCGCGGTTGGGCGGTGATCATGGCGCTCATGGGGCAGAGAGAGCCGAAACGGAAAGTTGATGTGGACCTGGGGCCGTGCTAGACGAACGCCGTCTTTCCGAGCATGGCGCCGCCGGTCCAAGCCGCGTGGGCACTATGTACTATCCCCACGCATAGGGGCGGCAACGACCCGTTCGGGCCGACCGCGCATGGGCTAGTGTCCCGATTTCGAAATTCGCCTGACGTCGATGCTGGCGTCCCGAGCGAACTTCGAAATCATAAGGGACACTAGGATCGTAACTTTGCTGGTGTGATTCAGATTGAGAAATTCGCTTGGCACCGAGCCGCGAGATCAGGCGAATTTCTCGATCATCACACCAGAGCGCCGGTCACGCGGCGCCGATGTTGAGCATTTTGAGAGGGGCAGAGCGCGACCAGTGGCCACGGACGACACCATCGCAGGGGGCGTGGCGGGCCGCTACGCATCGGCCCTGTTCGATCTTGCCGAGGAAGCCAATCAGGTCCGGCAAGTCGAGAAGGATTTGATTGCCCTTCAGGGCCTGCTCGACGAGAGCGCCGATCTGAAGCGTATGGTACGCAGCCCAGTGTTCTCGAGCGAGGATCAGGGCCGTTCCATTGCCGCCGTCGCCGAGAAAGCCGGCCTCACGCCGCTCGTCGTGAACTTCCTCAAGGTGCTGGCCCGCAACCGGCGCCTTTTCGCTGTCAGCGAGATGATCCGCACATTCCTGACACTTGCCGCCCGTCAGCGCGGCGAGGTCAATGCCGAAGTTTCGAGCGCCCATCCCCTCAGTGATGAGCAGCTCGCAGCACTCAAGGATACGCTCCGTGCCTCTGCCGGCAAGGACGTCCAACTGATCACCAAGGTCGACCCGACGCTGCTCGGTGGACTCATCGTCAAGATGGGCTCGCGCATGATCGACAGCTCGCTTCGCACCAAGCTCACGTCACTCAAGACCGTCATGAAAGAGGTCCGCTGATGGAAATCAAGGCCGCTGAGATCTCCGCGATCCTCAAGGAGCAGATCAAGAATTTCGGCCAGGAGGCAGAAGTCTCCGAAATCGGTCAGGTGCTGTCGGTCGGCGACGGTATTGCCCGCGTTTATGGCCTCGACAACGTCCAAGCCGGTGAAATGGTCGAGTTCCCGGGCGCCATCCGGGGCATGGCGCTGAACCTCGAAACCGACAACGTCGGCGTTGTTATCTTCGGCGATGACCGTTCGATCAAGGAAGGCGACACCGTCAAGCGGACGGGCGCCATCGTCGAGGTTCCGATCGGCAAGGGCCTGCTCGGTCGCGTCGTCGACGCGCTCGGCAACCCGATCGACGGCAAAGGCCCGATCAAGGGCGACCGCATGGCCCGCGTCGACGTCAAGGCGCCCGGTATCATCCCGCGCAAGTCCGTGCACGAGCCGATGGCCACCGGGCTCAAGGCGATCGACGCGCTCATCCCGATCGGCCGCGGCCAGCGCGAGCTGATCATCGGCGACCGCCAGACTGGCAAGACCGCCGTCGCGCTCGACACGATCCTCAACCAGAAAGCGCTCAATGGCGCGGGCGCGCCCGAGGACCAGAAGCTGTACTGCGTCTATGTCGCCGTCGGCCAGAAGCGCTCGACCGTCGCCCAGTTCGTGAAGTCGCTGGAAGAGAACGGCGCGCTCGATTACTCGATCGTCGTTGCGGCCACCGCTTCGGACCCGGCGCCGATGCAGTTCCTCGCGCCGTTCGCCGGCTGCGCGATGGGCGAGTTCTTCCGCGACAACGGCATGCACGCGGTCATCATCTATGACGACCTCTCCAAGCAGGCCGTTGCCTACCGCCAGATGTCGCTGCTGTTGCGCCGCCCGCCAGGCCGCGAAGCCTATCCGGGTGACGTGTTCTATCTCCACTCGCGCCTGCTCGAACGCGCGGCGAAGATGGGCGATGCCGCCGGCAAGGGTTCGCTGACGGCGCTCCCGGTCATCGAGACGCAGGCCAACGACGTGTCGGCCTACATTCCGACGAATGTCATCTCGATCACGGACGGCCAGATCTTCCTCGAGACGGACCTCTTCTTCCAGGGCATCCGCCCGGCCGTGAACGTCGGTCTCTCGGTGTCGCGCGTGGGTTCTTCTGCGCAGACCAAGGCGATGAAGAAGGTCGCCGGCAAGATCAAGGGTGAGCTCGCCCAGTATCGCGAGATGGCCGCCTTCGCGCAGTTCGGCTCGGACCTCGATGCCGCGACGCAGCGCCTGCTGAACCGCGGCTCGAAGCTCACCGAGCTTCTCAAGCAGCCGCAGTTCTCGCCGCTCAAGATGGAAGAGCAGGTCTGCGTGATCTACGCCGGGGTGAACGGCTATCTCGATCCCATGCCGCTCGGGCAGGTGAAGCCCTTCGAGGAGGCGCTTCTCGCATCGCTGCGCGGGTCCAATGCCGCGATCCTCGACGACATCCGCTCGACCAAGGATCTCTCAAAGGACACCGAGGCCAAGCTCAAGGGCGTGGTCGAGCAGGTCGTCAAGCAGTTCGCTTGACGGGTGCCTTCAGGCCTAACTGAGACAGGGCCCAGCTAAGACAGGATAGCCGCGACGCCATGGCATCACTGAAAGACATGCGCACGCGCATCGCCTCGGTCAAGGCGACGCGCAAGATCACCAAAGCCATGCAGATGGTGGCCGCGGCGAAGCTTCGGCGCGCGCAGGAAGCGGCCCATGCCGCACGCCCGTACGCCCAGCGCATGGACCAGATCCTCGCCAACCTGAATAGCCGCCTCGCCAGCAAGGAGGGCATGTCGCCGCTCCTCGTCGGCACCGGCAAGGAAGACACGCACCTGCTGATCGTGATGACCGCCGAGCGCGGTCTTTGCGGCGGCTTCAACTCGAACATCTCGCGGCGTGCGCGCCAGGACATCCGCCGTCTGGTCGCTGCCGGCAAGACGGTGAAAATCCTCACCGTCGGCCGCAAGGGCTTCGACAACCTGCGCCGCGACTACTCGCGGCAAATTCTCGACCGCATCGACCTCAAGGGCGTCAAACAGCTCGGCTTCGTCAATGCCGAGGAGATCGCCGACAAGGTCATGGCGATGTTCGAGGCCGGCGATTTCGACGTCGCGACGATGTACTATTCCGAGTTCGTCAACGTCATCACACAGAAGCCGACGGCGCTGCAGCTCATCCCGGCCAAGCTTCCCGAGAAGGCCGAGGGTACGCAGGCGGCCAAGGCCGAGGCCATCTACGAGTACGAGCCTTCCGAGGAAGAGATCCTCGGCCAGCTCCTCAAGCGCAATATTGCGACGCAGATTTTCCGCGGGCTTCTCGAGAATGCAGCCGGCGAGCAGGGCGCGCGCATGACCGCCATGGACAACGCCACGCGCAATGCCGGCGACATGATCAACAAGCTGACGATCAAGTACAATCGCCAGCGTCAGGCGAACATCACCAAGGAGCTGATCGAGATCATCTCCGGTGCCGAGGCGCTGTAGCGCCCGCGCACGTACAGGAATGCGAACAAGGTAGCGGCCCCGCCGCGCCGACAGAGTAGAGAACGAGGAAGCAGCGATGGCATCGAACAAGGTTGGCAAGATCCGGCAGGTCATGGGCGCCGTCGTGGACGTCCAGTTCGAAGGGCATCTCCCGGAGATCCTGAACGCGCTCGAGACGACGAACCAGGGCAACCGCCTCGTCCTCGAGGTCGCCCAGCATCTCGGCGAGAGCACCGTGCGCACGATCGCCATGGACTCGAGCGAGGGTTTGACGCGCGGCCATGAGGTCACCGATACGGGCAAGCCGATCTCGGTCCCGGTCGGCGACGAGACGCTCGGGCGCATCATGAACGTGATCGGCGAGCCAGTGGATGAAGCAGGTCCGGTGAAGACGTCGGCCACCCGCGCCATCCACCAGCCCGCACCGATGTTCGCCGAGCAGTCGACAGAAGCCGAGCTGCTCGTCACCGGCATCAAGGTCGTCGATCTGCTCGCGCCGTACGCCAAAGGCGGCAAGGTCGGCCTGTTCGGCGGCGCCGGCGTCGGCAAGACCGTGCTGATCATGGAGCTCATCAACAACGTCGCCAAGGCGCACGGCGGCTACTCCGTGTTCGCCGGCGTCGGCGAGCGCACGCGCGAGGGCAACGACCTCTATCACGAGATGATCGAGTCCAAGGTCAACATCGACCCCAAGGAGAACAACGGGTCGACGGCTGGCTCGAAGTGCGCGCTGGTGTACGGCCAGATGAACGAGCCGCCGGGCGCACGTATGCGCGTCGCGCTGTCGGGCCTGACGGTCGCCGAGCACTTCCGCGACCAGGGCCAGGACGTGCTCTTCTTCGTCGACAACATCTTCCGCTTCACGCAGGCGGGCTCGGAAGTGTCGGCGCTTCTCGGCCGTATTCCTTCGGCGGTCGGCTACCAGCCGACGCTCGCCACGGACATGGGTGCGCTCCAGGAGCG
>JAEZAW010000289.1 GCA_023430315.1 Pseudomonadota bacterium | reverse complement strand
CCGGGGCCCCCCCCCGCGGCAAACGCCGACGTCAGCGCGCGGTGCCGCCCCTCACCCCGACCTTCTCCCCATAAGAATGGGGAGAAGGGGAAGAACAGCTATCGCACGAACCCCATACTTCCACGCGCGTCCGGTTTCGAGCGGCTGATATCGCCCATGATCTCGGCGAGGCGCGTTGGGTTCTCCAGAACGCCGAGCACTTCGGCTTGCTTCCTCGCCTTGGCGAAGTCGCCGGGCGTCAGATTGGCGATGCCGGCGGCTTCCGGCGGAATGCGGTCCGAGCCGAAGAAGACCTGCCAGGCGCGGCGCAGGCCGGGCTTGTCGAGGTAGCTAAGGACGACCTGGAAGGTGAAGCGACGCAGCGAAGCGCTGTCGACACGCTCCATGAAGTTGGTCGTGAAGCACACGGGCAGCGGATGATCCTCCATCCACGTCAGCATCTCATTGACCTGCGTGATCTCCCACGAGCGCGTGGCATCGCGGCGGTCGAGCAGCAGGCTGTCCGCTTCGTCGAAGACGAGCATGGCATTGGCCTCGCGCGATTCCTCGAAGGCATTGGCGATGTGGCGCTCGGTCTCGCCGAGATAGGGACCGAGAATGTCGGATGCCCGCTTCTGGATCAGCTCCAAGCCGAGCCGGCGCGCGAGATGGCGCGCGAAAGCCGACTTGCCGGTGCCGGGCGGGCCTGAAAGACAGATCGAAAAGGATCGCGCCTGCGCGGCGACGAGGCGGTCGGCGAGGGTGGAAAGATCCTGATCCGAGCAGGTGAGCAGCGGATCGTAGTCGGGAATGGTGCCGGCCTTGCGCGCGACGACGCCGGATACGGCGCGGACAATGCCGAGCGCGGCGCGTTCGATGGCTTCGGCGCCGCCACCGGAGAGTTTGGCTGCCTTGAGCGCATTCTCATAGATCGCCGGCGTCGCATCGAGGCGGCGCGCGAGCGCTTCGGCTTCGCTTCCCGTGAGCTTCAGATCCATGCGCTCGGCGAGGCGTTCTAGAATGCGCTGGCGCTGTATGGGCGGCGGACGCTTGAGCTCGATGGCGAGCGTCATGCGCCGCAGAAGCGCCGGGTCGATGTGCTGAAGCTCGTTCGAGGTCCAGATGATCGGGATCGGGTTCGTTTCGAGCAGGCGGTTCAAATAGACCTTCGAACCGCCGCGATTGATGAGGTGGACGGCCACATCCTCCATCTCGTCGAAGAGGAGGGCCGTGCGCTCATGGGCACCGAGGAGGCGTTGTGAGAAGGAGATGTCGGCGAGCCGCTCGGAGCGGTTTGCCTCTCCGTCGCGCGAGGCCGCCTCGCCCGCTGCGAAGAGTGCAGCGCCAGCGGCTTGGGCTGCGACCTTTGCAAGCTCCGTCTTGCCTGAGCCCGGGGGGCCATAGAGCAGGATGTTGACGCCCGTTGCGTTGCTGTCTAGGGCGCCGCGCAGGACGCCCGCAATGAAATCGCGATCGGCCGTGACGTGCTCGTAGTCCTCCATGGTCACGGACGAGACGAGCGGGTCACCGAGGAGCGCGTTGCGCATCTCGTCGAACGAGCCGAACGTGCGTTCGAGGCAGGCATTGACGCGCGAGGGGATCGTGAAACGCGCATCGTAGCCGGCAAGCGTCGTGCTCTGGTCGCGCACCTGGAGGAGACCGGCCGCCACCAGCTCGCCGCCGGCCGCGAGCAGTTCCTCTGTCGCGCGCGGATGCACATCGCACAGCAGCGAGACGGCGCGTGTCATCGGCCCGCAATAGTCGGCGGCGGCATTGGCGAGGTACTGGACCTGCTCGAAGCGCGTCGAGCAGGCGAAGAGGCCGAGCAGGCGCCATGCGGCGTGCGGCAGGCCAAGGGCCTCGACGAGCCGCTCGACGTTCGTCGCCATGGGCTCGGGGCGCGGCGTCTCCTTTGCGGCGCGATCGAGGCTGACGACGACGGCATCCTTGTGCTTGGTCCAGGCGCGTTCGAACTCGGCGGGTTTGTAGGCCATGTAGCCGCCGAGCGCCTCGACGAGCGCGGGGGGCAGCGGCAGGCTCAGCACGTCCGAGCGCTCGTTCAGCCAGACGAGCAGGTTGCGCGCCGAACGCAGCGTCAGGTCCTGTCGAACGAGCAGGCGCGTGAGGTAGCGCGCAATGAGACCGCGCTCGATGTCAGTAATCATAGAAGACATTGCTTGATTGCCGTCGGCTGCTGGACAGGTTCGTCGCGATCAGAGCTACGCTATGGTGCGGGCCGCAAAACGGCAACGTGGTGAATGCGGCCGCAGAATGGCCGGGGGTGGCCAATCACAGAAGGCGGCACATGGGTTGCCTGCCGGTCGTACCGGCGGAGGATGGCAAGTTCCTGCTTGCGCTTGTGCGCTGCACCAGCCATTTCTTGCCCGAATGGGCTTCGTGGCCCCCCGATACAACCTTGACGGCAACCCTCACCATGGGCGTCGCATGAGCTACTTCCCCGACCACCTCGCCGACCGCTACCGGCGGTTCAAGCTCCGCCATTTCATTCCCCACCAGGAAGACTACGAACGGCTCGCCAGCCATGGGCAGAGCCCCGAGGTCATGGTCGTGAGCTGCTGCGACAGTCGCGTCGAGCCCGAAGCAGTATTCAGCGCCATGCCCGGCGAGCTCTTCGTCGTGCGCAATGTCGCGAACCTCGTGCCGCCGTACGAGACGGACGGCAAGTATCACGGTGTCAGCGCGGCGCTGGAGTTCGCGGTGCTGAATCTCAGGGTGAAGCACATCGTGGTCATCGGGCATTCGGGATGCGGCGGTGTGCGCGCGTGCATCGATCATGACGCGACACAGCAGACTGAGGCGGAGTTCATCGCCAACTGGATGTCCATGCTCGATGGCGCGCGCGACAAGGTCCTGGCCGAGAGTCCCACCCACTCAATGTCGGAGCTGCGCACCAATCTGGAGCGCGAAGGCGTGAAGGTTTCGCTCGCCAATCTGCGCACGTTCCCCTGCGTGCAGACACTCGAGGGCAAAGGACGCCTCAACCTGCACGGCGCGTACTTCGACATTTCGACTGGCCAGCTCTCCGTCCTCAACGAGGCGACCAACGCCTTCGTTCCGCTCTAATCTGATCCCCCCTTCCACAGTCTGACCATCAACAGCGTTCGAGTGAGTGCGCATGGCTACCTTGCCTGATCTTCCACAGACCGAAATCGCCATCATTCAGATGACGAATGCTTTCCGTCGCGAGCAGAAGCTCGGCACGCTTTCTTCGAACAAGCAGCTCGCGGCCGCCGCGCGCGCCTACGCCGCCTACCTCGCGCGGAACGGGGCGCTCTCTCACTCTGCGGACGGCCGCAGCATGGACGCGCGCGTACGGGAGAAGGGCTATCGCTTCTGCTGGCTCGCCGAGAACCTCTCCTGGCGCCGCGACGAGAAGGGCTACACGACGAGCGCGCTGGCCGGAACCGTGGTGACGGGCTGGAAGAATTCGTCCGGCCATCGCGCGAACATGGCCTCGCCGAAAGTGACGCAGATCGGGGTGGGTGTGGCCCGGGCTCCTGGTGCGACGCCGCAATTCTACTCGGTGCAGATCATGGGCCGGCCACCGGGCAAAGGCTGTCCCGAGGTGCCGCGCAGGTAGGCCACAATCGCGCCTTTCGCGGGCCATGGCGACCGGCGTATAGTCCGCCCGCTCGTCGCCTAGAGTGCGATCGTCTCGAATAGACGTTCGGTGACGTCCATTCGAGACGTGAATCGCACTCTAAATATATAATGTAGAGCATGACTCACGCTTCAGTTGGATCGCGCAGCGAGTCCAGCTGAAGCGATCATGCTCTAGGAGGCTCGCCCTATGCCCGAAGTCGCTCCCAAGACCCTGGTCCAGCAGCAATTCGGCGCCAACGCCGCCGCCTATGCGACATCGGTCGTGCACGCCAAAGGCGCGAGCCTTGCCCGGCTCGTCGATCTCGTGAAGCCCGGTGCGGATTGGGCGGCGCTCGATGTCGCAACGGGCGCAGGGCATACGGCACTGGCCTTTGCCCCGCACGTGCGCGAGGTGATCGCCAGCGACCTTACGCCCGAGATGCTCGATGAAGCGGCGAAGCTCGCGGCCTCCAAGGGCTATGCCAACATGACGACGGCCGCGGCCGATGCCGAGCGGCTGCCCTTTCCCGATGCACGCTTCGATCTCGTGACGTGTCGCATTGCGCCGCATCACTTCCCGGACATCCCGGCCTTCATTCGCGAAAGTCGGCGCGTATTGAAACCGGGCGGCACGTTCGCGCTCGTCGACAATGTTTCGCCGGACGCCGAGACCACGCCGGGCTTTGCTGCAGCGGAACTCGCGCAGGCGGCCGATGCCTACAATGCCTTCGAGAAGAAGCGCGATCCCTCGCATGGTCGCGCGCTGACGACAGCCGAATGGACGCGCGACATCGCCGCGGCAGGCCTCCAACTCGTCCACACGGAGCACGCGCCCAAGGCCATGGATTTCGCGACATGGTGCAAGACCATGAAGGTGCCGGAAGCCACCGTCGTCGAATTGCGCGCGATGTTGACGGGCGCGAAAGGTGCGTTTGCCGCCTTCCTCAAGCCGACGTTCGATGGCGACAAGATCGGCTTCACACTCGATGAGTTGATCGCGATTGCGCGGAAGCCTGCCTAATCATGGGAGTACCTGGATGCTGAATTTCTGGGATGCGAGCTGGGGTCTCGACGAGCGCCTGTGCCCCTGTGATGTGTACTTCGCCGAGTACCTGGAAGAGAAAGGCGTGAAGGGTGCCTCGATCTTCCACTTCGGCACGGGCAGCCATCACATCCTTGGCTTGAGGACGGCGGAGAACGGCTCGAACAACGCCGTGCTCGGCATCACGGCTTCGCCGGGCGAGTACGAGGCCTACATCAAGCTGCTCATCGAGAAGCCGCGGCTCGGCGCCACGTACAAGGCCTACTTCGGCGATATCTATCAGCTCGATCCGCGTCTGCTGCCGGCGCTCGACTACGTGACGAATTTCCATGCGTGCGAGTTCCGCACGGAGAAGAACGACGCCTATGGTGCGTTGACCGACCTCGAAATGACGCTGGTGCTTGCGGATGCGCTGAAGCCCGGCGGCGAGATGCACTTCTACACGGGCTCGGACGGTTACAAGAATACGCTTGCGGTGATCGAGGGCTTGAAGAAGGCGCGCGGTTTCACGGAGACGGGCGCTTTCAAGACGCTGCGCATTTTCACCAAGCCGCGCTGAGGCGAAGGACAAAGACGTTGAGCAAGTCGAAGTGGCAGCCGAGCACGATCGCCGCGCAAGCAGGCGGCGCCGTCGATGCTGTGACGGGCGCGATCGTTCCGCCGATCCAGATGGCCTCGACCTTCGAGCGCGATCCGGATAACGCCTATCGCCGTGGCTACATCTACGCGCGCCCCGATAACCCCAACGTGCGTCAGGCCGAGAGCGTGCTGCAGGCGCTCGAAGGCGCGGCTGCGTGCCTGCTCATGGGCTCGGGAATGGCAGCGGCGACAACGGCCTTCCTCGCGCTCGAGCGGCCGGCGCACGTCGTCGCGCCCGAGGTCATGTATTGGGCGCTCAAGGGCTGGCTTGCGAACACCGCACCGACGCTCGGCATCGAAGCAACCTTCGTCGATGCGACGAGCCCGGATGCCATCCGCGCCGCCATTCGACCGGGCAAGACGCGCATGGTCTGGATCGAGACGCCGGCAAATCCACTGTGGGGCATCAGCGACATCGCCGCGGCCGCCGAAGCAGCGCATCAGGCAGGCGCGCTGCTCGGAGTCGACTCGACCGTTGCAACGCCGGTGCTGAGCCAGCCGATCGCGCTCGGCGCCGATATCGTCATGCATTCGGCGACCAAGTATCTCAACGGCCATTCGGACATCATTGCCGGTGCGCTGTGTTTCGCACGCGAGGATGCGGTTCTCGACCGCGCGAGGAGTCTGCGCTCGGGTCTCGGCGCCGTGCTCTCGCCCTTCGAGGCCTCGCTGTTGCTGCGGGGTATGCGGACGCTGCATGTGCGCGTCGCGCATCAATCGGCTGCGGCCATGACCATCGCGCGGCATTTCGCAGGCGACCGGCGCGTCGCGGAAGTGCTCTATCCGGGATTGCCGGGGCCTGGGCACAACGTCGCGGCAAAGCAGATGCGCGGCGGTTTCAGCGGGATGCTCTCGATCCGTGTCGCCGGCGGTGAGGCCGCAGCCATCGCGGTAGCCGCGCGCGTAAAACTCTGGAAGCGGGCGACGTCGCTCGGCGGTGTCGAAAGCCTCGTCGAGCACCGCGCCAGCGTCGAGGGCGCGGGCACACCTTGCCCACCCGATCTGCTGCGCATGTCCGTCGGCCTTGAGGATCCGGCCGATCTCATCGCCGATCTGGATGAAGCGTTGGGGTAGGAAAGCCGCAGTTTACGCCCGCGTCTCATCGCTCTGCTACGTGGCGTTGTTGTAGTATCTATTGTATCGACAGGCCTTCTTTGGAAAGACGCGGCTGCCTGTTGCTTCAAGATGAAGCCACATCAGTTTCATGTTGTAGCGATGGCAGAATTGAGTGAGACGGCCGTCGGCGAAACCGTCGTTGTATGAAACGAGACCCCAGACATAGAGATATGTGGGCGGGTCGTTAGGCATGTGTAGTGGCGCGCCTCCATGTGTCATCTCTGCGCCGGGTGCTAGAGTTATGGCGCCCTTTAGATTGATTGGATCAGAAGGCGGCTGCCAGTCGTTATCGGTTGTGAATTCTGGTTCACCGAAGACCCAAGCGACGTTACTTGCAGGCATGTGGCCCGTATTGCGGATGATGACGCGGGGCACGAAGCCTCGCTCATCCTTAAGTGCGCGAACATTACCAATCTCGACCCAAATGCGGGCGCGCTGGATGAGTTTGGTCGTATTCTGTTGTCCTTCGGAAAGAAGGCTTAGCTCACGCGTGGCTACGTAGAGACGCCATGTATAGACCGCAATCAATACGGTGGCGATTGCTGAGAGTGAAGACGCGAAGCCGCTAAGTTCCTCGACCATCGCGGTTATCACGATGTCTCCTGACATCCAGCCCGCAACGAGGATCGTGAAAATTCCAATCATTGTCGCGATCAATAGCGGCTGCCAGCACATTGTCTAACTGGCCAATGACATTGAACAATTGAGTCCCCGTCTACCGATCGCCATAGACGCGACGGCCTTTCAATTTATCTAGTCTCCACGCTAGATGTCCACTTCCTGGTCATCTTCCGGGACGGGGCATCGTGCTAATTGCGGTAATGTTTGCAAGCCGCTCGATCATCAATCGAATTTTGCAAGCACTGCCTTCCCGTCACCCACCTTGCGTCACGAGTGCCGCCTGAGCGTCGGCACGGACGCGCTCGACCATGGAATTGAGGCCATTGGAGCGCTGGGCGGTCAGGTGGTCGGAGAGGCCCAGCTCGCCGAAGACGGCGCGGGCGTTGGTGCCGAGCACCTCTTCCGCTGTCTTGCCGGCATAGAGCGTCAGCAGGATCGCGACCAGACCGCGGACGATATGCGCGTCGCTGTCGCCCTGCATGTCCAGCACGGGCGCACCCCCGGCCCCCTCGGGCCAACGTGTCGCAAGCCAGACCTGGCTGACGCAGCCGCGCACCTTGTTCTCGGGCGTGCGTTGGGCCTCGTCGAAGGTCGGGAGCGCCCGGCCAAGCTCGATGACATAGCGGTACTTGTCCTCCCAGTCGTCGAGGAGAGCAAAGTCGGCGCGAATGTCGTCCAGCGTCATGGGTGGCCTGGCAGGTTCCGGGAATGCTGATGTCCTACACGTGGTGCGCCCGCGGCTCAAGGCAAGCGCGAAGTGGGTGCAGACCGCGGGAACCTTTTGGGCGGGACACGGCTTATTGGCACAGGGAGAAAAGGCGTTGGCCCCAGTGCGGGAGCATGGGCTCGTGCGAGATACTGAACAATTGCTTGATAAAGCAAAGCCCTACGGCTTGCGACAAGATCGCGTCCGCGGGGCCGCGCCATGCATCTGCCGTGTTTCCGTGTGCTGATGGGCTATACGCGGTCACCCCCGTTCAATGAGGGCGCATAGACATGCGAGAAGAGACTTCACATGAGCTGGAATCCTCCGCGATCCACATGCTCCATCGTGCCAGCCAAGCGGCGGACGAGCTATTCGCGAGCGAGACTTCCGGCGCCGAGCTGACCCCGCGGCAGTTCGCCGTGCTCGCCGCATTAGAGGTGCTGGAGAGCGGGAGCCAGACACAGATCGTCGAGGCAACCGGCATCGACCGCTCGACGCTAGCGGACATCGTCAAGCGGCTCGTCAAGCGCGGGTTGCTGAACCGGCGCCGCTCGCGTTCGGACGCGCGTGCCTATGTCGTGCGACTGACGCCCGAGGGCCGGGAAGTTCTGCTGGCGACCAAGCCTGCCGCGCGGCGGGTGGAAGAGCGCCTGCTCCAGCAGCTCCCTGACCTCCGTCGCGATGATCTGCTGGCAGCGCTCGAGGCGATCATCGGCGGCCTCAGCTCGGCCTCGGCCTCCAAGGCGGCTTAGAGCGTAGGCGTGCTATTGCGCAAGGGCACGGTCGAGGATGCCGCGGATGTCCGCGCCCTCGATGCCTTGTCCGTAGAGCTGTCGCGGTCCGCCGGCTATGCGTGTCGCGATGAAGGCATCGGCGACCGCGGGCGGGGCGTGTGTGCGTAGCAGCGTTGCCGCGGCGAGCACGGCCAAAGCCTCCGATATCTGGCGCGCACGAGCCTCGATCGATTGCGGATCGCCGAACCAGTTCCGGAGGCGGGTGCTGGCGCTGGACAGCGTGGAATCGCCGGCCGAGGCGGCGGCGATCTCGTCGAGTACATGAGCTAGGGTATCGGGCTCGCGCTGGACGACGCGCAACATATCGAGCGCCATGACATTGCCCGAGCCCTCCCAGATCGCATTGACCGGCACTTCGCGATAGATGCGGGCCAGCAGGCCGTCCTCGACATAGCCGTTGCCGCCGAGGCACTCCATGGCCTCGTACACGAGTGCCGGTGCGAGCTTGCACACCCAGAGCTTCGTCACGGGCGTCATCAGCCGCACCCAGGCGCGCTGACGCTCGTCGCGCAGCGCCTCATCGACGGCGTGTGCCAGTCGGAAGGACAGCGCCGTTGCGGCCTCGACGTCGAGCGCCATGTCGGCGATCACCATGGCCATCAAGGGCTGATCGACAAGGTGGCGCTGGAAGACTGTGCGATGGCGGGCGTGGTGGATCGCATTGGCGAGCGCGAGGCGCATCAGTCCCGCGGAGGAGACCGCGCAGTCGAGCCGCGTCGCTGTGACCATTTCGATGATCGCCGGTACGCCGCGGCCTTCGTCGCCGACGAGCCAGCCTTCGGCGCCTTCGAACTCCACTTCCGATGAGGCATTCGAGCGGTTGCCGAGCTTGTCCTTGAGGCGCTGGAAGTGGAGTGCGTTGATCGTGCCGTCGGGCAGGAAGCGCGGCACGAGGAAGCAGGAAAGCCCGGCCGGTGCCTGGGCGAGGACGAGGAACGCGTCGCTCATCGGCGCGGACATGAACCACTTGTGTCCGATGAGGCGATGCGTCCCGCCGCCTGCTCCTGAGGTGATCAGCTCGGCCACGGTGGTATTCGTGCGAACATCCGTGCCGCCCTGCTTCTCGGTCATGCCCATGCCGAACGTGACCGAGGCCTTCTCGCGTGCCGGGCGGAAGTTCCCGTCGTACGTGCGCGAGAGAATGCGTGGCAGCCACTCTGCGGCAAGCTCCGGCGCGAGCCGCAAGGTCGATACCGCGGCGTGCGTCATGGTGATCGGGCAGCAGTGCCCGGCTTCCATCTGTGCGGCCATGTAGAAGCCGGCAGCGCGCGCTACCTGAGCGCTTGGACGCGGAGCTGCACCTGGCGTCGCCAGGTGATCCCACGTGCTGCAGTGGAGGCCGGCGGCGAAGCTTGTCGCGAGGCATTTGTGATAGGCCGGATGGAACTCGACGATATCGAGCCGTCGGCCCTGGCGGTCATGCGTTTTGAGGCGCGGCGGGTGCTCATTGGCAAGGCGCCCGCGCTCGAAGGCCTCGCGGCTGCCGAACGAAACGCCGAGCTCGCTGAGCGCGGCGACGGCGTCGGGCGAATAGCGCGAGACGGCCGCCTGCAGGGGTGCGTCATCGGCAAAAAGGTTGCGACCCTCGAACGGCGGGGATTGGTTGGTGACCTCGTGGGTCGAGAACAGTGCGGGCATGGTGGCCTCCCCGCGATCCCGCGCTCAGCCGGCCCAAATCCGGCCTATGATCCTGCGCTCATGCATAAGGGTCGCATCGGTAGAGCCGAGCCGCAAGAGCGCACGGACCTACGCTAGCGGCCCTTCGAGGCGAGGCAGCCCTTCAGGCAGCGCTGGAGCTCGGCGTCGCAGCGCGGCGAGCCTCGCGTCGAGATCCGGCATTGGTTGTGGCGCTGGCTGCAGAGGCTGGCACAGGAGGCCTCCGCAATGACGAACGGCGCCGGCTCGACCGGTGTGGCCGTCTGCGGACGCGGTGATTCTGCTGCTGCCAGGGCTGGCAGCAGGAGGAGCAAGGCGGCAATCAGTGCGGCACGTGTCATTGTCAACCCGTTAGCGGACGCCGCGATGCGCGACATCCCTTTAACTATGCCACTGGTAGCGTGTCTCGGGAGCAAAAGGTCTTGAACGGATCCTCGAAAGCTGCAGCCGCGATGCACGGCTGCATCTGCAGTGGCACCCAAAGCGCGACACGCGTGGCCGCTTCCGGGCTTGGAATTCGTCGCGCGGGTTCGAGACCCGACGCCGGCTCGGGAAGTGACAGGTAAGTCCAAGTCCTCCAGCCAGCCGCGCGACCCTACGTGGGAAGCCATGAATACAGCCTGAACTGGCGTCGACCGAGTGCGTACCCGCGGGCCATCGCGGGAACGTATGCACAGGCGAAAGCGTCCTATCGAAGGGGCTTGCGGAACAACTCCAGAACATCTAAGGTGTTCCCGATTTGTACGGTCATGTCGTGTGCGGCAAGTCATCGATCGCAAGGGGTGTGGCCCCGAATCAGGTGCCGCGCCGATATTGAAACGGAGAGCTCATGCTGACCGCGAAGCAGAAGGAACTGCTCCTGCTCATCCATCATCGCGTGCAGGAGACGGGTGTCCCTCCCTCGTTCGAGGAGATGAAGGAGGCGCTCGACCTGAAGTCGAAGTCGGGCATCCACCGGCTGATCACGGCGCTCGAGGAGCGCGGCTTCATCAGGCGGCTGCCGCATCGCGCCCGTGCGCTCGAGATCGTCAAGCTGCCCGAAGCCCTTCAGGACGACGCGCAGCCGCCCACGCCGCGCCCCGCTTTCCGGCCGCAGGTCATCGAGGGTGGTCGCAGCACATCACCCGGTCCCATGCCCCCTCCTGCCGATGCTGGAATGGCGGTGCCCATGATGGGTCGCATTGCGGCCGGCGTGCCCATCAGCGCTATTCAAGACCACAGCCAGGACGTGCTCTGCCCACCCGACATGATTGGTCAAGGCGAGCATTTCGCCCTCGAGGTAGTCGGCGATTCGATTATCGAGGCGGGTATTCACGACGGTGATACCGTCATCATCCGGCGCGCTCATACGGCGAGCAATGGTGACATCGTCGTGGCGCTGGTCGAGAAGGAGGAGGCGACGCTCAAGCGCATCTTCCGGCAGGGTGGGAAGGTCTCGCTCGAAGCCGCCAATCCGAATTACGAGACGCGGCATTTCGGTCCCGATCAGGTTGAAGTGCAGGGACGTCTCGTGGGCTTGATCCGGCGCTACTGAGCGCGCAAGGTATCGTTGGGATCGGGGCTATCGAGCCGCCGCCATGTATCGGGACGTGCGCTTATGAGTGATTTGCCGAAGTCGGTTCGCATCAACGAGGAAGGCCCGCGCGAGGGTTTCCAGATCGAGAAGGGGCCTATTTCGACGGCGCGCAAGATCGCGCTGATCGACAGTCTTTCCGAGACAGGCCTCAAGCAGATCCAGTGCGTCTCGTTCGTCAATCCCAAGAACGTGCCCGGCTGGGCTGATGCCGAGGCTGTCACGGCCGGGTTCAAAAAGCGCGACGGCGTGAGCTACACGTGCCTCTGGCTCAACGATAAGGGTTTCGAGCGCGCCATGGCCTCGGGCCGCTACGACATGGCGGGGCGCATCTCGCTGACGGCTTCCGAGACCTTCGTCAAGCGCAACCAGAACCGCACGCTCAAAGAGAACTACGACGCACAGTCCACCTCGATCGCGCTCTACAAGGCGCACGGTCTCCCGATCGAGAAGGCCTCGATCATGGCCTCGTTCGGCTGCAATTTCGAAGGCGACATGCCGACGGAGCGTCTGCTCGGTTTCGTCGCGCAAGTTCTCGAGATCGCGGCCGCGCACGATCTCAAGATCAAGACACTCTCGCTCGCCGATACCATGGCCTGGGCGACGCCGGCGACGATCAAGCGCCTCGTCGGTGCCGTTCGCGGACGCTGGCCGGATCTCGAACTCTCGCTTCATCTTCATGATACGCGCGGCATGGGCATCGCCAATGCCTATGCCGGACTCGAAATGGGTGTCGCGATTTATGACGCGGCTGTCGCAGGGCTCGGCGGCTGCCCCTTTGCAGCTCACAAAAGCGCGGCCGGCAACGTGTGCACCGAGGACCTTGTCTTCATGTGCGAGGAGATGGGCATTGCAACCGGTGTCGATCTCGAGCGTCTCGTCGAAACGGCCCTGCTGGCCGAGGAAATCGTTGGCCATCCGCTTCCAGGCTCGGTCAAGGGCGGCGGCACGCTGCAGCGTTTGCGCGCCCAGATCCGCGCGGCAAAGGCCGCCTGAGACGGCATCCGTTGCGGGCCGCTGAAATGGCCCGTATTGCGCGACCGCGCGATATGGGCAGGCGCCATGGGGCCATGCGCGCATGGGCTTGCTGCACGAGACCTGACGGCCCAGTATGCGGACCGAACAGCCGCCGAGCGCAGCCTTGGCGCACAAGCAACGACATGAGCTGACCATGACCCCGATCGCAGCCCTCCAGAAGACCGCCGAGGCCCTCATGGCCAAGGCCGCCATCGAGATTCCGGACGACTATCTCGGCGGCTTGCGCCAATGCGCGAACACGGAGAAAGGCGATCTCTCTGCCTTCGTCATCCAGGCCATGCTGGAGAACTACGAGGCCGCCAAGGAGGACCGCCGCGCCATGTGCGGCGATACCGGCGTGCCGCGCTGGTACGTGAAGATGGGCAATGACTCGCGCATCGAGGGCGGCCCCGTGGCACTAGAGGCGGCGCTGCGCCGCGCGACAGCCAATGCCACGCAGTCGATCCCGCTCAGGCCGAACCGCGTGCACCCGCTCTGGCGCACGGACCATGACAACAACTGCGGTATCGGCGCGCCCGAGATCGAGTATTCGTTCCATCCCGAAGGCGACTGGATTGATCTCACGACCGTGCACAAGGGCGGTCTCTTCGGCTCCGACTACCGGATGCTCTTTCCGGGCGACGGCCTCGACGGGATCCGACGCTTCTATCTCGACACGCTCATTGCGTTCGGCAAGCGCGGGCTCGCCTGCCAGCCGGCGATCGTCGGCGTCGGGCTCGGCGGCTCCAAGGACATTTCCATGGTGCTCGGCAAGCAGGCCGCGTGCCTGCGCACGGTCGGGGATCGCAATCCCGATCCGAAGATTGCCGCGCTCGAAGAGGAACTCAAGGAGATCGGCAACTCGATCGGCATGGGCGCCATGGGCTTCATGGGCTCGAGCATGGTCGTCGACTGTCATATCGAGGTCGGGTATTGCCACACGGGCGGCATGCCCATGAGCGTGCATATGTTCTGCCTCTCCTCACGCCGCGCCACGGCCCGCATCTATCCCGACGGGCGCGCCGAGTTCCGCACGGACCCGCTCTGGTTCACGGACTACATGCGCCGCACTGGCGTTGAATGGGATGGCGTGCCGGCAGAGCGGCCGCAGGCAGCCGAATAGGATCAGTCCGCACCGGGCTTCGGCGAGGCCGTTTGAGCAAGAATCCAGTCCAGAAATGGCTGAGAGCCGCCCTCGATATCGAGAACCACGAGAGCCGGGTTCTCGTAGGGGTGCAGGCTGCGCACGGTTCGGATGATGGGGGCCGCGAGGCTGGCGCGCGATTTGATGATCATCGCGCATTCCTCGTCCTGCTGGCGTTTGCCTTCCCAGATATAGATCGAGACCATGCCCGGAAGGATGTTCACGCAGGCGGCGAGCCCCTCCTCGACCAGCCGGCCGCCGATCCGCTCGGCCTCGGCGGGCGACGGGAAGGTCGCATATACCAGAATTGGCTTATCTTTTTCCATTGCTTGCGCCCGCCTTTGCCTGCCCACTAAAGTGCGCCGCGCGCCCGCCTTGCCGCACCCGGCATGGTAGGGCCCCAAGCGCGTGGATGGAAGCCGATGGCCGAGAGCGCCAGGAAGTTCGAGCGGATTGCCTTTGTGGCGAGCGATGTCGCTGAAGCGAAGAGCGCGCTCGATCGGCTCGCCGCGCGCTATGGCAATGCCGCGCCGGGCGAGGCCGATGCCATTGTCGCGCTCGGTGGCGATGGCCTCATGCTACAGACGCTGCATCGCTTCATGCGCGACCGTATCCCGATCTTCGGCATGAACCGCGGCTCGGTCGGCTTCCTGATGAACGAGTTCCACGAGAACGATCTCATCGGACGCCTCGAGCGCGCCGTGGTAGCGCGCATTCGCCCGCTCGCCATGACGGCTGTCGATGCGTCGGGCCAGCGCCACCAGGCACTGGCCATCAACGAAGTGGCGCTGTTCCGTCAGACGCATCAGGCAGCAAAGCTCTCGCTTTCGGTGAACGGGCAGGTGCGCCTCGACGAGCTGATCTGCGACGGCGTGCTGGTGGCGACGCCCGCAGGCTCCACCGCCTATAATCTTTCGGCCTATGGCCCGATCATCCCGATCAATGCGCAGCTTCTGGCGGTGACGCCGATCAGCCCATTCCGGCCGCGACGCTGGCGCGGTGCGCTCATCGCCAACTCGGCACGCATCGGTATTGGGATCCAGGAACCCGAGAAGCGCCCGGTGAGCGCAGTGGCTGATAACGTCGAGTTTCGCTCAGTCGTTCAGGTCGAAATCTGCCAGGCGACCGACATCGATCTCTACATGATGTTCGATCCCGGACACGACCTCGACGAACGCATTTTGTCGGAACAGTTTCGCTATTGATCCTGTTGGCGGCAGTATACGCGTGAGGCTGTAATGCGAGCCGCACGCACAATCTGATTAAGCGCTAAATTAGGAAGGAATTCCTGCGCCTTGCCGCGCGGGCCGGCGCGCGCCATGCAGGTCGTCGGCGCACAGAGAATCGGGACGGAGACACCCATGGCGGGACTGTACTTCGAGGAGTTCGAGATCGGGCGTGTTTTCGAGCATTCGATCACGCGGACGGTGACCGAGATGGACAACATGATGTTCTCCTGTCTCACGCTCAACACGCAGCCGCTGCACATCGATCATCACTTCGCCGCCAAGACCGAATGGGGCAAGCCGCTCGTCAACAGCCTCTTCACGCTCGGACTGATGATCGGCATTTCCGTCGCCGACACCACGCTCGGCACGACGATCGGTAATCTCGGCATGACGGACGTGCGCTTTCCCCATCCCGTCTTCCACGGTGACACGTTGCGCGTAACAACGGAGATCGTCGCCTTGCGTGAGAGCCAGTCGCGCCCTGATGCCGGCATCGTCGAATTCCTTCACCGCGCGTATAACCAGGATGGCCTGCTCGTCGCCGAGTGCCGCCGCGCCGGCTTCATGCGCAAGGCACCCGTCGCCGCTTAGAGTGGCTCGCTGCCGTGCTGCGCGCTATACGACCCTCACGTCGCCGTTGTGCAGACCGCGATGATCAGACATTCCTTCGAGGCGATGGCCCATGCGCTCGCTGCTTTTTGTCCCCGGTGACAGTGAGAGAAAGCTCGCAAAGGCACTGGCGAGCGGCGCTGATGCGCTGATCGTCGATCTCGAGGATTCCGTTGCGCCCGCGAACCGACCGGCTGCGCGCACGCTCACGGCTGCCTTCGTGCGTGAAACGCGGTCAAGCGCGAACGCGCCATTGCTCTACGTGCGCATCAATCCGATCGACGGCAGCGACTGGGAGACCGATCTCGCCGCCGTAATGTCCTCGAAGCCCGATGGCCTCGTCATGCCGAAGCCGAACTCCGGCGAGGATGTGCATCGCCTTTCGATTGCTCTCGGTCATGCCGAGAGCGAGGCCGGCACGATTTCGGGCGCGACGCGCATTCTTCCGATCGTGACGGAGACGCCGATCTCCGTGCTGAACCTGCAGTCGTATGTCGGCGCCAGCACGCGCATGATCGGCATGAGCTGGGGTGCGGAAGATCTCGGCGCCGTGGTTGGCTCGCTCGCGAATCGCGACGCGCGCGGGCAGTTCACATCACCTTATCGTCTCGTGCGCGATCTCTGTCTCATCACGGCGGCGGCAGCAGGCGTCGAGCCGATCGATACGGTCTATGTCGATTTCCGCAATCGCGAAGGTCTCGAAGCGGAGACGCGCGAGGCGCGCCGCGACGGCTTTACCGGCAAGATGGCCATCCATCCTGATCAGGTCGGGCCGATCAACGCGCTCTTCACGCCGAGCGAAGCGGAGGTAGCGCACGCGCGGGCTGTGATCGCAGCGTTCGACGGCGCCGCAGGTGTCGCGAGCCTCGACGGCAAAATGCTCGACAAGCCGCATCTCGTGCTCGCGGAGAAGGTGATCGCGCGGGCGAAGGCGGCGGGTGTGGCTTCGTAGAAGAAGTCGCTTCGCGAGTGGGGCTTTCGCCCCACACCCCAACCGGGGGACGCCCCCGGAGCCCCCGTTTTTTATGGACTTGGAGGTCGCCGCGAACGCTCCATGTCCCTTCTCTCCGTCCTTCACGGGGAGAAGGTTAGGATG
>JAEZAW010000217.1 GCA_023430315.1 Pseudomonadota bacterium | reverse complement strand
GAGCTGGAGTGTCGAGGCGCACAAGCACCCACGCTCCCACCACAGCGACAGCACTGCCAAACAGGACGTTCGCCGCCGACAGACTCTCGTTGAGCAGCAGCCACGTGCCGAGCAGCATTGCAGAAATGACGGGAAACGGCAGCCAAGCGGTCATCGGCTGACCTCCGGAGCGCGCAATGGAATTTGCGAGTGTGATCCGACGGCGCCTGTATAGGGCTGCCGCAGTTCCAAGGCGGCGGCGGTCTTCTGCGTGAACCCAATCACGGCACCGGCCTGGACAGTGAGCGCGATGCAAAGAAAGAGCAGTAGGGCGACGGCGCCCAGTTCGGCGCCGCGAACATGAGGCAGCTCGCGATCCACGGACCAAAAGGCTCTCGTGCCAGCGCGCATCGTGGCAATAACCGTTGCCAGGCTCGAGACGACAAGGACCAAGACGACCATCCAATTTTGCCAAGGAACGGCCTTCACCCCGCCCAGCGATTGCGGCGCCAGAAGATCATGGAGGATGGCGAACTTCGCGATGAAGCCCGAGAGCGGCGGTAGGCCCGACAGCAGAAGGGCGCAAGCGAGAAATGCCAAACCAAGAACCGCCATCAGCGCCGGGATCGCGACCCCCACGTCCTCATGCTCTTCCGCGCCCTCTTCCTCCGTGCCGTAGACCTCGAGCGTGACGGCCAGAACGTCGTCGGCGGGCGTGCGGCCACGCTCCACAAGCTCGACCAGGAGGAAGAACGCTGCCAACGACAACGTTGAGCTGATCAGATAAAATAAAGCTGCACCAACCAAGCCGGCGCCGCCCAAGCCAAAGCAGGCAAGCACAGTTCCGGACGAGACAAGCACGTTGTAGCCCGCAAGCCGCCGCATGTCCTGCGCGGCCAACATTCCGATGGCGGCGAAGCACACCGTGGCGATGCCAAGCACAGCCAACCAGCCCTCTGCAAAGAAAATAGAGCCGCCGCCGGCCGCCTCGGCGGTAATCGAACCGAGCCTCAAAATGACATAGGCCCCGACCTTGGTAAGGATGGCGAACAGCGCTGCGACCGGCGCCGTGACGGCCGCATAGAGGCTTGGCAACCAGAAACCGAGTGGCCAGGCCGCAGCTTTCACCAGAAAGGCGATTCCAAGGACGGCAGCTCCCATCTCGAACAGCCGGCGCTCGGAGGGATCGAGCAAGGGAATGCGCTCGTCCAGCGCAGCCATGCTGAGCGTCCCGGCCGTCCCATAAATCAAGCTGACGCCGATGAGGAAAAGACTCGAGGCCGCGAGGTTGATGACGATGTAGTGGAGACTCGCGCTCACGCGCGCGCGACCCGAACCGTAGAGAGCCAGGCCATAGGATGCTGCGAGAAGGACTTCGAAAAAGACGAAGAGATTGAAAAGGTCGCCCGTAAGGAAGGCACCGCTGAGACCCATCAGAAGAAACTGGAAAAGCGGATGGAAAAACCTGCCGAGTTGGTGCGAGGATGCAAGCGCGAAGAGCAGGGACGCGCACGCGATAGTCGCTGTTAAGACCAGCATCAGCGCCGCGAGGCGGTCGGCGATCAGGATAATTCCGAAATTGGCCGGCCAATTTCCAAGCAGATAGGCCTTGGCCAGTGCTCCGGGATCGCTCAGGTAGGTCGTGATGAGCACGGCGATCGATACAGCGAGCAGGGCAGCGGTCGCCAGAACGTTGATTGCGGTGGAAAGCCATCGACGCCCGTCAAACAGCAGCATCAGGCCGCCCGCCAACAGCGGGATGACGATGGGCGCGATGATCAGATGGTCGCCAAAGTTCACGGACCATGCTCCGTGCTGTCGACATGGTCGCTACCCGACAGTCCCCGGGCGGCGAGAAGAACAACCAGAAACAAGGCCGTCATCGCAAAACTGATGACGATGGCGGTGAGCACGAGTGCCTGCGGCACGGGATCGGCATACTGTGCCGGGTTGCGGACCGAGGGGTCGAGTATGGGCGGCGCGCCGATCCGAAGGCGCCCCATGCTGAATATGAAGAGATTGACCGCATAGGACATCAGCGAGAGACCGATGATGACCTGAAAAGTGCGTGGCCGCAAAAGCAGCCACAATGCCGACCCTGCGAGCACGCCAATGGTCAGCGCGATTACGAGCTCCATCAGACCGCCCCCGGCTTGCTGGTTGACCGGCCGACGCGAATGGATTGGTGCGCTAGGGCGATGAGAATAAGCACCGTCGCACCGAGCACTAAGGCAAAGACGCCGATTTCGAATATAAGGGCGGACGCGAGCGGCAAGCGGCCAAGCCATGGCAAATCGACATACTGGAAGGCGGACGTGAGAAACGGCCGGCTGAAAAGTGCTGCCGTGAGGCCGGTTCCGAGAGAAGCCAGCAAACCGAAGCCAATCCAGCGAACGGGTAGGACCGTGAGACGCGCTTCGACCCATCGCGCGCCACCGGCCACGTATTGCAGAATGAAAGCGATGGCCAACGTCAGCCCGGCCGCGAAGCCGCCGCCGGGCAAGTCGTGACCGCGCAGAAGCAGAAACATCGCCATCATGGCAATGACCGGGAAGAGCAGCCGCATGATGAGGCCGGGCACAATCATGTAGTGCGCGGTAATCGGTTCTCCACCCGACAAGCCGCGTTCAGCGTCGAACCGGTCCTGAAAGCGCTTCTGTTCAGGCACTGTCATGCTGTCGCGCGCAGGCCGGAAACGCCGGAGCAGGGCATAGATCGTGATGGCAACGATGGCGAGGACCGAAATCTCGCCGAGCGTATCAAAGCCCCTGAAGTCAACCAGGATGACATTGACAACATTGCGACCGCCACCTTCGCTGTACGACTTCTCCAGGAAGTGTTCAGCGATGCTGTGGCTTTGTGGACGTGTCATCACAGCATAGGACAGGGCCGCCATTCCGAGGCCGCCAGCGAACGCGATGCTAATGTCCCGCACGCGTCTTGCCTGCAGGGCAAGGCTTGCTGGAGAGCCCGCTTCTTGCAGTCGCTTCGGCAACCATCTAAGGCCAAGCAACAGCAGCACCGTGGTCACGATCTCGACAAGCAACTGCGTCAGCGCCAAATCAGGCGCTGAAGCCCATGCAAAGGTGAGACTTGTTGAAAGCCCCGCCCCACCCATCAGGATGACTGCGGCAAGGCGATGGAACTTGGCCTGTTGCGCGGCACCGAGTGCACAACAGGCGCCGACGATCCACACAAGCAGGAAGGTCGCATCAATGTCGCTCACACGCGGCAGCTGGAGCGCTATGGCACCTTTGTGCAGCGGCCACACGCCGGCTACAAGCGTCACACAGATGAGCAGGACAATTTGAGGCTGAAGGCGAGAGGCGCCGAGAGCCCGCACCAGTCGGTTGGCGCCGCGCCATGACGCAGCGGCGACCGTGCGCTCGAACAAGCGTTGCCCCTTCAGCCGACGCAGAAACGGGGCGCCTTCCACGTCTCCAGAGAGATACCTGAGCAGCGCCGCGTAGATGGTGACACCGCCCGCCAGGGCAACGAGACTCATCCAGAAGGCGGGCGTGAAACCGTGCCATACCGATAGACTGTAGTGCGGCGTGGCGGCGCCAAGGACACCGTGCACGGCGATGTACAAGAAGCCGCCAACCGTGGCTTGCGGCGCGACGCCCACGAGCACGCACACAATCACGAGGCAGGCAATCGGCAATAACATCCATACAACAGGATCCCGAGGCGTTCTCGGAAGCCCCGTTGCTTCTGCGCCGAAGAAAACCTGATGGATCAGACGCAGGGAATAGGCGACGCTGAACATGCTCGCGAATGTCGCAATAACGGGAAGAGCGTCATCAAGCGCCGAGGCGACATGCGTCTCGATCGTCTCGGCGAAAAACATCTCCTTGGAAAGAAAGCCGTTGAGCAGTGGTACACCTGCCATCGCTGCGGCCGCCACCATGGCGAGCGCGGCCGTCATCGGCATGGACCGGTGGAGGCCGCCCAAACGGCGAATGTCGCGGGTACCCGCCTCGTGATCGATGATGCCTGCGGCCATAAACAGCGAGGCCTTGAAGGTCGCGTGGTTCATCGTGTGAAACACCGCAGCCACAGCGGCCAGCGGACTGCCAAGACCAAGCAACAGGGTAATGAGGCCCAGGTGGCTTATGGTCGAGTAGGCGAGGAGACCTTTGAGGTCTTGCTGGAAAAGCGCCAGGAACGCCCCGATCAGCAACGTCGCGGCGCCCAGCGAGGTGAAAATCCAGAACCAGTAGTCATTCCCAGACATGACGGGCCATAGGCGGGCGAGCAGAAAAACCCCCGCCTTGACCATGGTCGCCGAGTGCAAATAGGCCGAAACCGGCGTGGGTGCCGCCATCGCGCGCGGCAGCCAGAAATGAAAAGGGAACTGTGCGCTTTTGGTGAGAACGCCAACCGCGATGAAGAGCAGCGTCGGTAGATAATAGGCGTGGGCGGTGACGACCGGTCCTGCGCGCAAAACCACGTCGAGGTCGTAGCTGCCCACTATCTGTCCGAGCAAGACCATGCCGGCGAGCAGACACAGCCCGCCCGCCGCCGTGATGGTAAGCGTGATGCGCGCGCCATCGCGCGCAGCTTGATTCTGGTGCCAGTAGCCGATCAGGAGAAAGGAATAGAGGCTCGTGAGTTCCCAGAAGAATACAATCTGGAGCAGGTTGCCGGAGACAACGATGCCAAGCATCGCGCCCATAAAGCCCAACAGATAGGAAAAGAAGCGCGGGACGGGATCGGCCGGCGACATGTAATAGCGGGCGTAAAGGACGACAAGAAGACCTATCGTGCAGATCAGAACGACGAAGCTCCAGGCATAGCCATCCAGCCGCACCTGGAAATTCAGGCCATATTGCGGAACCCATGCGAACTTGGCCTGGGCAACGGCGCCTTCCGCGATCAGGTCATAGAGGCTGGCCGCAATGGCTAGCCCAGCCAAGGCCACGCCGCCGGCGAGCCAAGCTTCGGCGTTGCGGGCATTGATCGGAAAGAGCGCGGCAACGATGCTGCCGACGAATGGCAATGCGATCAGGGCCGTGAGGAGCAGGGTAGTCATCGCAGAGTCGTCCAAACTTTTTGCTCTCCTCCGACCTTGCTTCCTCGAGACGACGCGGCGGTTAACGAATACCCACGCGTCGATATCACCTGCGTGCTTATGACGATCCGTCGCTGCCTTGACGTCGCGGACGTGGGTTCTTCTCGATAGCCTTTGCGAGAATGTGTTTTACCTCCGCCCCGCTCGATGCGGTGCGAACCTGCTGAAGAATCGCGTCAGCTCGCAGCGTCCAACACAGCTCTCCGAGCAGATCCAGCAACCCCCCCCTTTTTCTGACGGGGCAGACGACGACGAACACCACATCCACTGGCGCTTGGTCCGTGGCCTCGAAAGGAATGGGTTCGGCCAGCCGATAAAGCACCGCCGCTGACGACGCCAAATCATCGATGCTCGCATGGGGAACGGCGATACCACGGCCAATTGCCGTTGAGCCTAAACGTTCCCGCTCTTGCAAGGCTGCCAATACCTTGCCCGTCGCCATCCCGGTTGCCCCCCCGAGACGGTCAGCCGCTGCTTCGAGCAACTCGTCCTTGGTTTGGACGGATGAATGCAGCACCACATCCTCATCCCGAAGGATGGTCGCAAGCCTCATCGGCTCCGGCATAATGGCATCCTCCTTGAAGGCCCCATTTTGCGAAGGCGCCCGCTCGGGTTGGTCGCAGCAATTAGGCCGCTGAAGGGCCTGGGTCGTCGTCGTCATACCCGGGACGACCCGATGGGATTCCCGCCCGGGGCTGGAACAGTAAAATGTCGCATGAGCGACGAGTCGCAACTGTAATTCTCCCACCGTCTTCATGGGCCCTTCGCCGCTCGGCCTCCGGTTGGTAGAGCACCCTGAGCAACCGAATTTGCTCGGTTTATCCATCTTCGCCATCACAGATGATGGACCTTGGGGCGACCAACCCAAGAAGAGCAAGGCCTCGCATGGTCGTGATGGGCAGGGTCATGCCAGGATAAGCATTTTCACCACCGTAAACCAGAATGCGCGTGCGCGGGGCGCCTCCATTAATGCTGTATTCGACCCGACTATTGATGGTCGCGGCGCAGGGATCCACGCCATCAAAGAGGGCAACGGAGGCGGTCGCAACCTTCTGCTGCAGGAGGCGTGTGAAGAGGTCGTCCTGATGCCGCCTTCGTTCGAGCATCACTTCAAGTATGTTTGCATCCTTGGCCGTCAGCTGACAGCGACAGGCGTTTTGCATGGTCAAGCTCCGCCGCACGGCGCGTGCGGCCATCACATGGGTTTTCCGATCCGGCAAGCAATGCCGAGCACCGCCTCTGGGAGAAGGCGCGCGGAGGTCGCCCCTTAAAGGAAGCGACTGACTTAACTTCGATGCGCGGGACGCTTTTGCTAAACGGTCTGGAGTTGGAGCTCTTCGGTCCGCGCGGCAGGGGGCTCGACGACGAGCACCGTGAGCGTTTGCTGGCGGCCGTCGCGAGCCGACCAGGCAATAGACTGCCCGGCAGAGAGCCCGATGAGCGCCGCGCCGATAGGCGTTAGGATCGACACTCTGTTGAGTGCGATGTCAGCCTCGCCTGGATACACAAGCGAAACCTTGCGCTCCTGGCCCGCCTCAGTGCGAAATGCGATTGTGGAGCCCATTTGCACAGTGCTCGATGGAACAGCCCCGACCACGCGCGCCCTGTCCATTTCACTCAGCAACACGCGTGCGACCTCAGGAGCCTTATCCTCGACACCCAAGGCAAGGTCGATAATACGCTTATGGTTGTCCTTGCTGACAACAATGGCGGGTAGCGGCCGATCTTTCCGAACGTCTTTCATGGCGAACTCCTCCTGGCCGAGCTCTGCTCGCGCCAAGGTCTAAGGAAATTAGGATTGTGGGAGGCAGCAGACGGCTAATCCCCGAGCTCTAGAGCCCGGGGCTAGACAACCGCGACCGTATGGGTCCGGAGAAAATATGGTCTTGCCTGCAACATGATTTAGACTTTGGCCCGCCTGAGACTTTTGTCAAGACGCGCGCGTTCGGCATTGCAGGCGGCAGCAACCATTCAAATCCCGGCGGAACGCGCTAAATTAGGTGTGAGGGCGGTTGAGGAGGTGTGCAATGAACATTCTGGTCCCGACAGACTTCTCAACACGATCCTTCCGTGCGCTGCGTCAAGCAGGCTTACTGGCTCAGGCGGGCGGCCGATTGCATGTGCTGCATGTGGTCGACGATGATCAACCTGCTGACCTCTTGCGCATCGAGACCCGCGAAGCAGAGCGCATCCTTCGCGAGCAGATCTCGTCTGTACCGGAATTGCACGGCGTCGATGCACAAGTTCTCGTTGTCCCAGGTGATCCATTCGATGGCATCCTACGCTCGGCGCGCGATGTGGCGGCCGACCTGATCGTGATGGGCGCCCACCGCAGGCAACTCCTGGACATTTTTACCGGGACAACGATCGAGCGCGTCATCCGCAAAGGTACAGTTCCGGTCTTGATGGTGAACAATGAGGCGCAGCGGACCTATCAGAAAGTCATCGCACCGATCGACATGTCGGAGGCCTCTGCCGATGCGCTGCGCGCCGGCATTTCGACGGGCCTGATCTCAAATGAGGGCGCGACGCTGGTCCATGCTTTCCCGGCCTGGGCAAGGGGCAAGATGTATATTGCCGGCGCGGACGCCGCTGCCATCGCAAAATATGTCGATGACGAACGACGAAACGCCTCCAATGAATTGAGGGCATTTCTCACGGCGAACCATCTGGATGAAGCGCGATGGACCCTTCGTATCCAGGAAGGCGAAGCCATAGAGGTGATTTCGCGGGTTGTTTCCGATGTGCAAGCCGACTTACTCGTCATGGGCACACATGGTCGGTCCGGCTTTCTGAAAACCTTGATTGGAAGCGTCACCGAGGAAGCTCTTCGTTCTCTGAGCGTTGACATCCTCGCCGTTCCGCGGTCGGGCAGCCCTTAGCTGGGCCGCCGGATCGCGACTTTACTGCGATGTGCCCATCGGGTTGGAACCTTCGCGAAACACGCAGAAGCCCCTCGCCTTCAATGCCCGTAGAACGGGTTCGGGTTTGCGCGGATCGGCACGGGCTCGCGCACGCCGAGCGCGAACTCCCGCACGAACACCCACCCATCCGGGAGGGCAGGGAGATTGCCGCCAGCTTTATGGCTCGTGATGGCCCACGTCCTGTTCTCGGCGCACGAACGAAAAAGAAAAGCGCGCGTCGAACTGTCTCCTCCAGACGCGTATATCGGCCTGAACCCACTCATGTCCTCCCGCCTGAAATCCGCTGCTGCATATCGCGCATGTATATTGGCGATCCGCGCGCACTAAGCGATGCCGCTCCGCCAGGCCGACGTGCTCTT
>JAEZAW010000194.1 GCA_023430315.1 Pseudomonadota bacterium | reverse complement strand
CTCCCGAACCCGCCCGTCTTTATGACTTCACCCTCGCTGAGAACTCCAACTCATGAAAAGACGGGGGCTCCGGGGGTGTCCCCCGGTTGGGGTGTGGGGCGGAAGCCCCACTCGCGAAGCGACTAGGCTCAAGTCAAATACCTGACCGCCACGTACAGTCCGATGATCGCCGCGCAAGCGAGCGCTGCGAGTGTCCCCAGCCGCTCCTCGATGAAATGGCGGATGGGTTCGCCGTAGCGGTTGAGCAGCCACGCGAGGAACAGGAACCGCGCACCGCGCGCGATGATCGCCGAGACGATGAACAGCCAGATGTTGATGTGCAGCCAGCCGGAAAGGATTGTCACGACCTTGATCGGCGGCAGATGCGAGAGGCCCGACGTCACCAGCAGCAGCAGCACGAGATCAGCGTCGGCGGATTCGCGGAGGCGCAGGAAGTCGTCGTATTTGCCGTAGAGCTCGAGGGCCGGTTTCGCGATGGTGTCGAAGGCGTAGTAGCCGATAAACCAGCCGGCTATGCCGCCGAGCACCGAGAACACCGTCGCGACGATCGCGTAGCGGTAGGCCCGTTCGGGCCGCGCCAGCGCCATGGGCAAGAACAGGACATCGGCCGGTATAAGGAAGACCGAACTCTCGACGAAGGCGATGAAGGCCAGCCAGTATTCGGCCGTCTTGCGGGCCGCAAGCGCCATCGTCCAGTCGTACAACCTGCGAAGCATAATCCCTCCCTGAGACAGCCCTGATTTAGTATGCAACTCATGGGCCGGACAATGACCTCGGCACGAGGCTATGTCATTTTGATCCAATGTGGTTGACGGGCCGCTCCGCCCGCCGCAAGGATGCTGGTTAAGCAGGCAAAAGGAGGCGGCGATGGCCGAGCGTGGCGTGCACGATATGGGCGGCGAGCCGGGGGGGCCGGTCGACAACCATGAGCATGTGCCGACGCTGTCCGAGCGCCGCGTCGATGCCCTCATGCAGCTCATGCGCTCCAATCCGCGCAGCTATTGGGTCGTCGACGAGATGCGCCGTACGATCGAGAGCTTGACGCCCGAGCACTACAACGCCGCGGGCTACTATGAGAAATGGGCCTATGCGCTGCGGGGCCTCCTCATCGAGAAGGGCGTCATCACCGAAGCTGAGATGAACGCGAAGCTCGCCGAGGTCAAGGCGCGTATCGCTGAGCAGTCGGAGAAGTGCTGATGGCTGCATTCGAGGTCGGCCAGGCGGTCCGCGTGCGCGATGAGCATCCGCTGCAGCCGCAGCCCATTCACATCCGCACGCCGTGGTATCTGCGCGGCAAGCACGGTGTCGTCGAGCGGCGCTTCGGCGAGTTCCACAATCCCGAGCATCTGGCTGTCGGCAAGTACGACACGCCGGCAGTGACGCTTTATTGGGTGCGTTTCACCATGGACGAGCTTTGGGCGGGCGAGGGCACGTATGGCCCGAGCGACAGCCTCATCGTCGAGATCTACGAACACTGGCTCGAGCCGGACAACAACGCGCGGAGGGCAGCATGACCCACGATCATGACCACGATCACGAGCATGACCACGATCATGATCACGGGCATCACCATGATCATGATCACCCGCACGATCACGGCCCTTTCCAGCCCGACATCAAGGAACCGAGCGAGGAGTGGGAATTCCTCGAGATCGCCATGCGCGAGCTGCTGATCCAGAAGGGCATCATCACCGCGCGCGAAGTCGAGGACATGATCGAGGAGTGGGACGGCAAGGTGCCGGAGAACGGCGCCCGTGTCGTCGCGCGCGCATGGACCGATCCCGCCTTCAAGGCGCGCCTACTGGCCGATGGCAACGCAGGCGTGGAGGAGGAGGGCCTGAGCCTGCCGGGCTTGAAGCTCGTGGTGCTCGAGAACACACCCAAAGTGCACCACATGATCGTGTGCACGCTCTGCTCCTGCTATCCGCGCACGATCCTCGGCCTGCCGCCGCTCTGGTACAAGTCGCGCGCCTATCGCACGCGGACGGTGCGCGAGCCGCGCGTCGTGCTCTCCGAGTTCGGCACCGAGCTTCCCGACAGCGTCGAGGTGCGCGTCGTCGATTCGACGGCCGATTGCCGCTATCTCGTGCTGCCCATGCGCCCCGACGGTACGGATGGCTGGAGCGCGGAGCAGCTTGCCGGCCTCGCGACGCGCGACAGCATGATCGGCACGGCTCAGGCCCTCAAGCCGGACGGCGCGCGGGGTTAGCCCGCTGGAGGATTGCCCGGTGCATTGACGGCCGGAGGTCCGTGGCTATAGTGCCGCGCCGTTGCCTCAGTGGCGGAACCGGTAGACGCGACAGACTCAAAATCTGTTATCCGCGAGGGTGTGGGGGTTCGAGTCCCTCCTGAGGCACCATCCAACGGATTATATGGTCGACAGGTTGCCTGGGAAAGCAGACCGATCGTGATCGGCGCGGACGAACCATTTGGGGGATCATCCACTCGCTGCCGTTCAAGCCGGAATTGGCAGTCGCCCTTGGCGAGCCTCGCGACCGATCTCTTTGAGAGATGCATTGATAGCAGTCTTCCACGACTTGCCACGATCTCTCGCTTCATCCAGCGTATCCTGTAGTGTCGCTTCATCGGTTTCCAGAAAGATATCGATAAGCTCCTTGGCCTGTCGGAGATCCTTCTGTTTCTTAGCGAGCTCATTTCCCACTCTCTTCTGGGCCACCAGAAGCTTATGTACTGCGTATCGGACCGGTGTCGGCACGCGCACAAGCACACCACTACCATAGAGGGCGACGGCCTCCATGGTGTCCTCGGCTGGATACTCTTGAAAGGTCAGAGCCGCTGCTGCGCAGCCGAGAGCGTCAATGGGAACAGGGGATTTTCGTCCACGCCCGTAGCTGGTGAGCACATCAACCTGGAAGTTCTTAGAGCGGAAGATCCTTGGTAACTTGTCTTCCGCGTGCCAAACGGGTTTAAAGCTCGGGTCTGCCCTCTTCAGTATCGTCTCAATATCCTCCTCTTGGTCAGCTGCAGCAAACTCGGCTACCGACAGATCGATATCGTTTGTGGCGTATGCAGCAGCTCCAAGGTGTGCGCCAATTATGCATCCGTAGGTTTGGTACGCTACGGTGCCAACTAACGTCATGCCTCGCTGAAAAAGACCGGCGTTGGCGATCACCTCAAGGATTCTTCCTTGAACCAAGCTCGGCGCAGCAATTCTCGCTTGCTTAAGAAGCGAGACAGTTTTCCGCATGATCTTGGCCTGTTCAGCAGCCTGCCGGATGTCCTCTGCTAGCTTCCTAGCTTTTTCGTCCTCTGCTGGCCCTAGGTAGCGCTCCACACGCGCGCTGCCATCCTTGTGGGTAGCGTAGAGGTACTTTTTCTTACCGACAGTCTTTGTCGCTATTGAGCCGGGAGTTTCTGCCAGAGTTCCGGCTGATTGCGTAAGATCTGCATACAACGTCATCAGGTTCAGTGGGATGGGGCGCATTTGATGTCCTATCTACAATTTTCAAAAACTGTAGATAACAGGATCAAACGCGCACCTCAAGCTAACTATCTACAGTTTTAGGAAACTGTAGATAGGGGCGTTTGGCATAAGGTAATGCGCCTGCCTCACTTGATTTGACGGGCCCAGCGGGGGTTATGAAGCGGCCAATAGCCTACCTAAACGCCACAAACAGC
This sequence comes from Pseudomonadota bacterium, assembly GCA_023430315.1. GTDB lineage: Bacteria > Pseudomonadota > Alphaproteobacteria > Rhizobiales > Hyphomicrobiaceae. Next base: position 383 of record JAEZAW010000194.1, on the reverse strand, counting down.
GTTCGCGGTGCGCGGCGGACGACGCGGGCGTGATGTGTGCGACCGGAGACGCTCAGCTCGAACGTGTTTCCGATACCGGAGATCGAGGGCATCTGCAGCTCTGCGCCCGTGGAGGAATACTCGACGACGAGACAGCGCACCGGCGCTTTGCCGCGCTCGTGGATGTGGCCGATCGCGTCGGCTTTCTCGCGTGGCGCGCCCGGGCGTTCCGGCGTGGGCTGGCCGGTAGGATTTCGCTTACCAAAGCTCATGCGTTGGCCTCCTTTTTGGCTTTCCAACGCTGGGGCTCTGGGAGGTGTTCCGCTCCTTTCAGGTCTGCCGTTTCTGCATTTTGCGGAGACTATCGACGACGAATGACTTCACTGAAAGGGCCAGACGGCGCT
>JAEZAW010000087.1 GCA_023430315.1 Pseudomonadota bacterium | reverse complement strand
TGATCGTATCTCCGCCGGCATTGGCAAAGCCGACGATCTTCGCCTTCGAGGCTTGCGCCTGCAGAATGAAGGACGAGAGATCCGAGGTATTGATCGGATGACGTACGCTGCCGAGGACCTTGCCGCCCGACTTCGTCACGACTGCGCTGACATCGCGTTCGAGCGCGTGGCCGAAAGCATAATCGGCGGTGACGAAGTACCAGGTATCGCCGCCAGCTTGCACCACGGCGCTTCCGGTGCCGTTCGCGAGCGCGTAGGTGTCGTACACCCAATGAATGGTGTTGGCGTTGCAGAGCTTGCCCGTGATGTCGGACGACGCCGGATCGGAAGCGAGAAAGACCTTGTTCTTGGTGGCAACAAGCGACTGGATCGCCAGACTGACCGCCGAGGACGATGCGCCGGCGATCATGTCCACGCCGTCCACATCGAACCAGCGGCTGCCGACCGTGACGCCGATGTCAGCCTTGTTCTGGGTGTCCGCGTAGACGAGCTCGATCTTCTTGCCGAGCACGGTCCCGCCGAAATCCTCGACGGCCATGCGGGCTGCTTCGACGGCACCCATGCCGTTGATATCGGCGTAGATGCTGTTCATGTCCGTGAGTACGCCGATCTTCACGACGTCTCCGGAGATCTGTGCGTCGGCAGGGGCGGCCGCGAGGGCCACGGACAGCGCAGCCGCGCTGCCGATTAGGCATCGTTTTAGCGACATCTAGATTATCCTCCCAGGTTCAAGTTTTTGTTTTCTTGCTGCACAGCGCATGATCGGGAACGCCGGATGATTGCGCTGTCAGCAGAGCGTCGGACGGCTCGTTGGCCTCCGTTGTCGCGTATTGAATAGCACCGTCAGTGACTTGGCAACTGGTCAGCCAATCGGGCGAAGTCACTAACCTTGCGGCAGCCAGCGCCGCGGCGTCTCTCGCTTGTCGTCATAGGCTGCCTCGAACACTGGGGAGGCGAGTATGGCCTGGACGCGCAAGACTCCTGTGCCCGTATTGTGAAAGCCGTGCTTGCGGCCGGCAGGTATGACGGCCGACTGGCCAGCCGTAAGCCGGCGCCGCTCGTCATCCAGCCATACCTCTGCCTCGCCTTCGAGAACGGTCAGTATTTCCTCGACGGCATGGAGATGCGCCGGCGCGCCGAGACCCGGATCGCACCACTGCTCGAATACGGCAAGCTGCGACGTGCCGTTGGCAGCGGACGCCACCATGCGCGTGAGTACGCCCGGGCGCCACTCGTCCTGGGGCTGGCTCGCATGGTCGATGGTCGTCATGGACATGTGCCAGCTCCATGGATTGATCGCGAATTATGTGGCGGGACTCACTTCGCGGCGACGGGGCCGTCGAACGCGCGCCTGAAGCCGCCGGTCTTCTCCGCGAGATACTGTGCGAAGTCGTAGTTCGGACGCTCGAGATGGCTCAGATGACCTGCGCGAGCCGCGCCCGCCGAGACGCCGCGATAAACGCGCTCCGTGCAGCCGCGATCCTCGACGTTGACCTTGTCGAGCAGGGTCTTGAGCTGGGCAAAGCTCGCCTGCGCGTCGGGTGAATTGACGAAATCGGGCGACATGCCGCCGCCGAAGATCATGTGCACCTGGCCGACGCCGTGCGGGTGGAGCGAGAGATACCAGAAGTAGCCGGGCGTGAGCGTCACGAGCATGCTCGGATAGACCGCGAGCAGGAACGTCGTGCGGCGGCGGTCGCCCTTCATGCGCGTATTGTTCGGATGCGCGAGCGCGATCTTCAGCGTCCCGTCCTTCAGGATGGTGTGATAGTTGAACGTCGGCAGACCCGGCGGACAGTCCATCTCGTCGAGCTTGGAGAGGCCGCCGATCGTGCCCGCGTGGCACATCGGGAGGTGGTAGCTCTCCATGAAATTCTCCGCGAGGATCTTCCAGTTGGTGTCCCAGATGTGCGTCTCGCGGAATGTCTCGATGTAGCTCTCCATGCCGAAGTCGTCGATGAGGCCCTGAACCTCGGCGAGATGCTCGGCAACGGGAGGAAGCTCGGGATTGAGCGTCACCATGATCCAGCCGAGCCATTCCTCGCACCGTACGGGCGGCAGCCGATAGTCCTCGGCGCAGAACTCGCGATTGAGGTGCATGGCGGGTGCTGCCCTCAGCGTGCCATCGAGGTTGTACGTCCAGGCGTGATAGGGACACACGATCGCACGCTTGTTGCCTGAGCCTTCGAGGAGTGTCGACATGCGGTGCAGGCACACGTTCGACATGGCGCGCAGCTTGCCGTCATTGTCGCGAACGACGAAGATCGGCTGACCAGCGAGCTCGTACGTTACGTAGTCACCCGGCTTCTTGAGCGCGTCCGCTCGACCGACGGTGATCCACTCCTTGGCGAATACGTCCTTGAGTTCGCGTTCCAGGAATTCGGTGCTCGTGTAGACGCTCGGCGGCATCGCGCGTGCCTGCTCGAAAGGTTCGCTGACGTTGCTGATCAGCTCTCTCACGGCTGGAGACAGAGACATGCGCGCGTCCTGGTTCGCCTCGTAGGGAATTCCGAACGGACGGTAGCAAGCCGGAAGAATGCCCACAACGGGCGTGGGGACGTCGAAGGCCAGCGGTCTATTCGACGGGAGCTACGGCCTCGTCGATCAGATCCATCAGCGCGCATCCGTCGAACGGCTTCTTGAGCAGTGCCTTTGCGCCTGCAAGTCGTGCGGCAGCCTGAGCGTTCTCGTCAGCGAAAGCGGAGACGAGAATGATCGGCAATCGCCTATCCGCCTTGCTCAGGCGCCCTGCCAATTCGAAGCCGCTCATGCCACCCGGCATCTGAACATCACTGACCACGCAAGCTGCGCTGCAGGCTTCCGCGTTCGCAAGGAAGGCCTCCGCGGATGTGAAGACCTCGACGCGGTAGCCGCAGGATCGCAGCAGCCCCAGGAGCGAGGCGCAGATGTCGGGATCGTCATCGACGACGGCGACCAATGGGGCGGAGGTAGACACAACACGTTTCCTGGCTGCGATGGCTCGGCTCGGTCGCCGAACCTTCTTGTCACATTAAATGCGCCAGGTTCGCTTTGAGTTACATCATACTCGGGTTTGTGCAGGTGATGCTCGGGTAGGCCTGTTTAACCCTTCAGCCGCTCGGCCATTTTAACGAATTCTACCACGGACTTAGCGGCCATTTTCCGCATGGCGTTGGCCCGGTGGATCTTGACCGTGATCTCGCTGAGCCCAAGCTCGTAGGCAATCTGCTTGTTCATCAGCCCCTTAGCGACGTACCCCATGATCTCCTTCTCGCGGGCGCTAAGCGCCTCGTATCGCGTCTTGATCTCGTCGAGGCCGGCCTGCTCGCCCCTCAAGGCGGTATCCCGCTCGAGCGCTAGGGTGACGGCGTCGAGCATGTCCTGGTCGCGGAAGGGTTTGGGGAGGAAATCGACGGCACCGGCCTTCATGCCGCGGACGGTCATGGGGATGTCGCCGTGCCCGGTCATGAGGATGACCGGCATGCGCACGCCCGCCGCTGCAAGCCGCTCCTGGAAGTCGAGGCCGCTCAAGCCCGGCAGGCGAATATCGAGCACCAAGCAGCCCGCCGACTGAGTCTGGCCGGATTGGAGGAATTCCTGAGCCGATCCGTAGAGCCGGGTCGGCAGGCCGACGGAGCGGAAGAGGCTGTCGAGGGCAAGGCGCACGTCCGCGTCATCATCGACAACATGGACGGCTGGCGCCTCATTTGCGCCGCCTCCTGAGCGACCGGTCGCACTTTGTGCCTTCTTAGCCATCGATCCGCCGGTAGCTCACGTTGCCTGCCGCATTGCAATATGCTCGCCCGCACCCCATCAATCTGTCAATCGACTGTTGACGACGAGGTTGACCATGTCCGCTGCCGAAATTGGAGCCACCAGCACGCGATCCTCGGTGGAGGCCGAACTCAGGGCGGTAACCAATGCCGTTCCTGCGCTGATCTCGTTCTTCGACGCCGGTTACGTATGTCGATTTGCCAACGACTTCCACAATGAATGGTTCGGCCGCTCACCGCAGAGTCTGGTCGGCTTACATATGCGGGAGTTCCTCGGTCCCGAGGCCTTTGCAACCCGAGCGCCCTATCTCGCGCGCGTATCTGCCGGCGAGACGGTCTCCTTCGACGCCAAAATACCTAACCTCAGCGGAAGCTGGCGCTACGCGGCCATCTCCTACATTCCCCGCATGGGGGCGAGCGGCTTTGAAGGATTTTATGTTCTCGTCTTGGACATGACCCGCCGCAAGCAGGAAATGGTGGGAATGCTGGATCTCGCTCACGATGCGATTTGCCTCCATGCGCTCGACGGCACCGTGACGTTCTGGAATGCGGGATGTGAGGAGGCGTACGGCTGGACGCGGGAAGAAGCCGTGGGGCAGAAGATCGGCGCGCTCACGCACTGCCGATTTCCGATTCCTCTCGAAGAGCTGGAGCGCCGGCTGCTGGAGGACAATCATTGGGACGGTGAAATCGTTCGCACGCACCGCGACGGCACGGAGCACGTCATTGATGCGCGCTGGTCACTCCGCAAGGATCATGCGGGAAAGCCCGTCGAAGTGTTGGAGATGGGCCGCGATATCACCGCCAGTCGTCGGGCTGAGGAAGATCTTCAGCGGAGCGAGTACCGATATCGCAATGTCTTTCAGGCCATGGCGGTGTCGTTCTGGGAGCTCGATTTTTCCGGCGTCCGCGCGATGCTGAAGGGGCTCAAGGATAGCGGCGTTACGGATTTCCGGGCGCACTTCGCTGCCAACCCCGGGCTCATCCGTACGGTCATGGAGCTGACCGAGGTCGTCGACGTCAACGAGAAGTCGCTGCAACTCTTGGGAGGGGGAGCGTCGCGCGAGCAACTGCTCGGGAACGTCTCGCGCTACTGGCCGGTCGCCAGCGAACCCATATTCGCGGAAAGTGTCTTCGCTTCGATCGAGGGTAAACCACACTATGAAGCTGACACGCGCCTCCTTACGCTCGATGGCAAGGAACTCGACGTACATTTCACCTGCTGCTACCCGCAGCGGGGAGACAGCGCCGGCCATGGCCTCATCGGCATCCTCGACATCACAGAGCGCGTGCGTGCTCACAATGAGCTGGCGCGCGCCCAGTCACAGCTGGCGCACGCCGCACGCATCTCGACGCTTGGCGAGCTCTCGGCCTCCATTGCGCATGAGGTGAACCAACCGCTGACCGCCGCCGTGACCAATGCCGAAGCGGGCTTGCGTTGGCTCAACCGCGCCGAGCCCGACATCGAGGAAGCCAAGGCCGCGATCGGTCGCATGATCGGCCAGGCCAAGCGCGCCTCCGACATCATTGCCCGTATTCGCGCCATGTCGACAAATCGAGCGCCCGAGAAAACGCGCTTTCCGTGCCGGGGCCTCGTCGACGATGCCGTGGCGATCTTGCGCCGCGAGCTCGCCGATCAGCGGGTGCGGCTTCGCGTGATCCTCGGCAACAGCCTCCCCGACATCGAGGGCGACAGAGTCCAGCTTCAGCAGGTTGTCATCAACCTCATGGTCAACGCCATCCAGGCGCTCGGTCAGATCGAAGACACGCGACGTGCGCTCACGGTGCGTCTGTTGTCGGAGATGGATCGCGTCATGCTCGATATCGAGGACAATGGGCCTGGCGTCGCGCCGGAGCACGCCGCACGCCTCTTCAATGCCTTCTTCACGACGAAAGCCGACGGCATGGGCATGGGGCTCTCGATCTGCAAGTCCATCGTCGAGTCCCACGGCGGCACCATCGTGCTTCTACCGGCAGTGCCGCAGGGCGCGCTCTTCCGCGCCACGCTGCCCGCCTCGGCCGCGCTTGCATGAGTAAGAAAGTATCTAGGCCGCTTCCCGCCTACTGCGCGGTCCAGCCGCCATCGACCGAGATCGCCGTGCCGGTGATCTCGTCTGCTGCAGGCGAACATAGGAACGCGACAGTGCCACCGAGCTGCGCCGGCGAGACGAACTCCATGGACGGCTGCTTCTCGGCCAGCAACTCCTTAGCCGCGTCCTTTTGAGAGATATTCTTCTGCGCGGCGATGTCCTTGATCTGCTTTTCGACCAAGGGCGTTCGCACCCAACCAGGGCAGATGGCATTGCAGGTGATGCCGCTTCCGGCAGTCTCCAGGCCGACGACCTTCGTCAGACCGACCAGTCCGTGCTTGGCTGCGACATAGGCGGCTTTGTGCGTTGAAGCGACGAGCCCGTGCGCGGAAGCGATGTTGACGATCCGCCCCCATCGCTGCTTCTTCATCTGCGGCACCGCGGCAGCGATACCATGGAACGCAGCGCTCAAATTGATACTCAGGATCGCGTCCCATTTTGCCGGCGGAAATTCTTCGACCGGAGCGGTGAACTGAATGCCCGCGTTATTCACCAGGATGTCGAGGCGCCCGAACTTCGCGATCGTCGCGGCAATCAACCCACGCACGGCGTCGCCCTTCGACATGTCGGCACCGTCGTAGATGACACGCACGCCGCTGTTGCGCTCGATGCCGCTGCGGATCGCCTCGATCTCTTTGGCATCGCCGAACCCGTTCAACACCAGATCGGCGCCGAGCTTGCCCAGCTCCTCTGCAATGCCAAGTCCGATGCCGCTGGTCGATCCTGTGACGATTGCAACCTTACCTTTCAACATGGGGAACTCCTTACACGCTCGAGAAGTGAAGTCTTCCGGAGATCAATCACGACGATGGATGTCATGCGTGACGATACCGAGCTCTGGTGGGGGAAGATCCAGGCGTCGCGGATTGGCCAGCGTGCGGCGGATGTCCTCCAGTCCGCTCTCCCAATGGGCGCGCATTGCGCACAGACCGAACTCGTAGTCCCTGGAATGACCCTCGTGGATCTTGGACTGATAGATGAGGTGGATGATGTTGTACGAGCGGTGGCGTGCCATTTCGGTGATGGCGCGGATCTCAGGATCGTCCTTCGCGGCCTCCGGTAACTCCTCCAGCAAGCGCTGGATTGCCTGACGCATCTTCTGCATCCGCGTTGCGTGATCGGTGATGGCCCGAGTACGGCTGGAATACTGGATGTCCTTCTGCCGGCTCGACAGTTCCATGAGGTCATAGGGCACGCGGCCCTTGGCCGACCAAAGGTCGATCTGGAACGTCAGCGTGTCGCGCGGTTCGCCCGACAGCACGCGGGAGAGCGGCGTGTTCGAGACCATGCCGCCGTCCCAGTAGTGCTCGCCTTCGATCTCGACAGCGGGAAAGCCCGGCGGCAAGGCGCCGGATGCCATGAAGTGCTTCGGTCCCAGCCGACGCTCGGCCGTATCGAAATACACGAGATTGCCGGTGCGCACATTGACTGCGCCGACGCTGACGCGCGTATCGCCCCCGTTCAGACGATCGAAGTCGACAAAGCGCTGCAGCGTCGGGACCAGAGGTGACGTGTCGTAAAAGCTCGTCGCGGCATCGCCCGAGAAGGGTGACCAGAACGGCGGCGGGAAGCGCGGCTTGAAGAAGCCCGGCTGACCTTGGAACAAGGCTCTCATCGCTGCGGCGGCGTTGTGTAGTGAGCGCAGATCGAAAGCAAAGGGCATGGCATCGGCTAGCCCTTCACCCGCCGGCCACTCCACGGGAGTGGCGCAGATCGTCTCCCAGAACGCACGCAGGCGTTCGATACGCTCAGCCACGGGCGAGCCTGCGATGATGGCTGCATTGAGTGCGCCGATCGAGATGCCGGCCACCCAGTTCGGCCGTATGCCGGCCTCGTGCAGGCCCTCGTAGACTCCGGCCTGATAGGCGCCAAGCGCGCCACCACCCTGCAGGACCAATGCGACGACGTCGTAGGGCAGTGCCTCGATCTGCTGGGGCGCGGGGCTGGCTTGCTCGCGCATTATGTTCAGCATTTTGCACCTCCTGAATTTCTGGATGATCCCAATCTGCCAACATTGATTCCGATCAGGCTTCGAACCTCGACCCGCGTCCCCGTGCGGCTCCGCTCGAGGACAGATAGTCGTGCACGACAGTGCCGAGACCGAGCGTGAGATCAGCAACAACGTGCTTGGCCGACAGCACTTCCAGCACCGGCAGTTCGGCGACCGGCGCCAGCGCGTGCGAGCACAAGTCGAGCGCGGCGGGGCCTGTCCATGCGCCCTTCACGGTGATGTCCTCGAGGTGGAAGCGTACGAGCTCGCAGATGCGCGCCGTGCCATCGACGTGCGGAATGATCTTGATCAGAAAGTTGGGTGCCGCGAGCTTCCGGGCTTCGACATTCGCATCCAGAGCGCGGTGCTTGTAGCCCATGGTGCCGGTCGCGATGCGGATCGAGCCGTAGTCCAAGGTGCCGACCAGCGTGTCGGTCTCGACCACCAGCTTCGGCTGCGCCAGTTTCTTCGGAAAGCCCCAGAGCTCCCGCCCGCCCGCGATGGGCGAATGGTCATTGAGGAACATCTGATGGGTGAAGCCGCCGGCTTGGCCCTGATAGGACACCGGAATGACCTGACCGCTTTCAGTGTAGTCGCCGAAGCCGGTTGAATCCGGCATGCGGATGAACTCGTAGTTCACCATGGGCTCGGTAAGCGCGAGCGGTTCCGGCACGATCCGGCGAAGCGCCTCAGGATCGGTCCGATATTGAATGATGAAGTACTCGCGGTTGATGAAACGGTAGGGACCGGGTGGAAACGCGGGGTTCGTCAGCGGCATGGCGAACGCCGTCGTGCGCACGATTTCTCGCTGCATCTTGGTAGCTCCACGTTGAGCGATTGTGAGAGGGCCGCACTCCATTGCAGAGCGCAGCCCGTGTCACTTGAAGCGCCTACAGGTCGGTGACCCGCTCCGGATCGGCCGACGCCAGTGCAGCGGCGCGCTCGGCCCGTGGTGGGTAGATCCACACGGTGTTGATCTCCTGCTTGGTCTTCTTCGCCACATCGCCGACCAGCTCCACCTTCCGGTCCCAGCCACGCGTGAAGAGTGCGCCGGCCTCTCCGAGGTCGAGGCACGTGACGTAGACCTTCTGGTGATAGGGCTTCGTCGGCACTCCGAGCAGCTCGGCGGCGGCATTGTTGCCGGCGAAGGCGCCCATGCGCGTGGCGTGCTGACATGACATCAGCGCATAGTTGCCGATATCGTCGCTTGCTGCTTTGGCAGCGTCGCCGGTGGCAAAGACGCCAGGTACAGACGCTACACGCAAGTCGCGGTCGACGATCAACCGACCGGAATTGTCTCGCTCTGCCGGGATCTGCGCCGTCAGTGGCGCGGCACGGATACCTGCCGCCCAGATCACCGTCGCAGTCTCGATGCGTTCGCCGTTGTCGAGCGTGACACCGGACTTGTCCAATGATGTAACGCTCGCACCGAGGCGGGTCTGCACACCGAGCTTGCGCAGCGCATCCTCTATTATGGGACGAGGGCCTGGGCCCATGTCGTTGGCAATCGCGGGGCTTCGATCGACGATGATGACGCGTGGTTTGACATTCTCGCCCAGTATCGCGCGCAATCGCGAGGGTATTTCCGTTGCGGCCTCGATGCCGGTGAAACCGCCGCCAGCGACGACGACCGTGTCGCGTGCGCGCGATGCGGGCCGATCTGCCAGGCTGTGCAGGTGGCGGTCGAGGGCGATCGCATCGTCGAGACTGTCCACGCTGAATGCGTGCTCGGCGAGGCCGGGAACATTCGGACGGAACAGGCGGCTGCCCGTCGCGACGACCAGTCGATCATAGGGGAGTGATTTCCGCGACCCATCGGCAGCGATGACCTCCACCGTGCGGGCCTTGGTGTCGATCGTCTCGGCGCGGCCTTGTACGTAGTCGACATCGATGGCGTCGAGGACATCCTGGAGAGGCGCCGTCAGAGTCTCGGGTTTCGGTTCATAGAGCCGCGGGCGAACAACCAACGTCGGTTCTGGCGCAACCAGCGCGATCTCCAGCTCTTTGGGCGATACGCCCTTGATGTCACGCAGGCGGGCGGAGGAAAGGGCGGCGTACATGCCGGCAAAACCGGCGCCAATGATCACGAGTCGCATGTGATTTTACTCCAACTCATTCGAGGATTGAGGATCATGCGCATAGCGGTCGCTAGAGCGATCCGACGGGACATCAATTGGAGGAGCGTCTACCGAGCCATCGTCTGTCTCCTTCGATCGTTGGCTTGGGCACAGCGATGATCTAGTGAATCGAAGCTGCCGCCGCCCTGCGCCGATTGACGTGCCTTTGGCGCTATTGCTGCTAACGCATGCGTGATGCCGCCAATTGCTCGGGGTTTTCCCCGATACGGCCACGTCACTCCGGTCCTCGATCGGTGGAAGCGTTGAGCCAATCCTGAAAGCGGATGGTCCCGATACGCGGGTGAGCGTGACCAGGGGTCAGCGAGCTGTCGTTTAGCTGTGCACCGAAGTAGCGAGCGTGGACGTCCGCGATGACCTCACGTCGATCTGCCTTGACGGCGAGATACTGACGGGCAAGTGCGTCGAGAGGGATTTGCTCTGGCCGTCATCGGCTTTCGATGTGCATTTGCAATGCGATAAACTGGCCATAAGAATTGTCACGCCAGCGGAGCACGAAGCTGGCACAGTGGTATAGAGGCACGGCAAGGGGGGACGTTCGGATGGCGGAGACGGTCGAGGGACAGCAGCGCAGTAGCGTAGGTGAGGTTTTCCTGGTGTTTCTGCGTCTGGGCATGACCTCGTTCGGCGGTCCCGTCGCTCACCTGGGCTATTTCCGGGACGAGTTCGTGGCGCGCCGCAAATGGCTCAGTGAGCCGGCCTACGCTGACCTTGTCGCCCTGTGCCAGTTTCTGCCCGGCCCAGCGAGCAGTCAGGTGGGCATTGCCGTCGGTCTGTCGCGTGCCGGCTATCCCGGAGCCCTGGCGGCCTGGACGGGCTTTACGCTGCCCTCGGCTCTGGCGCTTGTGCTGTTTGCGTTCGGTCTTGCGGCGCTTGGTGACACGGTGGGCAGCGCCTGGCTTCATGGCCTCAAGGTGGCGGCCGTCGCGGTCGTTGCCAATGCGGTGCTGGGCATGATGCGGTCGCTGACGCCTGACCCGCAGCGCGCGACGCTCGCAGTGGTTGCCGCTGCGGTGGCGCTGGCGATCCCGACGGCGTGGGGACAGGTTGGGGCAATCATGCTCGGGGCAATCGCGGGTCTGACGGTGGTGCGCACCGCTGCGCCAAGCGATCACGTTTCCATGGCCGTCCCCGTGAGCCGGGGTGCGGGCATCATGGCGCTGATCGTGTTCTTTGCTCTGCTCATCGGTTTGCCGTTGCTGGCGGCACAAACGAGTGATCAGACAATCCAGCTCGCCGACAGCTTTTATCGCGCGGGTTCGCTGGTGTTCGGCGGCGGCCATGTCGTGCTGCCGCTCTTACAGGCAGAAGTCGTGCCACGCGGCTGGGTGACGAACGATCAGTTCCTGGCGGGCTATGG
>JAEZAW010000056.1 GCA_023430315.1 Pseudomonadota bacterium | reverse complement strand
ACATTGGTATCGCGCGCAGTGAGATCCCGTACGCGGTGCGCCGGGCCCGGGAAAACCTATTGATGCCGATCGTACCGCACTGATCCAAGCATAACGCGCCGCACGGCAGCTCCCGAAGCTGCCGTGCGGCGATCTCATTTACACCGGGCGCAGCAGCACGTGCTTCTTGCGGCCGAGGCTCAGCTTGATCACGCCATCGGCGGATACATCGCCTGAGCGAAGCTTCGCCTTCTCGTCACTGACAGCCACGTCATTTACTCGCAGGCCGCCTGCCTGGATCTGGCGGCGGGCTTCGCTGTTCGACTTTACGAGGCCCGACGTAACGAACGCAGCGAGGATGCCGAGCTCGTTCTCGATGTCGGCGACCGGCACTTCGATCGTCGGCAGGCCTTCGGCACTCTCGCCCTGCTCGAAGGTGCGCCGCGCCGTTTCAGCCGCAGCCTCGGCCTTCTCGCGCCCGTGCAGTAGCGCGGTCGCCTCGGTCGCGAGCGTCTTCTTCGCTTCGTTGATCTCGGCACCGCCGAGCGCCGCCAGCTTCGCGATCTCGCTCATCGGCAGCAGCGTGAACAGCTTCAGGAAGCGCGCGACGTCGGCATCCTCGGTATTCCGCCACATCTGCCAGTAGTCGTAGACGGGGAGCTGATCCTCGTTGAGCCAGACCGCGCCCGCCGCTGTCTTGCCCATCTTGGCGCCGGAAGCCGTCGTCAGCAGCGGGCACGTGAGCGCGTACAACTGATGCGTGCCCATGCGCCGGCCAAGGTCGATGCCGGAGACGATGTTGCCCCACTGGTCCGAGCCGCCCATCTGCAGGTTGCACTTATAGCGCCGCGCCAGCTCCACGTAGTCGTAGGACTGGAGCAACATGTAATTGAACTCGATGAACGACAGCTCCTGCTCGCGCTCGAGGCGCATCTTTGCCGAGTCCATCGAGAGCATCCGGTTCACAGAGAAGTGCCGGCCGACATCGCGCAGGAACTCGATGTAGTTGAGCGGCGCCAGCCATTCGGCATTGTCGGCCATCACCGCATCGTGGCGCGCATCGCCGAACGACAGGAACTTGGCGAACACCGCTTTGATGCCTTCCTTGTTCGCCTCGATGGTCTCGATGGGCAGAATGCGCCGCGTTTCATCGCGCCCCGAGGGATCGCCGACGCGTGTCGTGCCGCCGCCCATGAGCGTGATGGGCTTGCCGCCGCCGCTCTTCTGCAGCCAGTGCAGCATCATGATCGAGAGCAGGTGACCGATGTGCAGCGAAGGCGCCGTGCAGTCATAGCCGACGTACGACACGATCTCGCCCTTGGCGGCGAGAGCATCGAGCCCCCCGAAGTCCGAGCACTGGTGGATAAAACCGCGCTCTGCCAGGATATTGAGGAAGTCGGACGTGTGCTTCGTCATGATATGAGGCTTTCGGTCGTATCCCTGCCGCCATGGGGCAGCAGGGTGGCCGCAAATTGCACAGGAAGGCCGCCATGGGCAAGATCAGGCGCGCGCTGGGGCTGATGAGCGGCACGTCCATGGACGGCATCGACATCGCCCTCATCGAAACCGATGGCGAGAATCATGTCCGGCGGCTTGCGGCTGGGGGCGTGGACTACGAGCCGGCCTTCCGGGATCAGCTCCGGGGCGCGCTCCGTGATGCCCTAAGTATAAAGCAGCGCGATGAGCGGCCGGGAGGCCTCGCCGCGGTCGAGGCGGAGCTGACCCGGCTCCACGCCGAGGCGGTCCTGCGCTTCATCGGCGACCGGATGCTGCAACCCTCGGCCATCGACGTGATCGGCTTTCATGGGCAGACGGTGCTGCATCGTTGGGACAGCAATCCACCGCCGCCCGCGCCTGGAACACGGCCGCCACCTCTTCCGGGAGCCAAGCCGGTAGTCGAGCCAATCGGGCGAATGCTCACCGTCCAGATCGGCGATGGTCCGGCACTTGCCGCGGCGACGGGGATCGACGTGGTCCACGACATGCGCGCCGCCGACTGTGCTGCAGGTGGCCAGGGTGCACCACTCGCACCGGCCTATCATCGCGCGATGGCAGCAAAGGCTCCTGGCCGCCCCGTGGCCTTTGTCAATATCGGCGGCGTCGCCAATATCACGTGGATCGGTGCGGACGGGCGTCTGATCGCTTTCGACACTGGTCCCGGCAACGCAATGATCGACGATTGGGTCATGAAGCGAACCGGCGCGCGACGCGACGAGGATGGTGCGCTGGCAGGGCGCGGGAAAGTGCACGAGGATTATGTGTCCGCCTATCTGCGCCACGATCATTTCGCGGCGCGCGTTCCAAAGTCGCTCGACCGCAATGCCTTCGACGTGAGCCTCGTCGATCCGCTCTCGCTGGAAGACGGAGCTGCAACTTTGACCGCCTTCACGGTCGCATCCATCGCGCGGGCGCGCGAGCACGTGCCCGAAGAGCCACAAATGTGGGTCATCGCCGGCGGCGGGCGGCGCAATCGCACGCTCATGTCGATGCTCGCGGGCTACGTGCAGTCCGCCGTCGTGCCCGTCGAGGCACTGGGCTTCGATGGCGATGCCGTGGAAGCCGAAGCCTGGGCCTATCTCGCCGTGCGATCGCTGGACAAGCGGCCGATCACCTTTCCAGGAACGACCGGCGTCCGCGTGCCCTTGACCGGCGGCGTGCTTAACCGCGCGTGATTGCGCGCCGTGCTTACTTGGGCGCGAATGGGTTCTTCCAGCCGCGTGGCTGGGTCGTCTCGGGGAATGCGGTTGAGAGATAGTCGAGGATTTTCTCGCGTTCTTCGCCCTGCACGTCCGGCATGTTGTGCCGCTCGGTCATCCAGGTCATGACGTCGTTCCATCGGCTGCGGCTCATGCGCTGCTGCGCGACGATCTGAAAAGAGTGACAGGCAATACAGAAATAGAATGCGTCTTCGCGATTGGGGCCCTCGGTATACATCTCCGGAGTTTCGTCGCGCGGCTCGAAGGCCGGTGGCGATTGCTGTGCAGCGACAGGAAGCGCGGCAACCGCGCTTCCGATCAGCAGTGCGAGAAAAGCTTTGCGCAGCATCGGCAGCATCATCCGACCAGAACGGCAATGCGATGGAGCGGATTACCGCCGTACCCTTGCGGGTTCCAGTTGGGCGCGGCATGGGGCTGCATCCGGTCATTGCTGTCGGTAGCGCGCGCCCAGACTTCGAAGTAGCCGTCGCTGGGCAGCTTGATGCGGGCGGTCCAGCGCTGCCAGTCGAAGCGATTGCGCGGTTTGCCGACTTCTGTCGGTTGCCATGTCGCGCCGAAATCGGTCGATACGTGCACGGTCTTGACCGTGAGATCGCCGGCCCAGGCGGTGCCTCGCAGCGCAATCTCCCGCGTTCCCGCGGCGAGCTTGGTGCCGTTTGCCGGGTTGGTGATGATGGCGCGCACCGGCATCGACTCGAGGATCTTGAAGTTCTTCGGGTCGCCCTTACCGCCGGGCACCATCGGATTGATCGGCACTCGATAGCTGAACCCGCCCATGCCGGGTCCGTCGTGCTCTTTGTCGCGAAGCGTGATTTTCGTCAGCCACTTGTGCGACACGGAGCCCGGCCAGCCGGGAATCACAATGCGCAGCGGGCCGCCATGGATGTTCAGTAGCGGCTCGTCATTCATAGCCCAGACCAGCAGCGCCTCCGCCTCCATGGCCTTCGGCAAGCGGACGCCACGCGACAACGTCAGACGCTTTGGATCGCCCGAGAGATGCTGGTCGGCGCCATAGTTGGCGGTATAGACCGCACTGGGCTTTGGGCCGGCGGCTTTCAGGACCTCGGCCAAGGAGACGCCCGTCCATTTGGCGCACCCTGCGCCACCGTTCGTCCACTGGTTGCCGCTTGCCTGCGGAGCGAAGAACGAGCGGCCATTGCCACCGCATTCGAGCACAGAAAAAAGCGACTTCTCCGCAAAGCGCTTCTTCAATTCGCCGAGCGTCAACTTCATCGGCGAATTTACCTCACCATCGATCGTCAATTCCCAGGCGTCGGGTTGCGCCGACGGATCGGGGATCTGCCCGTTGTTGCGGATGAAGAACTTCGACGTGGGCGTGGTCTCGTCATCGAGCAGATGCTCCGGCGTCTCCGCGACCAGCGGCCGCTCGCCAAGCACCGACAGGCCCGGATCCTTGCCCGGGAAGCTGAACGGCTGTGGTTCCTTGGCCGCTGCAGTCTCTGGCGCCTTTTTGGCATCTTGCGCCAGAGCCGCGGGAATGAGGCTGCCGGGCATGCTTGCACTGTGCACGATGGTGCCGCCCACGGCCGCGCTCATGGCCGCAAGGCCTGCGCCATTGAGGAAGCCGCGGCGCGACACGTCTGTCCTGCGCCCGAACACGACCGCGTCGGCGCGCTCACTGTCCTCCGCATACATTTCTTCGATTGATCGTTCGCGTCTCCTCGCCATCGTTCTGTCCTCTCCTATGCGTGAGGTTCGATGTATTCATATGAGCACATCCGAATACAATGATACGATTGGCCGGAGGTGCTGCCAACTCTGGAAGGCGCTTGAGGCTGAGCCATCGGCTCCCCGCGGTGGCGGACTGCCGTGCATCCGGGTTACGGCGGGGCTCCAATACCGAGTGCTCCACGGCTTTCGGGTGTCAAGGCGTTGCGAATCGATCCCTTTTCGCTGCAATTGCCTGAAGTTGGGAATCTGTGGAGGCGGGGTCGAATGTCCATCTTCGAAGCCATGGAGCGGCTGGCGGGTGCGGCATTGCTCGCTCTGGCGCCTGCGGCTGGCGTTACTGTTCCGGCCGATCACCGCAGCCGCGGCTCGGGCGTCGTCGCCCTATTACGCGGGCGCGGTGCCGGCGATCTCGTCGATGGCTATGTCGGTGAGTTGACGCGTGAAATCTGGGTCGGCGCCGAGACGCGCAGCCTTCCTCAGGAAGCACTCGAGCGGCATTTCACCGATCTCGCCGAGATCATCTCGGGTTATGACATCGACGAGGCGTGCCTGGATGGTGCGCTGTCCGCGTCGGCAGGGGGCGATCGCGGGCGGCGTATTGCCGTCGATCTCTTTCTCAAGGCGCGCACCGATGGCGCACTGGAAGCGCGCAAACTTTCCGACGACGTCGCGATGTTCGTGCTCGAGCGCAGCTTTGCCCGGCTGGTCCGCGAGCGCCAGCGGATCACGTCTCTGACGCCCCTGCTGAATGAGTTCGTGGGTGCGCGATCAGCGCCCGCGATACAGCCCGAGCCGCCCCGCGCGCCAGTCGAAGCACCGCCCCAGGCTACAGCCGCAGCACCTCAGCCGGTAGCACCCCGGCAGTCGGCACCGACGCTCCGGCCCGCCGCGCCCATGCCGACCGAAGTGGAAGAGCGCGCCCGCATCCGCGCCCAGTACGACGTGTCGGAGGCGGCAGAGGCGCGTCTCATGACCCTCATCGAGGGCCAGGGTGCAAGCGGTGCGTCGCGCATCGCGCGCCTCGAATCGATTGCGCGCTGGCTCCAGGAAGCCCGCGCGCAGCTCATGCGCCCGACCAACGACGATGGCGACCTGCGCAAGCTCAAGATGCGCGCCGCCGATGCGCTCGCCGCCGGCGACCTCGCCCTCGCCATGGAGACGCTGAAGCAAATTCGGCGTGCGCTCCGCGACGGGCGTCGCCGCATCGAGGCGCGTCTCGAGGATGAGGTTGCGGCCCTCAAAGCCCAGATGACCGAGGAGGCGCGTGCGGCGGCCCGGCTCGCGGAACTCGCTTTTGCACGACGCGACTACCTCGCAGCTGCAGATCTTTTCGTCGAGGCGGCGGATTGTCTGCCGAAGAGCGCGCGCGAGGAAGCTTGGCGCTATCATCTGGCGCGTGCCGACGCTCTCCTGCGAAAAGGCGAGGAGGAGGACGACGACGCTGCGCTTGGCGAGGCGCTCGCCGGCTACGGCGGCGTGCTGAAGCTGCTCGCTGATGGATCGAATGCGCACGGCGCTGCGCGTGCGAATATCGGCCTCGGACGTGCGCTGCACCGGCAGGCCGAAGCGTCAGCCGGCATCGGCCGCCTATCGGATGCGATCGCGGCCTTCCGCAAGGCTCTGACGCTGGTCTCGGCGGATGATGCCGTGCTGTGGTGCGAAGCTCAGGGCGCACTCGCGCGTAGTCTCATGCTGTCCGGCCAGCGCGCCCGGCAGATGCCCCCCATCCGCGAGGCCGTTGAGGCTTATCGCGCGGCACTGTCGGCCGCGACCGATGAAGTGCCGATGCAGAGCCGTCTCGACTTCAATCTCGGTCTCGGCTCGGCGCTGCTGGAGTTGGCCGAGTTCGACAAGTCGCCGGACGTGATCGAGGGCGCCGCCGCTGCCTACAGGGATGCGCTGGCGTCGCTGTCGCGTGACGAGGCGCCCGCGGCCTGGGCCGAGGCGAGCTACAATCTTGGCAGTGCCCTGCTCGCGCGTGCCGAAATGCGCGGCGAGGCCGGGCCTGATGCGGAGCGTCTGGTGGCGGCCGTTGCAGCGCTGAGCGGTGCAGCGGACGCCATGTCGCCCGAGCGTGACGGTGAGATCTGGGTCAATGCCAGCCTGACGCTCGCCGATGCGCTGGCGGCTTTGGCCGAGACCGAGCGGCCGCCCGCTAGGCGGCTCCATCAGGCCATTGCCGCCTATAGGCGGGTGCTCGGGGTGGTTGACCGTGCCGCGACGCCGATCACATGGGCGACGGCGAGCATGAACCTCGGCTCGGCGCTGATCCGGCTCGGCGAGCAGGAGGACAAGCGCAACAACTGGCTTGCGGCCGCTGGCGCCATGGTGCCGGCCCTCGAGGTTTTCGAGGCGGAAGGCGCGACGGCCCACGCCGATCTCGCGCGCCGCACGCTGAAGCGCTTCCACGAGGAGTGGGTCGGCCTGCTCGCGCCGCAGCCGACAGGTCCGGTAGCGCCGCCTGCAACGCCGCACCTTCAGCAAGTTGGCTGAGGGGCAACCTTCTTTTTCCCGATGGGTTCTTTCATGAGACGTCGCGTATAACTTCCGCGCGGCCGGCCTGTGCCTGTCCGCTATTATCCGTGTTGTTCAGACCATCCGACCAAGGAAAGCCGATGTCCCGAATTTCGCTGCGCCAGTTGCTCGATCATGCCGCCGAGCACAGCTATGGCGTCCCTGCCTTCAACATCAACAATATGGAGCAGGCGCTTGCCATCATGGAGGCTGCGAATGCGGTCGACGCGCCCGTGATCATCCAGGCGAGCCGCGGCGCGCGATCCTACGCCAACGACATCATGCTGCGGCATATGATGGATGCGGTGACGGAGATCTATCCGCACATTCCCGTTTGCGTGCATCTCGACCACGGCAACGAGCCCGCCACCTGCATGACGGCAATCCAGGCCGGCTTCACGTCCGTGATGATGGATGGGTCGCTGAAGGCGGACGGCAAGAGCCCAGCCGATTGGGACTACAACGTCCGTGTCACCAGGGCGGTGTCCGACATGGCCCATCTCGGCGGCATTTCGGTCGAGGGCGAGCTAGGCGTGCTGGGGTCGCTCGAGACGGGCACGGGCGACAAAGAGGACGGTCATGGCGCCGAGGGCAAGCTCAGCCACGATCAGCTTCTGACGAACCCCGACGAGGCGGTGAAGTTCGTCAAGGAGACGAAGGTGGACGCGCTCGCCATCGCCATGGGGACGAGCCACGGCGCCTACAAGTTCAGCCGCAAGCCCGATGGCGATATCCTCGCGATGCATGTGATCGAGGAGATTCATCGCAAGCTGCCGAGTATGCATCTGGTCATGCACGGCTCGTCATCGGTGCCGCAGGAGCTGCAGGAAATCATCAACAAGTACGGCGGGAAGATGCCGCAGACGTGGGGCGTGCCCGTCGCCGAGATCCAGCGCGGCATCAAGAACGGTGTCCGCAAGATCAACATCGATACCGACAATCGCATGGCGATGACCGGACAGATCCGCAAGGTGTTTCACGAGGCGCCGGGCGAGTTCGACCCGCGGAAATATCTGAAGCCCGCAATGGAAGCGATGACCAAGCTCTGCAAGCAGCGCCTGGAGGAGTTCAATACGGCGGGGCAGGCGCCGAAGATCAAGAAGGTGCTGACGCTCGCCGAGATGGCCAAGCGCTACGCGAGCGGAGAACTCGACCCGAAGTTCGCCTGATCGCGCAGCGGCTATGGGCCAGTCCTGCCCAATCAGGGCTGGCTATCTGCACGTTTTCCGTGCATCTTGCCCGTTCTTCAGGCCGGACTTGCTCTAAGTTCTCGCCTTAGAATCCGGCAGTGATGGGCTAACGTCCGGGTCGATCGAGGCAATCTGCTCCGTGATCTGTTCTGGCACGTCGCATGCTTAAAGCATGGCGTGCCGGCGGCGTTGCCGCCGTCACCGCAGGGAGCGCAGGCGAAGTCACATGAAGAAGATCGAAGCCATCATAAAGCCCTTCAAGCTCGATGAGGTGAAGGAGGCGCTCCAGGAGATCGGTCTCCAAGGTATCACCGTGATCGAAGCCAAAGGCTTTGGCCGTCAAAAGGGGCACACCGAGCTCTATCGCGGCGCTGAATATGTCGTCGACTTCCTGCCCAAGGTGAAGATCGAGGTCGTGCTGCCGGACGACATGGTCGGCAAGGCCGTCGATGCCATCCAGAAGGCCGCCAAGACCGGCCGCATCGGCGACGGCAAGATCTTCGTGTCCACCATCGAGGAGGCGATCCGTATTCGCACCGGCGAAACCGGTACCGACGCCATCTGACGTTCCTGCCCAATTTCAGTCCTCGCCCGACACGAGTGTCCGCGAGGGCTGCCTTTCCCGCCTTAAACACGACCCGCCAATCACAAACTGGGGAAACTTAGCATGTCCAAGACCGCTGCCGACGTGATCAAGACGATCAAGGACAAGGAGGTCAAATTCCTTGACCTGCGGTTCACCGACACCAAAGGCAAGATGCAGCACGTGACCGCCGACGCCTCCTGCGTTGACGATGCCATGTTCGCCGATGGTTACGCCTTCGACGGCTCCTCGATCGCCGGCTGGAAGGGCATCGAGGCTTCGGACATGACGCTGATGCTCGATCCCGCCTCGGCGCACATGGACCCGTTCTTCGCGCAGAGCACGATGGCGATCTTCTGCGATGTCATCGAGCCCTCGACCGGCGAGCTCTACGAGCGCGACCCGCGCGGCATCGCCAAGAAGGCCGAAGCCTACATGAAGAGCACGGGCGTGGGCGCCGCCATCTTCTTCGGCCCCGAGGCCGAGTTCTTCATCTTCGACGACGTGCGCTTTACGTCGGATCCCTACAACACGGGCTTCCAGCTCGACAGCTCCGAGCTGCCCTCGAACATGGGCACCAAGTACGAGACGG
>JAEZAW010000022.1 GCA_023430315.1 Pseudomonadota bacterium | reverse complement strand
CCCAACCGCTCCGCACGGAGCCGTACTTGTGCAGCAGCTTCCTCGCCCGAGAAGTAGATGGCGCGTCGGCCGGCCGTGGCGAAGCGTGCCGCCAACTGCAGGAGCAGCGTCGATTTGCCGATTCCCGGCTCGCCGCCGATGAGCAGGGCCGAGCTCGGCACGATGCCGCCGCCTGTCACGCGGTCCAGTTCGGGCAAACCTGTTGGAATGCGCGGCGCTTCGGCGGTGCCGCCGGCCAGCGTTTCGAGCGGTGCCGGCTTGCCCTTGGCGGAACGCTGGAGTCCGCTGCCGGGCGCCGCTACCAGCGCCGCGACGCCTTCCTCCTCGACGATGGTGTTCCACTCGCCGCAGGATGCGCACTTCCCTGCCCAGCGGGAGGAGACCGCCCCGCACGATTGGCAGACGAAGCTCGACTTTGCTGCCTTGGCCATCGGCTGTCTGTCCCCCCATCCGTGGTGCGAGATAGCCTGATTCTGCACGGGCTTGCAGCGCGCGCTTGCGATCCCCACATGATGCCGCTCAGCCCCGCTCGAACCGTACTGTCGCACGTCGTCCGCGGATGCTCTATAGCGTCGGGCGACGGAGCCGACCTACTGCCGAGGATATCATCATGATGCCCCGCCTTCCTGCCGACATGAGCACGCCCGCCTACGTCCTCGACGTGGCGAAGCTCAAGCGCAATCTCGCGACGGCGGCCCGCATCAAGCGCGAGGCGGGCGTCAAGATCCTGCTCGCGACCAAGTCCTGGGCCATGCCGGCGGCCTTCCCGCTCATGCGCGATACGCTCGATGGCACGACCGCGAGCGGCGAGCAGGAGGCACGCCTCGGCCGCGAGGAGTTCGGCAAGGAGGTGCACGTCTATGCACCAGCCTATGGCCCCGGCGAGGTCGAGCGCCTCACGAAGATCGCGGACCACATCTATTTCAACTCGCCCGGCCAGATCGCGCGCCATCTCGATATTGTGCAGGCGGCGGGCCGCAAGGTCGGCATCCGCATCAATCCCGGCTACTCGAACGCGACGCTCGGTGGTGCGCTCTACGATCCGTGCGCGCCCGGCTCGCGCTTCGGCACGACCGTCGAGGAGATCGACAAGCTACCGTGGGAGCACATCGATATCCTGCACACGCATGCGCTCTGCGAGTCGCGCGCCGATGGTTCCGTCGGACTCATCGAGCACGTCGGGCGGACACTCGGCGACTATGTCCGCAAGGTGAAGGCCGTAAACTTCGGCGGCGGGCACTTCATCAACAAGCCGGACTACGATGTCGATCGTCTGATCGCGGCGTTGAAGGCCTTCCGCGCGGAGTTCGGCGTCGAGGTCATCCTCGAGCCGGGTGCGGGGCTGGTCGTCGATTCCGGCTGGCTCGTGTCGACCGTGCTCGACATCCACTACAACGAGAAGGACATCGCGATCCTCGACACGTCCGCGTCTACGCACATGCCGGACGTGCTGGAGGTGCCGTATCGTCCAGATATCATCGGTTCCGGCGAGCCGGGCGAGCTGGAGCACGACTACATTCTCGGCGGCAAGACTTGCATGACCGGCGACGTGATCGGCGACTACTCATTCGACAAGCCGCTGCAACCCGGCGACCGCCTGATCTTTACGGATATGATGCAGTACTCTTTCGTGAAGAACACGACCTTCAACGGCACGCCGCTTCCCGATCTCGCCATGCTCGACGAGGATGGCACCTACCGCGTGATCAAGTCTTTCGGCTACGAGGAGTTCCGGCGTAGGCTGGGCTGATCGTAATCGAAAGAGAAAATCGCGGAGGAAGCCATGGCTGGATTGCTCGAAGGCAAAGCGGCATTGATCACGGGTGGCGCGCGCGGCATCGGCCGGGCGGCAGCCCTCACCTTCGCGCGCGAGGGCGCGCGTGTCGTCGTTTCGGACCTGATGGCCGAGGGTGCGCAAGAGACCGTGGCGATGATCAATGCCGGCGGTGGTCAGGCGGTATCGGTAAGCGGCGATGTGACCAAGCCCGAGTTGGTCAAAGCCTGGGTCGATACGGTCGTGAAGACATTCGGGCGGATCGACTGTGCGTTCAACAACGCCGGGATTGCCGGCAATGCCGTTGGCGCCAACGGTAAGCTCACGGCGGACTGGCCCGAGCAGGCTTTCGATCGCATGATCGAGATCAACCTGAAAAGCGTGTGGCTCTGCATGCGCGACGAGATCAATGCCATGTTGGCCGATGGCAAGGGCGGCGCGATCGTCAACACGGCGTCGATCGCCGGTCTTGTCGGGCTCGAGACCTCCTCCGCCTATGTCGCCGCCAAGCACGGCGTCATCGGCCTCACGAAGACGGCGGCGCTCGAGTACGCGAAGAAGGGCATTCGCGTGAATGCGGTCTGCCCTGGTTACATTGTCACTGAGATGACGCGCGAGCCCATGGAGCGCAAGGGCGATCAGATCATGGGACGCATTCCATTCGGCCGCCTCGGTACGCCGGAGGATATCGCGGAGATGGTTGTGTGGCTGTGCTCGGACCGGGCGGGCTACGTCAGCGGCGCCGCCTACAACGTCGATGGCTGCTACGCGGCGGCATGAGTGTGCGTAGTGATCAGCGGCTCGGCCCCGGACAACAACAGAGCCGCTGATGGCAGAGCCTTCGACGCAGGCGACCACGCCGACCGCATTTCCGCTATGGCCGCTTCTCGCCACGATGGCGATGCAGACGCTCGCCACTATGGCGGCATACTCGGTGCCGGCGCTGGCACCGATCATCGCGCGTGACATCGGCGTCGACGGTGCGCTGATCGGCATGTTCGTGTCGGTCGTCTATGGTGTTGGCATCGTCTCATCGTTACTGGCAGCCGGCATCATCGCAAGGTATGGCGCCGTCAGGGCCGCCCAGTTCGTGCTCGTATGTGCGCTAGGTCTTGTCGTCACTTGCGCGCAGGGAACCGCCGCGAGCGTAGCGCTCGGTGCGCTCATCCTCGGCATTGCCTATGGTCTGACGGCGCCGGTCAGCACGCATCTGCTCGTGCCGCGCACGCCGCCGTCGATCCTGAACATGGTGCTCTCGACGCGTCAGATCGGCGTGCCGCTGGCCGGCGTCCTCGCCGCGACCATCATGCCGCCGCTCGCGCTCGCCATCGGGTGGAAGGCCGGCCTGCTCCTGCAAGCCGTCCCGATCATCGCACTTATCCTACTGCTCGAGATCCCGCGTCGCGACTGGGACGGCGTGCCGTCACTGGCAAGTACGGACGCCAGGAGCGTGCTCCTGCGCTCGTTTGGTTTGTTGCGCGGTGACAGCGCCATTCAGCGGCTGACCTTCGTGAGTTTTGTGTATTCGGGCGCGCAGCTCTGCTTCGTTGCCTTCATGACCGTGCACGTGACGAGCCGCACGGGGCTCAGTCTCGTGACGGCGGGATGGGCGCTCGCCGCCTATCAGCTCGCCGGCGTGATCAGCCGGCCCATTTTCGGCTGGATCGCCGACAGGTTCATCGACGCGCGCATCGTGCTCGGCCTCCAGGGCTTCGTTATGGCTGCAGCGGCGCTGCTTGCCGGGCACTTCGCGCCGGGTTGGCCCGCGTGGGCGATCATGGCCGTCGCGGCCGTGGCCGGAGCAACCGCGAGCGGCTACACCGGCCTTGCCTATGCCGAGTTCGCGCGCCTCGGCGGGACGATGCGGACGGAGGCGACAGGCCTCGGGTCGGCGGCCATGTTCTTCGGCGTGCTCGTCATGCCATCGCTCGGCAGCGTCGCGATTACCGCGACCGGCACCTACCTCGCAGCTTATGGTGCCATTGCCGTGCTCGCCGTCATCGCTGCCGTCGTGCTGCTGTTGCCGCAGAAGGATGCCGGAGTTCGCGGCTAGCGCGACAGATTCCCTCTCCCCGTCCTTTACGGGGAGAGGGGATATTTCGTCTTACTCCGCCAGCTCGGGAATGCCCCGATAGAGGTCCAGCGCCTCGGGGTTCGCGAGCGCTTCCTTGTTCTTCACTTCGCGGCCGTGCACGATCTCGCGTACGGCAAGCTCCGTGATCTTGCCGGACTTCGTACGCGGGATGTCGGCGACCTGGACAATGCGCGCTGGCACGTGGCGCGGCGAGGCACCAACGCGGATCTGCTTCTTGATGCGGTCCTGCAACTCCTTGTCGAGTGCGACGCCATCCTGCGTGATCACGAACAGCACGACACGGACGTCGTTGTCCCAGTCCTGGCCGATGACGATGGCTTCCTTGATCTCGGGGAGCTGCTCAACCTGCCGGTAGATTTCGGCCGTGCCGATGCGCACGCCGCCCGGATTGAGCGTCGCATCCGAGCGGCCATGGATGATCATGCCGCCGTGCTCGGTCCACTCTGCGAAGTCGCCGTGATGCCAGAGGCCGGGAAAGCGCTCGAAGTAGGCTGCGCGATACTTCTTGCCGTCGGGATCGTTCCAGAAGCCGACGGGCATCGATGGGAACGGTGCCGTGCACACGAGCTCGCCCTTGCTCTTCGGCAGGACATTGCCGAGCTCGTCGACCACAGCGACGCCCATGCCGATCTGCGGACCCTGGATCTCGCCGCGCCACACGGGCTTTCCGGGAACGCCGCCAACGAAGCAGCCGACGATGTCCGTGCCGCCCGACATGGAGGCGAGATGCACGTCCTTCTTGATGGCCTCGTAGACGTAGTCGAAGCTCTCCGGCACCAGCACCGATCCGGTCGAGAGGATGACACGCATCGACGAGAGGTCGTGCGCAGCCATGGGCGCCGCCTCGGCCTTCTTCAGTGCGTCGATGTATTTTGCGGACGTGCCGAAATGCGTGCAGCGCTCATCCTGCGCGTAATCCCAGAGCACGCTCCAGGATGGATGGAAGGGTGAGCCGTCATAGAGCAGCAGCGTGGCGCCGCTCGCGAGTCCCGAGACGAGCCAGTTCCACATCATCCAACCGAGCGTCGTGAAGTACAGCACGCGATCGCCGGGGTGGACGTCGCAGTTGAGCTGCTGCTCGCTCAAGTGCTTGATGAGTGTGCCGCCGGCCGAATGCACGATGCACTTCGGTACGCCGGTCGTGCCCGACGAAAAGAGAATGTAGAGCGGGTGGTTGAACGGAAAAGGCTCGAACGTCATGGCCTCGGCGGGCGCGCCGACGACGGCGGTGTCCCACGTTTCCGCGGTGTGTCCTGCGGCCTTGCGCTTTTGCTCGAGCGCATCGGCCTTCCCGAGATTGGAGACGACGATGATCTGTTCGACGCTCGGCAGCTTGCTTGCGATCTCCACGACCTTGTCGGCGATGTCGATCTGCTTGCTGGCGTACCAGTAGCCATCGCAGGTGATGAGGATGCGGGGCTCGATCTGGCCGAAGCGGTCGAGCACGCCCTGCACGCCGAAGTCCGGCGAGCAGGAGGACCAGATGGCGCCGAGTGAGCTTGCTCCGAGCATGCCGATGACGCCCTCGGGAACGTTCGGCAGCATGGCCCCGACGCGGTCGCCCGACTTGATGCCGGCTCGCCGCAGCAAACCCTGGAGCTGCGCCGTCTGCCGGCGGAGCTCATCCCAGCTCACGCGTCGGTTGACCTTGTCCTCGCCGCGAAAGACGAGGGCATCAGTGGATTTCGCGCGCACCGCGCCGGAAAGCAGGTTCTCGGCGAAATTGAGCGTGCCCTTGGGGAAAAATCGCGCACCCGGCATCTTATCCCCATCGACGAGATAGGGGGCCGGGCCGGGGTCGCCCTTGATGCCACAGCGATCCCAGACAAGCCGCCAGAACGTGCCGAGATCCTCCAGGGCGAAGGCCTGGAGTTCTTCGTAGTTCGTGAGCTTGTGGCCGCAAGCTGGCTCGGCATCGACCATAAAGTGCGCGAGGTTGGTACTCCGGATCGCGTTCTCGGCCGGCTGCCACAGCATTTGCGACATTGTTTGGCTCCTTCGTCTTAGTCTAAAGACGGGTAGCCCGAAGGTCGTTGTTCGACAAGTGGTTGCCTGACGCTCCCCTGCCACAATCTTGTCCGAGCTTGCCGCAATCCGGGGGCACCGCTAAGACGGTCCACAGAGGCCACGCGCTGGTTCTGCCCTCGCGATCATGGCGACGGGGGCAAGCGGGAGCGGATTGATATGGCAGCGGGCGTTCCAACGCTTGCGCCGATCTGTGGCTTGTGGGCGATGGGGTAATGAAGCTGGGTATTAGAGCGTGGCGCACGAGTAAGCTGGCCATTATTTTGGGCGGCTTGGTGATCGTCGCGTCTCTTGGTTATGGCGGCGTCACCTGGCTGCACGGGCCCGCCGATATGCTCGCGTCTTTCCGCCTCCAGGCTGCAACGAACACCGGTCTTTTCATCTCCGCGCCCGTACAGCTTCTGGCTAGACCTCGTCTGTTGCTCGAGAAAGCCGCGATCTACAGCGCTGACACCGGTGCCAGCGACGATGGTGCGGAGACAGTCGAGCGATCCCGCAAGCTGATCCTTGATCGTCCCATCATCTCGGTCGATGTCGCATCGAATGGTGCGTCGCTGGAAAACGCCGTGGCGTCTGCGCTGGAGCCGGTTGCGGCGCGGATCGCATCGCTCGATCTGCAGAGCCTGAGTATCCGAGGCGGGTTGGTGAAGCTGCAGTCGGGCGTCGGGGAGCCGGAGACCCTGACCGACGTCGATCTGCAGATCACGATACCGCGGCGAAACTCCGCGAGCGTTTCCGGTCAGCTCACTTATCTCGGCCAGCGCCTCAATCTGTCGGCGACGCTGGCGCGGCGGGCCGGCCACGGTGCCGAGTACCGCTGGCCCGTGCAGGCAATGGTCAGCGGCGGCCTGTTCGAGGCGCGCTTCGACGGCGTGCTCGCCGAGGAGAAGGGGCTGCGGCTCAACGGCGCGATCGACATCAGCAGCCCGCGCGTGAGGGACATCGCGCTCTGGCTCGGGATCGGGGCGCCACGCGCGGGAAATCTCGAGGCATTGCGCCTGCGCGGCGCTCTCGACTGGACTGGCGGCACGATGGCGTTCTCGCAGGCCACGCTGACGCTCGACGGTAACGAGGGCGTAGGCGCCATCAGCGTGGCGCGCACGGGTGAACGCACCGCGGTCGAGGGTACGCTGGCCTTCAAACAGCTCAATCTGAAGCCCTACATCGTCTCGGCCATGGTCGAGCGCACGCTGCTTGCGCCGATCTTTGCGGCGACGCGGCCTCCTGCCATCGCGTCTCTACTCGACAACGTCGATGCGGACCTGCGCATATCCTGCGATACGCTCGTCATTCCCGGCATCGAGACCGGTCAGGGAGCTGTTGCCGTTACCCTGAAGAACGGCAAGCTCCTCGCCGACGTGGCCGAGCTTGCGGTCGAGGAAGGCGTCTTTAGAGGCCAGTTCGTCGTTGAGCGCGCCGGCAATGATCCGCGCTACGGGCTGAGCGGCAAGCTCGAAGGTGTCGAGGCGGGGCGCTTGCTGCAACGTAACCTCGGCCGCAATCCCCTTCAGGGCCGCGCCGACATCACCATGAACCTCACGACGGTCGGCGATACCTCGGAGAAGCTGCTGTCGAGCCTCGCGGGCAAGGCTCTGATCGAGATGCGGGCTGGCGGCCGCCTCGGTCTCGATCTCAAGACGCTGGCACAATCGGCAAAGCGCGGCGACGTGCGCGGCTGGCAAGCGGCAGGCACGTCGACGACGGGTCTGGACGGGCTGGGCTTGCGACTTGACGTGCAGCGGGGCGTCGTGAACGCGACGGTCCTTCATGCGAAGTCGGGAACGAATACGTTCGGTGGCAGTGGCAGCATCGACCTTCCGGTGCAGTCGCTGGACGTCGCCCTCTCGCTCGGGACGACAGATCCTTCATTGCGCCCCTCGGTCAGCGACGTGCTCGTCCTGAAGGGGCCTTGGTCGTCACCGTCGGTCAAGATCGAGCATCGCGGTGACGCACATCATCGCCCGCCGCCCGTCACGGCCCCGGCTACGCCGGCGAACCGCCCTTAGATCGCGGTTTGTTTTTCTTTGATGAGGATCAGAAAACGAACCCGGCTGTCGGCTCGAAGCCCGGCAGATATGGCGCGCTCGCATCGAATGCCGGTCGGCGATCGAAGCTCATGCCGTGACGGCACCACACCGTCGCCCGGCCGACCCCGTTCTCGACGTGAACCGCCGCGCACCGGCCGCCATCCTTGAGCTGATCCAACATCGCCGGAGGCACGTCGACCACCGCGCCGTTGATCAGGATCGCATCGTACGGCCCTTCGTCGGCCGCGCCGCCACGCATAGCGTTCGCGATCACCACGGCATTGTCGACGCCGAGCTTGCCCAGCACTTCCTGCGTGCGCTCGGCGAGGCCGGCATCCTCCTCGAGAGCGACGACGGTCTGGGCGAGATTGGCGAGCAACGCGGTCGAGTAACCGGTCGCCGGCCCGACGTCGAGCACCAGTCCATCCGGCTCGATTTCGAGGAGCTGAACGAGCTTGGCGAGCAGGCGCGGCGCAAGGATGAAGCGCTGTTTGCCGCCGGTATCGGCAACCTTGATCTGTTCATCGGCATAGGCGATCGACTTGAGCGGTCCGGGCACGAAGGCTTCCCGGGGAAGCTCGCGCATGGCGCGCGTGATCCGGCGGTCGGTCACGTCGCTCGGGCGGACCTGGGATTCGACCATGTTGAGGCGCTGCGTCGCGTGATCGATCATCATCAAGTCCCAGTTTGCCCGCGGGGATTGCTTCAACCCCGCCCGATCTCTGGAATTGCTCTAGCGCGCCGAGGCCGAGGACGCAACGTGCCTGCAGAGTGATGGTGGTCGCGCCTCCGACGCGAGTGGGCATGCCTACGGCATGACCCCACGCGCCGATGGGGGACGCCCCCGAGCCCCCGTCTTTTATGAATTTGCAGCGAGATGCGAGCCAGCAACCCGCGGCGTTAAACTTCAAGCTGTCGGTATGGCGGCCGCGGGCATAGCACTGCGGCGGAATGCGGTAGCACCCCTTCCCAGCAGCCCGCGGCAATAAATTAAGGCGCCAGCGTCTCGCGTGGCAGCGGCGGTGCGTCGGGGTCGTGCTCACGCTGACGGTCGCCCGCAAGCTCGCGCACCTGATCCCTGCCGTAGATGTCCGGGCGGAAGATCAGGCGGCCATCCTCCTCGACCCACGCTGTCACATAGGTGAACGCGACCGGCAGAGGCCGCGACAGAGTGATATCGACCGGCTGGTTCGCCTGGAGGATGCCTTCGACGCGCTCGCGGCTCATGTTGGGCTCGTCGCGCGCAATCCAGGCTGCGAGGTCGAACACGCCCTGTACGCGCACGCAGCCGGCGCTGAACGCACGCGAACGCTGCTCGAACAGCGGCTTCATCGGCGTGTCGTGCATATAGACGCCGTGCTCGTTCGGCATGTCGATGCGCACGAGGCCAAGCGCATTCTGCGGGCCTGGATCCTGGCGGAAACGAAGGTTCTTGGCATCGACCGTACGCCAATCGACGTTCGTCGTGTCGACCTCGGGCCCGACGAAGCTGCCGGTCAGAACGCGGATGTGCTCGCGCTGGAGATAGTCCGGTTCTTTGACGAGACGCGGGATGACATCGAGGTTGGCGATGCTCTCCGGGACGCGCCAGTACGGGAAGAAGTTGAGGGCGCGGATCGATGCCGTGACGACAGGCGTCTGGCGATCCGGCTTGCCGGCAATGACGCGATGGCGCGCTTCGACGACATGGCGCGAGACGGCCTCGGCCTGGAAGCCCGGGACGTTCACCAGCACGTAGCGATCGTCGAGCTTGAGCGGAAGCAGGTCGCGGACGCGATTGTAGTTCATGCGCAGCTGCGCGAGGCGCGCGGCCGGCGGCACATTCATGGCCTGCAGGGTCGAGCGATCGACGCGACCGCTCACGCGCAGGCCGTGACGGCTCTGGAAGCGCCTGACAGCGGCTTCCAATTCACCATCGAGGCTAAGCGAGCTATAGCCGCCGCCACCGCGCCGCCCCCTGACATCGCCCCACAGCACAAGGATGCGCCGCACGGCCGGAATACGTTCGTCCTCGTCACCGGGACGGATCATGCGCGTGCCGGGAATAGTCGGCCATCCGCCGTCGGCGACGACCCGCTCGACCCGCTCGATGGCATCCGCCATGGCGCTGAGCATTTCCTGCGACCGGAGCGGCATCGAGCCCTCGCGCAGGTCATCCAGTACGTCGGTTGCTGCGTCGCGCGGCCGGCGCTCGCGCGGACCGGGATCGCTATACGAGGCAAAGCCCGGAAGCTGCTGCCACCATTCCTGTGCGTGGGCCTTGGCGCCGAAGAGACCCGTGGCGAGCCCGAGGCCCGCGGCAAGAGTCTGTCTCCGCGTCAGACTGGTTCGCCCTGCGGCCGCCCCATCGGCGGCATCCCGCCTACCCCGTTCTTTTTTCATCATCGCTCACGATCGGTGTTCTCTGAGCCGGCCGACCTGCCGGACGCTGCGCGCACTCGGCGCGGCCCCCACCAGCCCACTTAAGTTGTGCTTTGCGGCAACAGCAAGGTTGCGCGTTCATCATTTGGCGGAGCTATAGCTGATTTCCTATCCCCCGGCCAAACCGCGGCCATCACTGTCACGTGAGTAACGTGCGGAATTGCGTGAGGGTTTCCCTGAGGCCACACCTGGTAACTGCGCCACAGGAAAACTCGACAACGGCTTAAGGCTTGGATTAGTATGCCGCTCCTTGAAGGGCTGGCGTAGGGACAAGCTATGTGGCGCACTCGTCGAGCGGCAGGGCCGTGTCGGGCTCCTGCCGGTGCAGGTTTGTGCGGTCGGGCAGCCTGGTTGGCGGCTGGACTAGCCGCTCTCTTCTACCAATCCCAGGTTGCGTTCGCGGTCGATCTGCTCCCCTGTCGTGCGCCGGGCCAGCTCGTCGGTTTCGAGTCGCCCTTGCGCAGTTTCGTGCGGGCCGTCGACCGTGGTGGGGTGATCCGGATCGTGGCGCTCGGCTCGTCTTCAACCGAGGGGACCGGAGCCTCCACCAAACAGGCCACTTATCCCGCGCGCTTCGACCAGGAAATGGACCGGCGCTTTCCAGGCAAGGACTTCCAGGTCACCAATTTGGGTAAGGGCGGCGAGCTTGCGGATGCCATGCTCACGCGGCTCATGAATGACGTCATCCCGTCGCGGCCAGCCCTGGTTCTGTGGCAGACGGGCGTCAACGACGCGATCAACGGCATGGATGTCGCCGTATTCCGTAAGATCCTGATCAGCGGCATTACCGCGCTCAAGGCGGCCGGAATCGAGGTTGTGCTCGTCGATCCGCAGTTCTATCCGCGCTCAGCGGGCGTGGCGCGCTATGAGGATTTTGTGGCCGTGATGCGTGCGGTCGCCCGCGAGCAGGGGGTGCCGGTGTTCCGCCGCTATGCGATCATGAAGCACCTGATTGCCAGCGGTCAGCACTCGGTCGACGGATTGTTGTGGAAGGATAAATTCCACCTCAACGACACGTCCTACCGCTGTTTGGCCGAGCTGATGGCCGAGGCGGTCGAAACGGAAATCCGCCGCCCCTTCGCGCCGGTTATTTCGGCCGGCGTTACAGCGGCTAGGCCGATTAGCGGCGAGCCGCTGATCACGGCCTACTAAGAGGGGCCCTTAGGGCCCCGCAACACTCACCAGTGATGGCGCCAGATGTAGCCGTGATGCTCCGCGTGCCAGCGACGCTGGTTCCAGTTCTTGCGCGGATGGCCCCAGGCCTTGTAGTACGGCGGGCGCACCTCGATCCAATCATAGTAGTGTGCGTGGTTGCGCTCGCGGATGAGCCGGGCGGGCGACCAATAGGCTGAATTGTAATAGGGGTAATAGCCGCGCGGGCTGTAACGGTAGGCGTACGGATCGACGTCGAATACGTAGTGCTCTTTTTCGACGCTCTTGCGGACGACGCTGCGCTTTTTCACGCCGTCAGCCGCCGCCTCCTGCATCGGGGCAGCGCAGAAGCCAGCCACGGCGACGAGCCCCAGCAGCGACATCGTCCAGCGCATTTTTTTCTCCTCAAGCGGGGGGGGGCCAGGCCCTTGACGGGACGGCGAATCACAGCGGTTCGGGCAACACTACACCGAAGCGCCAATCACGTTGTGTATCTTGTGAGTAATTGCTGAATTTTACGCTGATGGTGTCACGTTGATGCCGCAATGCGGCCCGAGACCAGCCTTCGAACGGGCCGCCCCTAACACCTAGGCGGCATTCCGTATCGAACCGGTTAACGAGACTGCGGCTGCCCGAGGGGAGTTGCCGAGCACCGCTAGGCTCAGCTCGCAAGGGGGATGATCGTGCAGACAGGGATGCGGAGTGCCCGGCTGGCCGGGGTCGCCATCATGTTTCTTCTCGGCTTGGCCGCGCAGATCGGCCCGGCCTCGGCCATCGAGCCGCGCGCCGACGAGAAAGAGCGACTCAAGAAATGCGAGAAGTCTCTTTGCCAGGTGCTCGTGTCGAAGAAGCCCGCGAGCGGTGATCTGCAGTGCCCGCTGAGCAAGGTCTGGTCGCGCAAGACTATGAAAGAGGGCTCGGCCAACAAGCTGCGCTGGGGCTTCGGTGCCGCCAAGTGCGAGGTCGATCTCAAAGTGCCTCGTGACATGATCATCGGGGCGCTCTCCGCCGCCGAGATCAAGGTCACCATCCCATCCCATACCGTGGAGTGCGAGGTCGAGCGCGAGAGTTCGGTCGACAAGGCCCAGATCACGCTCGCGCCCACTATCGAGTTCAAAGACGGCAAGGCGAAGAAGATCTGGATCAACGTCACCGACATCAAGGCACCCGGTGTCGTCAAGGGCGTGGTGTGGTCGGCTGCTCAGCTCGAGGACACCGTTGGTGTTTTCCAGCGCAGGATGATTAAGTCTGTCAATAAATTCATCACCGAAGAGTGCCCGAAAGTCGTCGCCGGGGGTTGACCCTGCGCTTCGTTCGGCGAACAAACCCTGCAGCCGGCGCGTTCCGTGAGTGAGCCGCCGGCTTTTCCTCGAATGCAGGGTGATCCGCGTCCATGATCGACTACGTCTCGAAGGGCCAGCTCCGTGTGGCGAAGGTCCTCGCCGACTTTGTCGATCAGGAAGCATTGCCCGGAACCGGTGTTGAAGGTACCGCTTTCTGGGCGGGCATCGAGCACATCGTCGCGACGCTTGGGCCTGAGAACCGCGCCCTCCTCGCCAAGCGCGCCACACTCCAGGGCGAGATCGATGCGTGGCATCGCGCCAATCGCGGCCGGCCGCATGATCCGGCTGCCTACCGGGCCTTTCTCGAAAGCATCGGCTATCTGGTGCCGGACGGCCCGGACTTCATCATCGACACTGCCGGCATTGATGCCGAGATCGCCACCATGGCCGGGCCGCAGCTCGTGGTGCCGGTGAGCAGCGCGCGGATGTCGCTCAATGCCGCGAACGCGCGCTGGGGCTCGCTCTACGATGCGCTCTACGTCTCGGATGCCATTCCGGACGATGGCGGCGCCGCGCGCGGTGCCTCGTACAATCCAGTCCGCGGCGCCAAGGTCGTAGCGCAGGTACAAGGCTGGCTCGACACGTTCCTGCCGATCGAGAACCTCAAGGGGCCGCGCTCTCACGGCGAGGTGCTCGCCTACACCATCGAGGTCGGCACGCTCCTTTTCGATGTCGGCGCAACCGAGCCGCGCGCCTATCTCTCGGACAGTGCTCAATTCCTCGGTTACCAGGGCGATCCGCTCAATCCGAGCGCCATCCTGCTCGAGCACAACGGTCTCGGCATCGAGCTGCGCTTCGATCGCGGCAATCCCGTAGGCGCAACGCATCCGGCCGGCCTCGCCGACGTGCATGTTGAGGCGGCACTCACGACGATCGTCGATTTCGAGGATGCCACAGCAGCTGTCGATCCCGATGACAAGGTTGCCTGCTATCGCAACTGGCTTGGCCTCATGAAGGGGACGCTCGAAGCGACCATCACAAGCGCGCGCGGATCGACCACGCGGCCGATGGCATCGGATCGCACCTACAGTCTTCCCGATGGTGGCGAGGCGTCGGTGCCGGGGCGTAGCCTGCTGCTCGTGCGCAATGTCGGGCATCTCATGAGCGATGCGAGCGTGCTCGATGCCGGTGGCACTCCCGTGCCCGAGGGCATTCTGGATGCGCTCATCACGAGCCTGATCGCCAGCCACGATCTCAAGGGCAGCGGGACGCTCCGCAACAGCCGCGAAGGCTCGATCTACATCGTCAAGCCGAAGATGCATGGCCCCGAGGAGGTCGCCTTCGCCGACCGGCTGTTCGCCATGACGGAGGATGTGCTGGGTTTGCCGCGCAACACGCTCAAGATGGGCCTCATGGATGAGGAGCGCCGTACGAGCGTGAACCTCAAGGAGTGCATCCGTGCAGCACGCGAGCGCGTGTTCTTCATCAACACGGGCTTTCTCGACCGCACCGGCGACGAGATCCATACGAGCATGGAAGCCGGCCCCGTGATCCGCAAAGCGGAAGTGCCGAAGACGCCGTGGATCAAGTCCTACGAGAACCGAAATGTCGATATCGGCATTGCGTGCGGACTACCGGGACACGCGCAAATCGGCAAGGGCATGTGGGCCAAGCCCGACCTGATGTCCGCCATGCTCAAGGAGAAGATCGTCCATCCTGAAGCCGGCGCGAGCACGGCCTGGGTTCCATCGCCGATTGCCGCGACGCTGCACGCCGTCCACTATCATCTCGTCGATGTTGGTGCTCGACAGGCCGCGATCGCCGGACGCCCGCGCGCGAGCCTCGATGATCTGCTGACGCCGCCCATTGCCGATCGTCCGAGCTGGTCGGTCGAGGAGATCCAGCGCGAGCTCGAGAACAATGCTCAAGGCATTCTCGGCTATGTCGTGCGCTGGATCGACCAGGGTATTGGCTGCTCGAAGGTGCCGGATATCGACAACGTTGCGCTCATGGAGGATCGGGCGACGCTGCGCATCTCGAGCCAGCACATTGCCAACTGGCTGTATCATGGCGTGGTCAGCGAGGCACAGGTCATCGAGACCATGAAACGCATGGCGGCGGTGGTCGACGGCCAGAACGCCGGCGATCCAGCGTATCGACCCATGGCCACCGATTTCGACGCTTCGATTGCGTTCGCGGCGGCTCTCGATCTGGTCCTCAAAGGGCGTCAACATCCGAACGGCTACACCGAGCCGATTCTGCACGCGCGCCGCCTCGAAGCGAAGGCGCGGGGGAGTGCTGCAGGCTGAGTGGATGGACTTGAGCGGCCGTCGCCTTTATGTTCCAGCGAATTCGGGAACCTTGAGAAAGGCGGATCCGGCATGAACGACGCACCTGTGGGCATCGACACGCATCGCATCAACTCGCTTGCCGAGCTTGAAGCGCTCTACGGCCAGCCGAGCGGTGCTGCGGTCGCCAAGGAGATCGACCATCTCAACGGTCCCTATCGCGCGTTCATCGAGAAGGCGCCGTTCTGCGCCATCGCTTCGGCAGGATCGGAAGGTCTCGACTGCACGCCGCGCGGTGATCCGGTTGGGTCGTTCGTGCGTGTCGTCGATGAGCGTACGCTCCTGATCCCCGACCGACGCGGCAACAACCGTATCGATACGCTGCGCAATATCGTCGAGACAGGTCGGATCGGGCTTCTGTTCCTCATTCCCGGCGTCGGCGAGACGCTGCGCATCAATGGTCGCGCTCATATCACGACGAACCCCGAGCTCTGCGCCACGTTCGAGATGCAGCGCCAGGTTCCCAAGAGCCTGATCGTCGTCGAGATCGATAAGGTCTACTTCCAGTGCACGAAAGCGCTCGTGCGCTCGAAGCTCTGGGACCCGGCCTCTCAGATCAAGCGGACCGAGCTGCCGAGCGTCGGCGAGCTGGTCGCCGCGACCATGAAGGGCGCCGATGCGGCCGAGTACGACCGCATTTATCCCGAGCGCGTGAAGCAGACGATCTACTGAGGCTTGCTCTCGCCGAGGCGTGTCGCTTGGCTTGCGGCCACGTGCCAGGTCTGGCCTTCGCGCGTGTACACGGAAGTCCAGCGGACATCGTAGGTCTTGCCGTCGTCGGCCTTGATTGGCGAGACACCGGTCGCAATGCCGACCCAGTCGTTCGGGATGCGGATCACGAGATCGCTGACGGGGGCGGTTTCGATGACAGGATCGCCTTTCAGCAGCGTCGCGATGCGCGCTTCCTTGTCGTCGACCTTGCCCGAGGTGTGCGTGTGCGCGAAGGACGGCGCGTACATGCGCTGAAGCCGTTTGGCATTCTTGGCCTTGATGGCGGCCGCCACATCCCTGCGGAAAGCCGCAACCTCTTCGCTGATCAGTTTGCGCTGCGCCTCGCTGACGATGGCCGGCGGATGGGCCGAGGCCTTTTCAAGTAGGGTGGCTGCGGTGGCGGCGCAAACGAGGGTAATACCGGCAAGAAGACGCGCGATACGCATGGCTCGGGCTCCCGCAGCTGCTGGGGGTCCAAGCATACTTCCACCTCTCCCCATTGTCTTCAATGGGGAGAGGGTCGGGGTGAGGGGCGGCCGCTTGTGCTGACGTCGGCATTTGCCGCCGCCCCTCACCCTAATCCTCTCCCCGTAAGCACGGGTAGAGGGGACAAGTGGTTACACCGACAGCCGGCGTCGCACATCGGCTTCGACCATCTCGGCGCGTGTGCCCGAAAGCACGACTTGGCCGCGCTCCATGACCGCATAGCGGTCCGCGAGATCACGCGCGAACTCGAAATACTGCTCGACGAGAAGGATGGCCATCTCGCCCTTCTTGCGCAGATAGTCGATGGCGCGGCCGATGTCCTTGATGATCGAGGGCTGGATGCCTACGGTCGGCTCGTCGAGAACGAGCAGGCTCGGGCGCATGGCGAGTGCACGGCCGATCGCGAGCTGCTGTTGCTGCCCACCTGAAAGATCACCGCCACGCCGGCGCATCATGGATTTCAGCACGGGAAACAGCGTGAAGATCTCATCGTCGATCTGGCGATCATCGCCTTTGAGCGGCGCGAGGCCCGTTTGCAGATTCTCGGCGACGGTGAGCAGCGGAAAGATCTCACGGCCCTGGGGGACGAGCGCAATGCCGCGTCGCGCCCGCTCGTAAGGCGGCAGGCCATTGAGCGTCTGTCCGTCCCACTCGATAAGCCCGGCGCTCACCGGATGATGGCCCGCGATCGCGCGCAGAAGCGTCGTCTTGCCGACGCCATTGCGGCCCATGAGCGAGGTCACCTCACCCTTGCGCACTACGAGGTTCACGCCGCGCAACACCTGCGCGGCGCCGTAGTGCAGGTCGACGTCCTCGACCTTCAGCATCTTGCGCTCTCCTGTCCATCAGCGCCCAAGGTAGACCTCTATGACGCGTGGATTCTCCGAAACTGTGTCGATCGCACCTTCTGCCAGCACTGATCCTTCGTGCAGGCAGGTGACCTTGACGCCAAGTGCGCGCACGAAGGCCATGTCGTGCTCGACGACGACGACCGAATGATCTGCAGCGGATATGCGCCTGAGCAACGCGGCCGTCGCCTCGGTCTCGGCGTCAGTCATGCCGGCAGCCGGCTCGTCGACGAGCAGGAGCTTGGGGTCCTGCGCGAGCAGCATCCCGATCTCCAGCCACTGCTTCTGGCCATGGCTCAACAACCCTGCGAGGCGATCACGCTGGGCAGCGAGGCCGGCAATCTCGAGGATTTCGTCGATGCGTCGCGCTTCTTCCGTGCTCGTGCGCGCCATGAGCACGCTGCGTGCGCGCCGATCGCCCTTAAGTGCGAGAAGGATGTTGTCCTCGACCGTGTGGCTCTCGAAGACGGTCGGTTTCTGAAATTTGCGCCCGATACCGAGGTTGGCGATCGCGGCTTCGTCGAGACGCGTGAGGTCGATGCCGTGATCGAAAAGCACTTCGCCGGTGTCGGGCCGCGTCTTGCCCGTGATCACGTCCATCATCGTCGTCTTGCCGGCGCCGTTCGGGCCGATGATGGCGCGCATTTCGCCTGGTGCGATCTGCAGCGACAGCGCATTGAGCGCGCGGAAGCCGTCGAACGAGACAGTCACGCCATCGAGGTAGAGGAGACTCGGCGTAAGGGGGGGCGGTGCGTCGTCGGGAACCAGCGTTGTCATGGCTAGTGTCCCGATTCCGAAGTTCGCCCAACTTCGATGCTGGCGTCCCGAGCGAACTTCGGAATCATAAGGGACACATGTTTGCTAGTGTGATTCAGATCGAGAAATTCGCTCCACACCATGCCCCGAGACTTGTCGAATTTCTCGATCATCACACTAGCTCCTACTCCGCAAGCTGGGGGACGGGCGCAGGCTTCTGCTCGGTCTTCTCGACCTTCGAAGAGCGCCAGCGTTCCCAGAGATCGTTGAACTTGCCGAGAATGCCCTTCGGCAACCAGATCGTCGTGACGACGAAGAGAGCGCCGAGAGCGAAGAGCCAGTAGGGCGCGAGGAATCCGGTCGTGAAAGTCGTCTTGGCGAAGTTTACGAGCACGGCGCCGAGAGCTGCGCCCGCGAGCGTGCCGCGCCCGCCGACAGCGACCCAGATCACGACCTCGATGGAATTTGCGGGATTGAACTCGCTCGGATTGATGATGCCGACCTGCGGCACATAGAGCGCGCCTGCAATGCCGGCCATGATGGCCGAGACGGTGAAGACGAAGGTCTTGTAGTGCTCGACGCGGTAGCCGATGAAGCGGGTTCGGCTTTCCGCGTCACGAATGCAGACGAGGACTTTACCGAGCCGGGACGCGACGATCGCCCGCGCCGCGAGGTATCCGAGAGCCAGCGCCAGCGCCGAGGCTGCGAAAAGCGCGGCTCGCGTCGTGTTCGCCTGAACCGGAAAGCCCAGAATGTCCTTGAAGTCCGTGAGACCGTTGTTGCCCCCGAAGCCCATGTCGTTGCGGAAGAACGCCAGCAACAGCGCGTAGGTCAGCGCCTGCGTGATGATCGAGAGATAGACGCCCGTCACGCGGCTTCTGAAGGCGAACCAGCCGAACACGAACGCGAGCAGGCCGGGGACGGCCATCACCATGAGGAAGGCAAACCAAGCGTTCTCGAAACCGTACCAGAACCATGGCAACTCTTTCCAGTTGAGGAAGACCATGAAGTCAGGAAGCACGGGATGCGCGTAGACACCCCGCGTCCCGATCTGGCGCATGAGGTACATCCCCATGGCGTAACCGCCTAGTGCGAAGAAGGCACCATGGCCGAGCGAAAGTATGCCGCAGTAGCCCCACACGAGATCGAGCGAGAGGGCGAGCAGCGCGAAGCAGAGGTATTTGCCGAGCAGCGCCAGCGTCGCCGTGGAGACGTGGAAGGGCGACGACGGCGGCACCGCGAGATGCAGGATCGGCACGAGGATGGCGAGGCCGAGAACGATCGCCAGGAACCACTTGCCCGTGCGGTCATTCTCGAGGAGTGCGCGCGTGATCATGCCTCGACGGCCCTTCCCTTGAGTGCGAACAGGCCGCGCGGCCGCTTCTGGATGAACACGATGATCGCCACGAGCAGCAGGATCTTGCCCAGCACGGCGCCGGCATAGGGCTCGAGCAGTTTGTTGGCCATGCCGATCGAGAGGGCGCCGATAAGCGTGCCCCAGAGATTGCCCACGCCGCCGAACACGACAACGAGGAAGCTGTCGATGATGTAGCTCTGGCCGAGGTTCGGGCTCACGTTGTCGATCTGGGAAAGCGCGACGCCGGCAAGGCCCGCGATCCCCGATCCGAGGCCGAACGTCAATGCGTCTACACGGCCGGTTCGGATGCCCATAGAGGATGCCATACGCCTGTTCTGCGTAACAGCGCGCATGTGGAGGCCGAGCGACGTATAGCGCAGCGCGAGCAGCAGCCCGACGAAGATGAGCCCGGCGAAGATGACGATGTAGAGCCGGTTCCAGGTGATGACGAGGCCGCCGATCTCCATGGCGCCGGACATGAATTGCGGCGTGCCGACCTCGCGGTTCGTCGGACCGAAGGCCGTGCGTACGGCCTGCTGAAGAATGAGGCTGATGCCCCAGGTAGCGAGCAGCGTCTCGAGCGGACGGCCGTAGAGATGGCGGATCACGCCGCGTTCGATGGCGACGCCGACGCCGCCGGCAACGAGAAAGGCGAGCGGGATGGCGGCGGCTAGCGAGTAGTCGAAGAGCCACGGCGCGCTCGTGCGGCAGAATTCCTGCACGACGAAAGTGGTGTAGGCGCCGAGCATGACCATTTCGCCATGGGCCATGTTGATCACGCCCATGACGCCGAAGGTGATTGCGAGGCCGATGGCGGCGATCAGCAGCACGGAGCCGAGCGACACGCCGTACCAGACGTTCTGCACATAGCCCCAGAGCGCGAGCCGCTGCTCGATGGAGCTGATGGCGCTCGTGGTCGACTCGCGCAGGGGACCTGCGGCATCGGCAGGAAGCGAGCGGAGAATGGAAACGGCCTCACGCGACCCCGCATCTTTCAGGAGAGCAACGGCCTCCTGCCGCTTGTCGAGGGGAGCGTCGGACTTGCTGAATGTGACGGCGGCCCAGGCGAGCTGAAGCTCGGCCTTCACATTGGGCAACTTCTCGGCGGCGAGGGCCGCGTCGAGTACAGGCAAGGCCGTCGGATCGCGCGACTTCATCACGGCCTGCGCAGCCTGGATGCGGCGCTGCGGGTCGGGGTTCATGAGGCTCAAGGCGCCGATTGCGGCGCTTGCCGCCCCACGCACGCGGTTATTGAGGCGGACGGCGGTCAGGCCTGCGGGCGGGCTCGCGACAATCTCGTTGCTCTGTGCATCGCGAACGGCGCCGGCGGCGTCGCGATAGAAGACTTTCTGGTTCGCCGTGTCGATGAGCATGCGGCGATCTAGCAGCGCTTCGACGAGGGCCGCGGCGTGCGGGACGCCGGAGCGGGCGATGGCGTCGATGCCTGAAAGCGTATCGTTGAAGCTGTCCTTGGCGAGCAGCGCGAGGC
The DNA here is from genome assembly GCA_023430315.1 of Pseudomonadota bacterium. Classification (GTDB taxonomy): domain Bacteria; phylum Pseudomonadota; class Alphaproteobacteria; order Rhizobiales; family Hyphomicrobiaceae. The sequence goes on along the minus strand of JAEZAW010000022.1, from coordinate 3,288 downwards.
CGGCCGCCAGGTCTTCGGGCGCGGCGGCGGCGCGATGCGGCGCAGCGAGGCCTCCGACCGCGAGGCTGGTGATGAGAAGGAGGAGGCGGATGAGGCGGCCCATGCCGTCAGCTCCGATTTATCGAGTCGATCTGCGCGCACTTTGGAGACGATCTCCCCGCCGAGATGGCGGGGAGACGTACGCACACACGCTTGCAAGTGGGCGGCGAGGAGGAGGTCATGCCGCCCGTCTGCTCGATCAGCCGCACTTACCCGTCTTCATGTTGAAGTTGCCGCACTTCTTGCCGACCCAGTCGGCCTCGAGGTCCTTCGAGCCGTCGAGGAAGTCGGTCCACGCGTCGCCGGGGACGAGATCCTTCGTCTGCCAGACGACGTCGAACTGACCATCGGCGCGGATTTCACCGATGAGCACGGGCTTCGTGATGTGATGGTTCGGAAGCATCTTCGAGGTGCCGCCCGTCAGGTTCGGTGCCTCGATGCCAGGGAGGGCATCGATGACCTTGTCGACATCGAAGGACTTCGCCTTCTCGACGGCCTTAACCCACATGGCGAAGCCGATGACGTGCGCTTCCATGGGATCATTGGTGACGCGCTTCGGGTTCTTCGTGAAAGCCTGCCACTTCTTGATGAACTCGTCGTTGCCGGGGTTCTTGACCGACTGGAAATAGTTCCAGGCGGCGAGATGGCCGACGAGGTCCTTCGTGTCGAGGCCAGCGAGCTCTTCCTCGCCGACCGAGAAGGCCACGACCGGAATGTCGGTTGCCTTCACGCCCTTGTTGGCGAGCTCCTTGTAGAAGGGCACGTTCGCGTCGCCGTTGATCGTCGAGACGACGGCCGTCTTCTTGCCGCCCGAGCCGAACTTCACGATCTCGGACACGATCGTCTGCCAGTCGGAATGGCCGAACGGCGTGTAGTTGATCATGATGTCCTCCTTCGCGACGCCTTTCGCGAGGAGGTAGGCTTCGAGGATCTTGTTCGTCGTGCGCGGATAGACGTAGTCGGTGCCGGCGAGCACCCAACGCTTCACCTCGCCGCCGTCCTTGCTCATGAGATAGTCGACGGCGGGAATGGCCTGCTGGTTCGGCGCGGCGCCCGTGTAGAAGACATTGCGCTCGCTCTCCTCGCCCTCGTACTGCACGGGGTAGAAGAGGATGTTGTTCAGCTCCTTGAAGACCGGGAGCACGGACTTGCGGCTCACGCTCGTCCAGCAGCCGAATGTGGCGGCCACCTTGTGCTGCGTAATGAGCTCACGGGCCTTTTCGGCGAAGAGCGGCCAGTTCGAAGCCGGATCGACGACGACAGCCTCGAGCTTCTTGCCGAGCACGCCGCCCTTCTTGTTCTGCTCCTCGATGAGGAACAGCATGGTGTCCTTCAGCGTGGTTTCGCTGATCGCCATCGTGCCGGAGAGCGAGTGAAGAATGCCGATCTTGATAGTGTCTTGGGCTTGAGCGAGCGGCGTGCCCGCAAGCAATGCGCCTCCCGCCAGTGCTGTCGCGGCAATCCCCGCGAGCACGTTCCGACGTTTCAGCATGCCTTCCTCCTGTGACCGGTGAACTGACGGTTAATGCCGGTCGCAAGCGGTGTGCCAACGCGTGGCGCGTGAGGATTTTATCGTAATTTCAATTGCTTGACGCTCTGGTGGCGCGCCGACTGCTTTGTCCGGTCGCAATTTGGCGATTAAAAAACAGGCAACGAATCCGCGTTGCTGGAGAATTGATCAATCTGTCCGAAAAGTGCTTCGCTGGCAGGCAGCGGCCTTCAGGACCGGTCCGGATTGCCAAAGCAGTGGGCAGGATCGGACGGCTTTCGGCCGCACGCCCAATGAAAAGGCCCCGATGGATCGCTCCATCGGGGCCGGTGCGTTCGGCAGGAGTGGCGTGCCGGTGATCAGGCGGGGGCGAAGCAGACGATCTTGGTGCCGTCCTCGCGCGGCTTGAAGACCGCCTTGACCTTCTGGCCGATCTTTACGCTCGCCGGATCGCAATCGACGATGTTGGTCATCATCGAGGCGCCTTCGTCGAGCGTCACATAGGCGATCACGTACGGCGGCTTGGCCGGACGCATGACCGAGTACGTGTAGACGGTGCCCGTGCCCTTCGCTTCGCGCATCTCGACATCCGTCGAGAGGCACATCGGGCAAACGCCACGCGGGTAGTAGTAGGACTTCTTGCAGGGCTTGCAGTAGCCGAGCAGCAGCTTGCCGGCATTCGCCGCTTCCCAGTACGGCTCCGAGCCCGGAGTCGGCGGAACGACCGGATAGATTCTCTCTTCACCTGCCATCGTCGTTCACTCCCGCTCCATGATGACCGTCGCGCCGACGTGCCGCGTGCCGAGCGAGCCGCCCGTGCCGTGCGCGAGCGCGATGTCGCAGTTCTTGACCTGTACTTTCGGATGCGCCTCGCCACGGAGCTGGCGCACGGCTTCGATGACCTTGGTCATGCCGCCGCGGTTGCCCGGGTGGTTGTTGCAAAGGCCGCCGCCGTCCGTGTTGAACGGGAGCTTGCCGACGCCCGAGATGAGATTGCCGTCCGAGACGAACTTGCCGCCCTGGCCGACCTCGCAGAAGCCCAGGTCTTCGAGCTGCATCACGACCGTGATCGTGAAGCTGTCGTAGATCGAGGCGTACTTGATGTCCTTCTGCTTGACGCCGGCTTCTTCGAACGCGCGCGCGCCCGACCAACGGCCGGCCGAGATCGTCAGATCGAGATCCTGGCCGCCCATCTGGTGCTTCACGGCCTCGCCCGTACCGAGGACCTTGACCAGCGGCCGCTTCAGGCTCTTGGCAATTTCCGGCTTGGTGATGATCAGCGCGCCGCCGCCGTCGGAGATGACACAGCAGTCGAGGCGATGCAGCGGATCGGCGACCATCGGCGAGTTGACGACATCCTCGACGGTCACGACCTTCGGCAGCATGGCATGCGGATTGTACTGCGCGTGATGCGAGGCCGCGACTTTCACCCAGGCGAGTTGCTCACTCGTGGTGCCGTACTGATGCATGTGCCGCATGGCGCACATGGCGTACATATTCCCGGTCGCCGGGCCATAGGGGAACTCGAACTGGAGATCCGGCTGGCTCGGGCTACCCATGCGCGGGTTCGTGCCAGTCTGCACGCCCTCCGAGCGCGGACGGCCGGCGAGCGTGACGAGCGCGATGTTGCACTTGCCGGCCGCGATGGCCTGCGCCGCATGGCCGACATGGAGGAGGTAGGACGAGCCGCCCGTGTCCGTCGTGTCGATGTGCTTGAGGCGGAGGCCCATGTAGTCGGCGAACGAGTTGCCGCCGAGGCC
>JAEZAW010000348.1 GCA_023430315.1 Pseudomonadota bacterium | reverse complement strand
CGCCGCGGGTTGGGCTGGGCTGGCGGGACGGGCGGGTCGCGCCTTCTCCCATGCCCATTTTGCAGCGGCCAGATCGGCTTCATCGAGCGCATCTTCGGGCGGGTAGCCGGCCTTGACAGCGATCGAGCCGTTGTCCGGCAGAAGCAGCACCACGCGCACCTTCAACATCATCGCGATCTGATACGCGGTGGCCCAGAGAACATCGTCGAGCGCACCCGCTCCGGCGAGCTTGCGGCTGAAGCCGTAGAGCGATTCAACCACGCGAACCCGCTCCTGTGCGGCGACGGTTTGGTGCCACCCACGAGCAGCGAGCCTCGAAATGAGTACCGCGAGAGCGGAGAACAGCAGGAAGGCTGCGACGTTGGCGGGATCCGCAATCGTGAAAGTATAAATAGGCGGCAGGAAGAAGAAATTGTAGGTCAGCGATGCCGTGAGGGCAGCAAGGAGCGACGGCCACAATCCGTAGCGGACAGCAGTGCCGACGACCGCCGTTAGAAAGATGAGGTCGACGTTCGGGCCCAAGACGGACTCCGCGAGGAGACTTATGCCAAAGGCCAGCGCCACCGCTGAGAGGGCAGCAAGATAGGGAAGGGCATCGAACGGCCGCGTGTCGTCCGTCACTACCGTTGCCCGTGCGGGCGTAGCCTCGGGCAATTTCTCGCCGGCAATGACGTGCACCGAGATATTGCCGGCACGGCGCACCAAATCGTGGACGACCGATCCGTGCAGCATCTCGAACCAGCGCGAGCGTTCGGATTTGCCGACGATGATATGCGTCACGTTACTCTTGCGGGCATAACTCAGCACGTCATCGGCGACTCGCCGCCCCGCTGCCGGTATAGTGACGGCCTCGGCGTCCAGGCGCTCGGCGAGGCGCAATGTCTCGGCAATACGATCGCGGTCCACCTCGGTGAAGTCCAGGCTGCGCGTCGTCTCGATATAGAGCGCCGTCCACGGCGCACGCAGCCGGTCCGCAAGCCGCTTGGCATAACGGACGAGGCCCGCCGAGCGCTGATCATCACTGATGCAGACCAGAATGCGCTCGCCCGCCGCCCAAGGCCCCGGAATGGCGCGCGCGCGCATCTGCTCGAGCAATTGCTCGTCGACCCGCTCTGCCGTGCGCCGCAGGGCGAGCTCCCGCAGCGCCGTGAGATTGGCCGGCGAAAAATAGTGCCTGAGTGCGCGCTCGGCCTGCTTCGGAACGTAGACCTTGCCTTCCTTGAGACGCTGGATGAGGTCTTCGGGCGTCAGGTCGACGAGCTCGATGGCGTCTGCACGATCGAAGATGGCATCGGGAACGATCTCGCGCACGCGCACGCGCGTGATCTGCGCGACGACATCGTTGAGGCTCTCGATGTGTTGGATGTTGACCGTCGTGTAGACATCGATGCCGGCGTCCAGAAGCTCTTCCACGTCCTGGTAGCGCTTCGGATGACGGCTGCCGGAGACGTTGGTATGCGCGAGCTCGTCGACCAGAATCAGACTTGGGCGACGCGCGAGCGCAGCATCGATGTCGAACTCATGGAGCGTGCGACCAGCATAGTCGGTGGGCTTACGGGCGAGCACTTCCAGACCGTCGAGCAGTGCCTCCGTCTCTTTGCGGCCGTGCGTCTCGACCACACCGACGATGACATCGACGCCCTCCTTCTGCTTGGCGCGCGCCGCGGTCAGCATCTCGTAGGTTTTGCCGACACCGGGCGCAGCGCCGACGAAGATCTTGAGGCGCCCGACGCGTCCTTCCTCCTCGCGCCGAGCCTCGGCCAGCAAGGCGTCCGGCGAAGGCCGCTGCTCAGAGTCGGTGTGTTGATCGGCCATGGTTCATGACGCCTTGCCACTTCATCGGCTATTTGGATGCTCCGCCATCGAGCGCCAAGTTGAGCGCCAGAACGTTAACGCGGGGCTCACCCAGGAAACCGAAAAGACGGCCCTCGATGTGCTGGCTGACGAGGTCCCGAACACGATTTTCGGGCATGCTGCGCGCCTTGGCAACGCGCGGGACCTGGAAGATCGCCGCCTCGGGCGAGATATGCGGGTCGAGACCGCTTCCCGGCGTCGTCACGAGATCGATCGGCACGGCCATGTCCGGATTCTCGGCTTTGAGCGTGTCGACATCCCCTTGGACGCGCTCGATCAATGCTTTGCTTGTCGGGCCGAGGTTAGAGCCCATCGAGTTCGCCGCATTGTAGGGCTGAGCGACGGTCTTGCTCGAGTCGGCAGGATCCGGCCCGAGTGTGGCCGACGGGCGGCCGCGAAAATACCGATCGCTCGTGAACTGCTGACCGATCAGAGACGAGCCGATGACCTTGCCGTCCTTCTCGATCAGGCTGCCATTAGCCTGCCGCGAGAATAGTGCCTGGGCGACGCCGGTCATGGCCAAGGGATAGGCCAAGCCGGTGATCAGCATGAGACCGACGAACACGACGATTGCGGGGCGCAGTTCTTTCAACATGGATTGCCTCCTCAGGCGAGATGAAGGGCCGTAACGACCACGTCGATCACCTTGATGCCGACGAACGGGATCAGAATGCCGCCGAGGCCATAGACCATCAGATTGCGCCGCAGCAGCGGTCCGGCGCCGATCGGCCGGAAAGCGACACCTTTCAGCGCCAGCGGGATCAACGCGATGATGACGAGGGCGTTGAAGATGATGGCCGACAGGATGGCGCTCTGTGGCGTTGCGAGGTTCATGACGTTGAGCGCCTGGAGCTGCGGATAGAACGCGACGAACATCGCCGGGATGATCGCGAAGTATTTGGCGACATCGTTGGCGATCGAGAACGTGGTGAGGGCGCCGCGCGTCATCAACAGCTGCTTGCCGATCTCGACGATCTCGATCAGCTTGGTCGGGTTGGAGTCGAGGTCAATCATGTTGCCGGCTTCGCGCGCGGCCTGCGTGCCGGTGTTCATGGCAACGCCGACTTCGGCCTGGGCGAGCGCCGGTGCAGCGTTGGTTCCGTCGCCGCACATGGCGACCAGTTTGCCCTTGTCCTGCTCGGCGCGGATCAGCTTCAGCTTGTCCTCAGGCGTGGCTTGGGCGAGGAAGTCGTCGACACCAGCCTCTGCCGCGATCGCCGCGGCTGTCGTGGGATTGTCGCCGGTGATCATGATCGTGCGGATGCCCATGCGCCGGAGCTCGGCAAAACGCTCGCGGATGCCACCCTTCACGATATCTTTGAGGTGAATGATGCCGAGCAGTGTGCCGTCGCGCGCAACTGCGAGCGGCGTTCCGCCGGACTTGGCAACGGCATCAGCCAGGGCTCGCGCCTCGCGCACGACTTCGGCACTGACCAGCGATTTGGTGACCAGCGCGACACCGCCATTCTCATTGGCGCGGCCGCGGCTGAGGTAGTCGAGGATAGCGTCGACGGCGCCCTTGCGGATCGATGTCGAGCCGAATTCGACGCCGCTCATGCGCGTTTGCGCCGAGAACGGGATGAACCTCGCATTGAGATCGCTCACGTCCCGGCCACGAATGCCATACTTCTCCTTTGCCAGCACGACGATGGAGCGGCCTTCCGGCGTCTCGTCAGCGAGCGAAGCCAGCTGCGCTGCATCGGCCAGATCCTGCTCGCTCACGCCACGCAATGGCTTGAACTCCGTTGCCTGGCGGTTGCCAAGGGTGATCGTACCCGTCTTGTCGAGGAGCAGCGTGTCGACGTCGCCTGCGGCCTCGACAGCGCGTCCTGACATTGCAAGCACATTGAAGCGGACGAGGCGGTCCATGCCGGCGATGCCGATCGCCGACAGCAGTGCGCCGATGGTTGTCGGGATCAGCGTCACGAACAGGGCCGCCAGTACAACCAGCGAGACCGTGCCGCCTGCATAGATCACGTAGCTGGGGATGGTCGCGACCGCGATGACGAAGATGATCGTCAATCCCACCAGCAGAATGTTCAGCGCGATCTCATTGGGTGTCTTCTGGCGCTCGGCACCTTCGACGAGCTTGATCATGCGATCCAGGAACGTGGAGCCGGGCGCCGCGGTAATGCGCACGCGGATCCAGTCCGAGATCACCTGAGTACCGCCCGTGACGGCCGAACGGTCACCACCCGACTCGCGGATGACTGGTGCGGACTCGCCGGTAATGGCCGCTTCGTTCACCGAAGCCACACCTTCGATGACCTCGCCGTCGGATGGAATGAGGTCGCCGGCTTCGACGAGTACGATGTCACCGACCTTGAGGCTGGTGCCAGGTACGAGATCGTAGTCCCGTGCGCTCTCGCTGCGCAGCAGCTTGGCCTGTGCTTCAGTGCGCTGACGCCTGAGCGCATCGGCCTGGGCTTTTCCGCGGCCCTCGGCGACGGCTTCAGCGAAGTTCGCGAAGAGCAGTGTGAACCACAGCCACAGAACAATCTGGAAAGTGAAGCCGATGCCATCGCCACCGATGAACAGATCGCGCGCGAGGATGATCGTGGTGAGAAGCGTGACGATCTCGAGCACGAACATCACCGGGTTCCTGATCTGAACCCTGGGATCAAGCTTGGTGAAGGCAGCACGGATGGCGGGCAGGATGATGTGGGTATCCAATAGCGCCGTGGCAGGCGTCGCCTTGCGGAGCGTCGAGGTTTGCATGTGATGACTCCTATGAGCTCCCTAGAACACCGTCCCGGCACGCATCGCGAGGTGCTCGACGATGGGGCCAAGGGCAAGTGCAGGGAAGAAGGTGAGACCGCCGACGATCAGGATGACGCCGACAAGAAGGCCGATGAACAGTCCGCCGGTGGTGGGGAAGGTGCCAGACGACGCCGGCACGGTCTTCTTCGCCGCCAGCGAACCGGCAATAGCCATGGCGGGCACGATCATCAGAAAGCGCCCGACCAGCATGGCGACGGCGCCGGTCGTATTGTACCAAAGCGTGTTGCCGGTCAGGCCAGCGAACGCGGAGCCGTTGTTGGCCGTCTGCGACATGTATGCGTAGAGCACCTCGGAGAAACCGTGCGGGCCGGCGTTCGCCATCGACGCCACGGCCGATGGGATCACGACGGCGGCGGCCGTCCAGCCGAGGTACATGAGCGGAAGGACCAGGATGGCGAGCATGGCCATCTTCACTTCCTTGGCCTCGATCTTCTTGCCGACGTACTCCGGCGTGCGTCCGACCATCAGGCCGGCCACGAAGATGGCAATCACCACGAACAGCAGCATGCCATAGAGACCGGCGCCGACGCCGCCGACGATGATCTCGCCGAGCTGCATATTGATGAGCGGGATCATGCCACCGAGCGCCGTGAAGCTATCGTGCATGGCATTGACGGCACCGCATGAGGCTGCGGTCGTGATGACGGCAAACAGGGCGGATGCCACGATGCCGAAGCGCACTTCCTTGCCTTCCATGTTGCCGCCGGTGAGACCGAGCGCCGTGAAGGCGTCATTGCCGCTCGCCTCGGCCCAGTACGCGACTGCGACGCCGGCGATGAACAGCACGCCCATGGCGGCGAGGATCGCCCAGCCCTGGCGCTCGTTGCCGACCATGCGGCCGAACACGTTGGTCAAAGCGGCGCCAATGGTGAAAATGGACACCATCTGCACGAAGTTCGAGAGCGACGTCGGGTTCTCGAATGGATGCGTCGCGTTGGCGTTGAAGAAGCCGCCGCCATTGGTGCCGAGCATCTTGATGGCGATCTGCGAGGCTGCAGGCCCCACCGCGATGCTCTGCTTGGCGCCCTCGAGCGTTGTCGCATCGACATACGCGCCGAGTGTCTGCGGGACGCCCTGCCACACGAGGAACAGCGTGAAGATGATGCAGATGGGCAGCAGGATGTAGAGTGTGCAACGAGTCATATCGGCCCAGAAGTTGCCGACTGTCGCCGCCGAGGCGCGCGCAAAACCGCGAATAAGTGCGACGGCCAGCACGATGCCAGTCGCGGCCGAAACGAAGTTCTGGACGGTCAACCCTACCATCTGTGTGAGGTAGGACATCGTGGTTTCGCCGCCGTAATTCTGCCAGTTGGTGTTCGTGACGAAGCTCACAGCGGTATTGAAAGCGAGATCTGGGGCGACGGCCACCTGATCCGCAGGATTGAGCGGCAAGTTCGCCTGAAAACGCATTAGTGCATAAAGGCTGACGAAACCGATTGCGTTGAAGAGCAGCATGGCGACCGTATAAGTGAGCCAGTGCTGTTCGCGTTTGGCGTCGATACCCGCAAGCCCGTAGAGACCTCTTTCAAGAGGGAGCAGGATCGGTGAGAGGAAGGTGCGCTCGCCATTGAAGACGCGGGTGATGTAACCACCCAGCGGCTTCGCGAGTGCAACCACGAGTGCGCAGAAAGCGAGGATCTGCATCCAACCAATCAGTGTCATAGTGGCGCTCCCTCAGAACCGCTCGGGACGCAGCAGGGCATAGACGAGGTAGATCAGGAGCGCCGCTGTGACGGCGCCGCCGAGGACGTATTCGACGAGCATGGGGTTCTCCTTAGAGACGCTCGCAGCCAAAGGCGTAAGCCATGGCGATGGCGAAGAAGCCGAGGCCTCCGACCAGAAGGATTACGTCAAGCATGTAGGCTCCTTGCGATCTGCGAAGGGCTGCGTGCGGTTTGACCGCAACAACAATCCCGGGTTTCGGGCATGAGCCCTCAGGGCTCGGCCCGATGCGGAATTTGGCCAGAGCGGCATATAAAATCGAGACGAGGGCGCAGGCCCTCGTATAGGAATTTCATATAGGAACCAGCCTCGTCCGACGGGGTGCTGTGAACCTATGATGACCGGCGTTCGCGCAGAACCGGTGCTTTCGCGAGCCCGCGGCCTGCGGTACAGTCGGCGCTCATTCGGTGGATCACGAAGGCGCCGCTCGATTTCCGCGCCTCATCGACGAGGACACACCGCTCGCGGCTTGCGCCGCTCTCGACTTCCCAGTCCTCGTGACGCGCGGTGAGTACGCGCCGGCACCAACGCGACAGAGCGCCGAGATGCTTCTCGGCCTGCTGGCCAGTGGCCCTTTGGACGACGCGTGGCGGCGGCTTGATCCGCCAACGTGTTCGTCATCGAGGAGGAAGCCGAAAGGAGAGCGTCAGATGCCGACCTGGACACCCGATCCCAGTTTCTACCCCTCACCCCGCATGGCCATGAAGGCGGCGCCAGAGACGCTGGCCTATGTCGCGGCCTTCGATCCTGATCGCAAGACACCCGATGCGCTGGCGGTCGTCGACGTCGATCCCAAGTCGACGACCTATTCGCAAATCATCGGTACGACGCCGATGCCGAACGCCGGCGACGAGCTGCATCACTTCGGCTGGAACGCCTGCTCCTCGTGTCTATGTCCCAACGCGCCGCACGCGCACACCGAGCGTCGCTACCTCGTTGTGCCGGGCCTCAGATCGTCGCGCATTCACATCCTCGACACGAAGCCCGATCCGAGAAACCCGAAGATCGTCAAAGTCGTCGAGCCCGAGGAGGTGGCCGACAAGGCCGGCTACTCGCGGCCCCATACAATCCATTGCGGTCCAGAGGGCATCTATGTTGCGGCGCTCGGCAATCGCGAGGGCAAGGGGCCCGGTGGCGTGTTCCTGATGGATGCCGAAACATTCGACGTGCGCGGTCAGTGGGAGATGGATCGCGGCCCGCAGCACTTCGCTTACGATGCCTGGTGGCACCTCGGTCATGACACGCTCGTCACCAGCGAATGGGGCACCCCTGATACTTTCGAGAACGGTCTCATTCCCGAGGTGCTGCTCGGTGCGCAGTACGGGCGCCGTTTGCATTTCTGGGACCTGCACAAACGCAAGCACCTGCAGACCATCGACTTCGGCGACAAGTACCAGCTCGTGTTCGAGCTGCGGCCCGCGCACGATCCGACCAAGGCCTACGGCTTCGTCAACTGCGTGGTCAGCCTCGAGAACCTCTCGTCGTCGATCTGGACTTGGTACAAGGACGGCGACAAGTGGGCAGTGAAGAAAGTGATCGAGATCCCGGCCGAGCCGGCGAGTGAGGACGACCTGCCGCCGCTGCTCAAAGGCTTCAAGGCCGTGCCGCCGCTCGTCACCGACATCGACCTCTCCATGGATGACAAGTTCCTCTATGTCGCCTGCTGGGGCACCGGAGATCTGCAGCAGTACGACGTCTCCGACCCGTTCAATCCGAAACTCACGGGCAAGGTGCGCATCGGTGGCATCGTTTCCAAGGCGACGCATCCAGGCGCGAAGAACGGCGCACTGAGCGGCGGCCCGCAGATGGTCGAGATCAGTCGCGACGGCAAGCGTATTTATTTCACCAACTCGCTCTACGGTGCCATCGATCCGCAGTTCTATCCCGACGGCATCGAAGGCTGGATGGTGAAGCTCGACGCTGATCCGAACGGCGGCGTCGCCTTCGATCCGAAGTTCTTCGTCGAATGGCCGGCTCCGCATCGTCCGCATCAAGTGCGGCTCGAAGGCGGTGACTGCTCATCGGATTCGTACTGCTATCCGTAGGCCTGTCATGACGGACGCATGGCCATGGCTGACATTCGCGGGTCTCGGCGCCTTCCATGGCCTGAACCCCGCGATGGGTTGGCTGTTCGCTGTGGCGCTGGGACTGCACCGCCAGAGCCGGACGGTGGTGATGGTATCGCTGGTACCGATCGCGCTCGGCCATGCCCTCTCGGTTGCAGCCGTCGCGGGCTTGCTCGTCCTTGTTGGCGCCTTCTTCCCGCACAACCTCGTGCGTGTGGGCGCCGGCGTCGCTCTCCTCGCATGGGCGGCCTACCACTGGCGCGTGCGGCATCGTCATCGCGTGCGCTTCGGGATGCAGGTCGGGCTTTGGGGCCTCGCAGCTTGGTCATTCCTGATGGCAGCAGCGCATGGCGCCGGCCTGATGCTGTGGCCGGCGCTCATGGGCACATGTCTCGAAAGCGGGACAACTGGCACGGGATCTATGTCGCCGCTGACATCAGCGTTTACCGGTGTCGGCATTCACACTCTGGCGATGCTGACGACAACAGCCGCCATCGCCGTGGTCGTGCATGAATGGCTCGGCGTCGCGGTCCTTCGCAGTGCCTGGCTGAACTTCGATCTGCTCTGGGTGGCAGCATTGGCGACGACAGGGGTGTTGCTCGTCAGTAACGTTTTTTGATCGGAGAACCACCCGCGCGTTCGATCGATGCGCGACGTAGCCACAATTCTCCCCCGAAGCGGGGATACAAACCCCTCCCGACGCGTGACATATGCCGCGTCGTGGCTCCGAGCATTGCTCCTGTGCAGCGCTGCCACAGCTACCAGATTGGACTGCCCGGCCTTTTCCGTCAGGGCACGATCCGGTCACGATCGGGCTGCCCGGCTCCCGCTGTCAGGGCACGATCCTTTCCGATGAGGTCGCGCCAGGCGGAGCAGGGGGAGATGCCTGAGCGCGACCTCTCGACCATCGCCATTCATGTTGAGCATTGAGAGGGTTCATGGAACCGTTCATCTTCTTCATGCTTGCTTTCGCGATCGTGCCAGTGGTTCTCGACACTGTAGGGCTGGTTGCGAGCTTCAGAGGTGAGACCAGCTTTAGGCCGGCAGTCGTGGCGCACTCGGCTTGGCTCAAGGTATCAAATTCTGGCGTAGGGCTTCACAGGCGGCCTGGGCACGATTACGAGCGCCGAGTTTTACTTGTGCCTTCTTGAGGTGACTGCGCACCGTCTCCTCGCCAAGCCCGAGCGACTTGGCAATCTCGCTCGACTGCCGCCCGTCAGAGACGAGGCGCAGCACTGCGAGTTCACGGGCTGTGAGGCGTGAGCGCGAGCCGACACGCCGAGCGTCAGGGGCAGTCAGATACTCCAAGCGTTGCGCTGCTAGACTGCTGGCGGATTGCAGAAGGATACGCGATGTCGGCGTCAGCAGATTGCAGAGATCTTTCCTGGACCAGTAGGCAATCATCCAGCGCCCGCCCACAGGACAGATAAAGCCGTCGCGCATTCCATACTTGAGCGCCAATTCATAGCCCCAGCGGTCGACGCCTATGGGTTGAAGCAGGCGTCGGGTTTCGATCCAGGTGTAGGTGGCCAGACTGCTTCGCGCCAGAAACATCGCCGGCGTGAAACGTGTCGGAGCCAAAACCGTATACTCATCCCACCAGCCGTCAGGGACCTCCGGATGCAAGAAGACGGACTGGCCAAGACGCATCGCACCCCAGTCGTTGGATTTGAGGGGCAGCCGTGCAGCGCCCAAGACATTCAGCGCGGCACACGAAGTGCATGCGGCATGATGCAGAGCGTCGAGGACGTTCTGCGGCGTGTGCGATGTGGCCAAGCTGTGGGAGAACTCGAGCAAGTCCAGGGGCAGGTCGCCGGAGCTCTCGTTTCGGCCCGGGCTGTTCCTGGTGCGCTTGCGCAGGCCGTTCGCTTGCGGTGAGGGCATCACGCATCCTTCCACTGTGGCGACATGAGAAGTGGAAAGATGCGTCGGTTTCTTGCGGTCGAACATCCGCAGAAACCCTGAGGCGCACAATCTCGCGCCGACAAGTCAGCGTGACGTGAGCAAACCTTGGAATGCGGCGATGATCAGCCTCGGAACCGCTGCCAGGTCACCGTCACACGGGTGCCGACAGGAACGCGCGGGTAGAGGTCCAGCACATCCCTATTGTACATGCGGATGCAACCCTTCGAGGCCGCAGTGCCGATGGTCCATGGCGCATCCGTGCCGTGAATTCGATACATCGTCGAGCCGAGATAGAGCGCGCGGACGCCGAGTGGGTTCATTGGATGTCCGCCCGGCACGTGCACCGGCAAGCGCGGGTTCTCGCGCCGCATTTCCGCTGTGGGTGTCCAGCCGGGATTTATCCGCTTGTCGGAGATCACGGACGTGCCCTGCCAGCGACTTTTCTCCCGTGGCACGGCAATGGGATAGCTGATCGCTACGCCAGGACGCTGGACCCAATACAGACGCCGATCGCCAAAACTGACGATGATCTGGCCCGGCGCATGTCGAGGACTGAACGAGACCACCTCGCGCGAGCCGCCTTCCCAGAGGAAGGAGAAGAAACCCTGCGCATTGGCGGCAGCGGGTGCGGCCAGTAGAGCAGGTAACGCGCAGGCAAGTATGTATAGAGCCCGGAGCTTATGCACGGCGCTGTTCCCCCGTTGATGAGCGAGGGCTTAGCTACCCTCACGATGGCGGGTCACTTAAGTCATCAGTGTGCAGAGATCGAGCGCGCCAATCAAGTGCGGAGCTGGTCGATGGTTAGCACATCAACAGTTTAAGTTCGAAAGTGTCGAATCTGCAGCACCACGCACCGCACCATTTAGCGGTCTAGCATTAAGCCCGTGAGCGTAGCGCCTATTCCAATTCCACGCAGTCCGAGACGCTGATTTAGAATTTATTGTTATGTGTGAATATCGGTCTTGTCACAGAGGCGGCGTGAAGCGACGTCCGTTCGGGACATTGTCACTTCCTGTCGATGTTGGCGCTGCCTTGCGTGATCAGCCGGGAGCTGCGCTGGTCGCGCGTGTGAATCCATAGCCAGTTGATGGCAACGCTGAGACGGTTGCGCACGCCGATCAGGAAGTAGATGTGCGCCAGTCCCCACATCCACCACGCCAGAGTTCCGCGCAGCTTGATGCGACCGAAGTCGATGACCGCCAGCCGCTTGCCGATCGTCGCCAGGCTTCCCGCGTGCTTGTAGCGGAAGGGCACTTGCGTGGTCTCGCCGCGCAATCGCGCCTTGATCGTCGCTGCAACGTATTTGCCTTGCTGCTTGGCGGCCGGCGCGATGCCGGGCACTGGCGATCCATCGGGCGCCACGACGGCCGCGGTATCGCCGATGACGAAGATCTCTGGATACCCCGGCGCGGTCAGATCCGGCTCCACGATTACGCGGCCGGCACGGTCAACGCGAGCACGGAGCCATTCTCCAGCTGGTGAGGCCTGAACACCCGCAGCCCAGATGATCGTCGATGCTGCGAGCGTCTTCGCACCGTAGACGACGCCGTCAGCCGTGCACGCCGATACTGGATGGCCAAGCTCGACCTCGACACCGAGGCTTTCCAGAGATCGCAGCGCGTAGGCAGACAGATCCTCGGTGAAGCCGGCGAGCACACGCGGCCCTGCCTCGATCAGCACGACGCGAGCCTGCCGCGTGTCGATGTGACGGAAGTCCTGTGGCAGCGTCACGCGCGCCAATTCCGCAATGGTGCCGGCCATCTCGACGCCCGTCGGGCCGGCACCAATGATGACGAACGTGAGCAGCGCCGATCGCCGCTGCGGATCCATCTCTCGCTCCGCCTTCTCGAAGGCGACGAGAATGCGGCGCCGGATGGTGGTTGCATCCTCGAGCGTCTTGAGCCCCGGCGCAACCGGCTCCCAGTCGTCATGGCCGAAATAGGCATGGCGGGCACCCGTCGCCAGCACTAGCGTGTCGTAGGCGACTGTCGATCCGTCATCGAGCATGATGCGACGCGCTTCCTTATCGATCCCTTCGACCGACGCAAGCAGCGTCGTCACCTCCGGCCGCTTGCGCAACAGATGACGAATAGGCCAGGCGATCTCCGAGGTCGCGAGCGATGCAGTTGCGACTTGGTAAAGCAGCGGCTGGAAGAGGTGATGGTTACGGCGGTCGATGACAGTGATGCGAACTGGAGCGCCGGCAAGATGATGCACGGTCTCCAGCCCGCCAAAACCTGCACCCACCACGACGACGTGGTGGCGTTCGGACGAAGCGTTCGCGGGCATCGGTCCTTTCCTTTGTCTCGGAGCGGATCGCACCCGTCATAGAATATTTGTGGCGCGCCGTCGCGATTGCAAGAGTCTAAGCCAAGCCACGCAACTTATCTCATCACCACAAGTTCACGGCATCGTGCGTCGACACGACCGCCAAGTCTGCTCAGTCTGTCCTCTATGCGCGCGACCCATCGTTACGGCACAAATCTCCGTGTTGGAGATATGTCACGGCGAGCCCGACGGGCGAACCTCGAGCCGTGAGATGCTGCCGCGCACGACCACACCAACATCGGATGCAGCTATGGTCACTCTCAAAGTGAATGGAACGACGCACAGCGTCGATATCGACGACGACACGCCCCTGCTCTGGGCCATCCGCGACAACATCGGACTGACAGGCACCAAGTTCGGCTGTGGTGTTGCGCAGTGTGGCGCCTGCACGGTCTTTCTCAACGGTAACCCCGTTCGCTCCTGCGTGACGCCGGTATCGGCGGTCGGCGATAGTGAAGTCACCACGATCGAAGGGCTGGCCGGTAAGGAAGCCGAGGCCGTTCAGGCCGCCTGGATCGCGCGTGATGCGCCGCAATGTGGATACTGTCAGTCCGGGCAGGTGATGAGCGCGATCGCGCTCCTGAAGGAAAACAAGAAGCCGACCGATCGCGACATCGACCTCGCAATGAATGGCAACATCTGTCGCTGTGCCACCTACGTTCGCATCCGTGCTGCGATCCACGACTCAGCCCGCGCGCTGGAGGGCTGACCGTGACCCAGCACGATATGAACCTCTCGCGGCGCACGTTGCTAAGAGGCGCCGGTGCTCTCGTCATCGGCCTGCATCTGCCGCTTCCCGCTCGCGCCCAATCCGGTGCCGGCGCAGCGTACCGGCCCGGTGGCAACGCTACGTTCGCTCCGAACGCCTTCGTGCGCATCGCGCCGGACAGCACGGTCACCGTGCTCATCAAGCACATCGAGTTTGGCCAGGGACCGTTCACCGGTCTTGCCACTCTTGTCGCCGAGGAACTGGACGCCGACTGGAGCCAGATGCGCAGCGAGCACGCGCCAGCCGACGTCAAGCTCTACGCCAATCTGGCATTCGGCGTGCAGGGCACTGGCGGCTCGACGGCGATCGCGAATAGTTGGGAGCAGATGCGCAAGGCCGGCGCTGCGGCGCGCGCCATGCTCGTTCAGGCCGCAGCCGCGGCATGGAAAGTGCCGGCCTCGCAGATCAAGGTCGAGGCGGGCGTGATCAGTCATGCTTCCGGCAGGAAGGGATCCTTCGGAGAATTCGCCGAAGCCGCCTCGAAGCTCGCGGTGCCGGAGAACCCGCCGCTCAAGCCGGCCTCCGCCTACAGGTTGATCGGCAAGGAAGGAGCCGTGAAACGCCTCGACAGCGCCGACAAGGCCACCGGCAAGGCGCAGTTCACGATCGATATCTCTGCGCCGAACATGCTGACCGTGGTCGTCGCCCGTCCGCCGCGCTTTGGCGGCAAGGTCGCGAGTTTCGACGCTGCCGAGACGCTCAAGGTCAAGGGCGTGGTCGACGTCAAAGCGATCGGCTCAGGTGTGGCTGTCTATGCCAATGGCATGTGGCCGGCGCTGAAAGGCCGTGAGGCGCTGAAGGTAACCTGGGATGATAGCGCTGCCGAAATGCGCGGCAGCCGCGAGCTTGTTGCCGAGTACCGCAAGCTCGCGCGTGAACCGGGACGCATGGCGGGCTCACGCGGCGACGCCGAGGCTGTGCTCGCCAAGGCCGATCGCGTGATCGAGGCGGAGTTCGTCTTTCCCTATCTCGCGCACGCGCCTATGGAGCCGCTCGACGGCTACCTGGAATGGGATGGCAACGAGGCGCTGGCGCGCTTCGGCAGTCAGTTTCAGACGACCGAGCACCAGACTATCGCGACTATCCTCGAGCTACCGCCGGAGAAGGTCCGGCTCGAGACGATGCTCGCTGGTGGCAGCTTCGGTCGGCGTGCGCAGGTAAGCCAGCATCGCGCGGCCGAGCTCGCCATGGCGGCGAAGGCAATCGGTCCCAATCGTCCTGTCAAAGTCGTGTGGACACGCGAGGACGATCTGACCGGCGGCTACTATCGTCCGCTCTTTCTCCATCGCCTGCGCGGCGCGGTGAAGGATGGCAAAATCATCGCCTGGTCCAACAACATCGTGGGCCAGTCCTTCTTTCTCGGCACGCCGTTCGAGTCGATGGTGGTGAAGGACGGTCTCGATGCGACGGCGGTCGAGGGTGCGAACAACATCTTCTATGAGGTGCCCGACTTTCGCTGTGAGGTGCACAATCCGAAGGTTGGCGTGCCGACGCTTTGGTGGCGCTCCGTTGGTCACACGCATACGGGCTATGCCGTCGAATGCTTTGTCGATGAGCTTCTTCAGGCCGCGGGGCAGGATCCGCTCCAAGGTCGTCTCGCTCTGATGGGCAATAAGCACCCGCGTGCCGCAGCCGTGCTCCGGGCCGTCGGCGAGATGGCGAACTGGAAAGGGGCCGGACCGGTCGAGGGCCGCGCACGCGGTGTCGCGGTGGTCGAGAGCTTCAGCTCCTTCGTCGCGCAGATCGCTGAGGTTTCGCTAGGGTCCGACGGCGAACCCAAGGTGCACAAGGTCTGGTGCGCGATCGATTGCGGTGTTGCCGTCAATCCGGACGTCATTCGCGCTCAGATCGAAGGCGGCATCGGTTTCGGTCTGGGTCATGTTCTCTACGGCGAGATCACGCTCGACCAGGGCCGGCCAGTCCAGACTAACTTCGATAGCTATCGCTCGCTGCGCATCCATGAAATGCCGGAGGTCGAGGTCCGGATCATCGCCTCGACCGCGTCGCCAACCGGCGTCGGTGAACCCGGCGTGCCGCCCATCGGTCCCGCGGTCGCCAATGCATTGGCGGCGCTCGGCCACGGACGTCCGCGCCAGCTGCCGATGAAGGGAGGGACGGTCTGATGCGGAAGGCCATCCTTCTAACCGCGGCCGCCGGCATCGCGATCGGGCTGGCGGGCACGGCCCTGACCTTCGCGCAGACTACACCTCGATCGCCGTCCGGCAGTTCCTTGCAGCCGGCCGCGAGCTTCAGCAGCATTGCCAACGAGCGCGACCGTTCGGTCGCGCTCTTCACGGAGATGGCGAAGGTTCTGCAGCATCCGCGCTGCATGAACTGCCATCCAGTGACTGAGCGTCCGCGCCAGGGCGATGCGCGGCGCCTGCATGAGCCGCTGGTGGTGCGCGGCAAGGACGGTCATGGCGCGCCGGGAATGCATTGCGCTACGTGCCACGGCAAGCAGAACTACGATCCCGCGCGCATCCCCGGCGACGGTCACTGGGCTTTAGCGCCGGCCTCGATGGCTTGGGAAGGCAAGACGGTCGGTCAGATCTGCGAGCAGCTCAAGGATCCGAACCGCAATGGCAGCCGTGATATTCCCGGCCTGATCAAGCATGTCACCACTGACACGCTTGTGCTCTGGGGCTGGAACCCTGGCGTCGGCCGTGAGCCAGCACCTGGTACACCGGCCGAGTTTGGCGCGCTCATGCAAGCTTGGGCCGATACCGGCGCAGCCTGCCCCGCGTCGTAAGCATGAAAGCGCGATGAGCGCTCCCATGGGAGCGCTCACACGCTCGACGAGTGGAGCGCGTGCGAGCCGGATAGGTAAGCATCGAAATGAGCGCAGATGCTGCGCAGGAATGGTCGTCCGCGCTCGGTGACGACGAAGCCATCTGCCGTGCGCCGGACGAAGCCTGCATTCTCGTCCGCCTCCAGAACCCTGTCAGCATCTCGAAGAATGTCGCTCGCTGAAGCCCCGCATTTTTCTCTGACGTCGACGACAGAGAAGCGCAGCTCGCACATGAGCTGCTCGATGACGTAACCGCGCGCCTTGTCTTCGCTGCTGAGCTCGATGCCCTTTGCCGTCGCCAGCCCATCCTCATCGATGCGTCGCGCGTAGTCGGCGGCAGCGACGGCATTCTGAACATATCCCTGCGGCAACCGCCCGATGGCCGAGGCGCCGATCCCGATCAGGGCACTGCATTGGTCCGTCGTGTAGCCCTGGAAGTTGCGGGCGATGTTGCCGGCGGCAAGTTTGTCGGTCGGCTTGGCGTAGTGATCGAAGCCGACCCTGACGTAGCCGCGTTCGACGAGAATTTGCCCGATCCTGGCCGACTGAGCGAGCCTCTCGGCGGCGGTCGGCAGCGCCTGCGCGGGGATCAGCCGCTGGTGCTTCATGCGCTGGGGCAGATGCGCATAGCCGAAAACCGCGACGCGATCCGGCTCGAGTGCGAGCACCTGAGCGGCAGTGCGCTCGACCGACTCCGTCGTCTGATGCGGGAGCCCATACATGAGATCGATGTTGATCGAGGCAACGCCGAGGTTGCGAAAGGCATCGACGGCCCGTCGTGTCATCTCGAAACTCTGCGCGCGACCGATCGCGGCCTGAACGGCCTCGTTGAAATCCTGAACGCCGAGCGAGAGCCGGGTTATGCCCGCGTGGCCGAATGCCTGGATCTGTTCGGAATCGAGGTGGCGCGGGTCCATCTCGACGGCGAACTCTGCGTCGCGCTCGACATTGAAGTGCGCGCGGATCGCATGGGACAGCGCGCGGATATCGGCCGGAGCAAGGATATTCGGCGAGCCACCACCCCAGTGGATCTGCACGACGCGGTGATCCGGCAGGCGCTCTGCGACACCGTCGATCTCCTGCTCGAGCGACCGCAGATACGACGCCACAGGCGCATACTGCTGCGTCGCCTTCGTGTTACAGCCGCAGTACAAGCAGAGCTGATGGCAGAACGGAATGTGGATGTAGAGCGAGAGATCGCTGCCGGCCGGCAATGCCGACAGCCAGGACGCATATCGCCTGTGATCGATCTTCGGCGAGAAGTGAGGTGCGGTCGGATAGCTCGTGTATCTCGGAACCGGTGTGCTATGGGCTGTCATGGGGCGAGGC
>JAEZAW010000015.1 GCA_023430315.1 Pseudomonadota bacterium | reverse complement strand
TCCGTTTCCGGAATTTCGTCCAGCTCCTCCACAAATATGGCGCCTTTCCGCCGGAGGTTCTCGACCACGAATTGGTTGTGAACGATCTCGTGGCGCACATAGACCGGGGCACCGAATCGGGCGAGCGCTAACTCGACGATCTGGATGGCTCGATCGACACCCGCGCAGAAGCCGCGCGGTGCGGCGAGCAGGATGGTTAGCGGCGGGCGTTCGGACATGGGTTTATCGAGCCGACGTTGGAGCGAGCCGCAAGAGATGCGAGAAGGGCGTTCCGCCAATCCTGCGCTTGGCCCGCAGCTTGGCATGGGTTTGAGCGAGGTGCTACAGTTGCCGAATAAAATCAAGTGCAATGGGCCTTGCTCCCATGCGGCCGGGATACTGGCGCCGCCGATGACAGGGGGACTGTCATCCATGTGGAATGGAGACCGCGTGAGGGGGAATAAGCGTAAATGGCGGCTGGCGGGCGTACGCCTGCTTGCGGCTTCGGGCATCGGCCTGATGGTTTCAGGCTGCGGCATGTCCACGCTCTCGTCCGGCATGGGCGGCATGTTCGGTGGTACCGGCTCGACCGGCCCCTCGGCGCGCGTGACCGAGGACAATCTGCTCTCTTCGGCCAAGGCGGAAGGCACTGCCAGCGGTGGCGGCGTCGCCCATGGCTGCCCGCGCTTCCAAGTGGCCTCGCGCGACCATCACATCACCATTTATGAGCCCGGCCGTGCCGGCGACAGCCTCGGCGTCGTCCATCGCGGCGAAATCACGCGCACTGCGCGCGAATGCACCATCGAGGGCAGCCGCGTCAGCGTGAAGTATGGCTTCTCGGGACGCGTCCTGCTCGGACCGCGCGGACGCCCCGGCCTCATCCGATTGCCGGTCCAGGTCTCCGTGCGGGATGCGAAGCGCGCGCCTCTTGGCGGCGATCGCACCAGCATCGAGGCAAGCGTTTCGATCGACAATCCGATCGCGTACTTCTCACAGGTCCGCACCGTGACGTTCGACATTCCCGAAGGCGCGCGCCCTGGCGACATCGACGTCTTCGTCGGCTTCGAGCAGACGGCTCCGGGCGCGGGCTAATCCTCGGCCTGTCGCCTGTTTTTCCCTCAGCATGATGGCGGCGCACGATTGACAGGCGCGCGCGGCCGCCTATGCTCGCCCCCGCCAGTCGACATCTGCGGAAGAGATCGGCTCGTGGCCCCTTTGTGGGCCGCGTGCAGGCGCCGAAGGAGCAACCGCCCCGGAAACTCTCAGGCAAAAGGACCGCAGATTGATGGCGCTCTGGAAAGCAGCCGGTGGCAAGGCCGGCTCACCGAAGGGGTAAGGTCGCTCGCAAGCGTTAGTTGGCGAATGACTGGAATCTCTCAGGTTCCGTGACAGAGGGGGCTCCGGCTCGCGCGAATGGTCGTGCGGGCTCAGAGCCGCGTGGGACCTCGTTACGATGAGCGCCGATCCGACTTCCAGCGCCCCGCTCCGGCGGACTCCTCTCTACGATCTGCACGTTGCTGCCGGCGCCAAGATGGTGCCGTTCGCCGGCTACGATATGCCCGTGCAGTACCCGCTCGGCGTGCTGAAGGAGCATCTTTGGACGCGCGAGAAGGCCGGGCTCTTCGACGTGAGCCACATGGGCATCTGCTGGCTGCGCGGACCGGATCACGCGACTACCGCACGCGCGCTCGAAGCGCTTCTTCCCGCCGACCTCCTGAACCTCAAGCCGGGCCAACAGCGCTATTCGCAGCTCCTAGCAGCTGATGGCGGTATCCTCGACGACTTGATGATCACGCGTCCTGAAGGGGCCGAGAACGACGGCACGCTGCTGCTCGTCGTCAATGCCGGCTGCAAGGATGCCGACTACGCGCACATCGCGGCAAACCTCCCCGCGGGCGTCAAACTCGAGGTCGACGACGCGCACGCGCTGATCGCGCTGCAGGGACCGCGCGCCGTCAACGTGCTCTCCAAGCTCGTCCCCGGCGTCGAGACGATGAGCTTCATGGCCGGCCGCTTCGCGAAGTTCGATGGCCAGCCCGTTCACCTCACGCGCTCCGGCTACACGGGCGAGGACGGCTATGAGATCGCCGTGCCGAACGCGCATGTCGCCAAGATCTGGACGCTGCTGACATCGAGCCCCGACGTCGAAGCCATCGGCCTCGGTGCGCGCGACTCGCTCCGCCTCGAAGCCGGTCTCTGCCTCTATGGCCACGATATCGACACCACGACATCGCCCATCGAGGCGCGCCTGCAGTGGTCGATACAGAAGCGGCGCCGCGATGAAGGCGGCTTCCCCGGCGCCGCGCGCATCAAGTCCGAGCTAGCCAACGGCCCGAGCCGACGCCGCGTCGGCATCAAGCCCGGGGGCCGTGCTCCCGCGCGCGAAGGCACCGAGATCCAGGACATGAGCGGCAAGCCGATCGGCACGATCACCTCGGGTGGCTTCGGCCCCTCCGTGAATGGCCCCGTCGCCATGGGCTACGTCGAAAGCGCACACGCCGAGCTCGGTACGCAGATCCAGCTCATCGTGCGCGGCAAGCCACTGCCCGCGACGATCGCGAACATACCTTTCGCACCTCACCGCTACGTCCGCTGAGACCACACCGCACATCCCCAATCAGGAGCACGACATGGCTATCGAGAAGTTCAGCAAGGATCATGAGTGGATCCGCGTCGACGGTGACGTCGCGACGATCGGCATTACCGTCCACGCCCAGGACCAGCTCGGCGACGTCGTGTTCGTCGAAGTGCCTGAGGTCGGGCGCAAGGTTGCCGCCGAGGAGGCTGTCGCCGTCGTCGAGAGCGTCAAAGCCGCGAGCGACGTCTACTCCCCCGTCACCGGCGAGGTCATCGAGGCAAACGGCGATCTCGCGTCGACCCCTGGTCTCGTGAACGAGGACGCCGAAGGCAAGGCGTGGTTCTTCAAGGTGCGCCTTGCGAAGCCAGCGGAGCTCGACGCGCTCATGGATCGCGCCGGCTACGACGCCTTCGTCGCGGCAAGCTGAGGCGCGCCATGTCGCAAACCTACCAGGCGACTGTGCACTGGGCGCGCGACGTCGGCGCCGTTTTCACCGACAACAAGTACAGCCGCGCGCATGAATGGCGCTTCGACGATGGCGTCGTCGTGCCGGCGTCGCCGGCGCCGTCCTCCGTCAAGCCGCCCATGTCGCGCGCCGATGCGGTCGATCCCGAGGAAGCCCTCGTTGCCGCCTGTTCGTCCTGCCACATGCTGTTCTTTCTCGCTTTCGCGGGACGGCAAGGCTTCGTCGTCGATAGCTACACCGACACGGCTCTCGGCGTGATGACGCCGAACGAGGCCGGCAAGCTCTACATCTCCGCTATCACGCTCAAGCCGGAGATCGTGTGGTCCGGCGCGAAGCAGCCGACCGACGCCGATATCGCCGCGCTGCACACGCGCGCGCACGCCGAGTGCTACATCGCCAATTCCATTCGGGCGACGGTCACCATCGCCGGAATGCCCGCTCACACCTGATAGTCCTCCTCCAACCGAGAGCCCGACGATGCGCTATCTCCCACTCGATGAGGCCGACCGGGCGGACATGCTCGCGAAGATCGGCGTCAAGGCAATCGACGATCTGTTCGCCGATGTGCCGAACGGCAAGCTGCTGAAGGCGCTGCCCGCCCTCGCCAAGACCCAGAGCGAGATCGCCGTCGAGCGCGAGATCGGCAAGCTGTCCGCACGCAATGTGGCTGCGGGCTCCGTGCCCTTCTTCGTCGGCGCGGGCGCCTATCGCCATCATGTTCCGGCGAGCGTCGATCATCTGATCCAGCGCTCGGAATTCCTGACGAGCTACACGCCCTACCAACCCGAGATCACGCAGGGCACGCTGCAGGTGCTCTTCGAGTTCCAGTCGCAGGTTGCGCTGCTCACCGGCATGGATGTGGCCAACGCCTCGATGTACGACGGCTCGACGGCCTGCGGCGAAGCGATGCTCATGGCGCACCGGATCACGCGGCGGAAGAAAGCTGTGCTCTCGGGCGGGCTCCATCCGCACTACCGCGCGGTGACCGAAACGCTCGCCAAGTGGGGCGATACGGCCGTCAGCGCATTGCCGCCTGATCCGCTTGGCAAGGAGGATGCAGCCGCTGCCATCGACGGCGATACGAGTTGCATCGTCGTCCAGTATCCGAGCGTCTACGGGACCATCCGCGACCTGAAGCCCATCGCCGATGCCGCGCACGCCAAAGGCGCGCTGCTGGTCGTCGTTGTGACCGAGGTCGTGGCTCTCGGCGCGCTCAAGTCGCCGGGTGAGATGGGCGCCGACATCGTCGTCGCCGAAGGCCAGTCGATCGGCAATGGTCTGAATTTCGGCGGACCCTACGTGGGTCTCTTCGCGACGCGTGAGAAATACGTGCGCCAGATGCCGGGTCGCCTTGCCGGCGAGACCGTCGACGCGAGCGGCAAGCGCGGTTACGTGCTCACGCTCTCGACGCGCGAGCAGCACATCCGCCGCGAGAAGGCGACGAGCAACATCTGCACGAACTCGGGTCTGTGCGCGCTCGCCTTCACCATCCACATGACGCTGCTCGGCGAAGCGGGCCTGCGCAAGCTCGCCGCGCTCAATCACGCCAATGCCTGCGACCTCGCCGAGCGCCTCTCCAAGGTGAAGGGCGTGAGCGTACTCAATGACACGTTCTTCAACGAGTTCACGATCCGCGTGCCGGGCAAGGCCGCGGCGGTGATCGAGAAGCTTGTCGAGAAGGGCATTCTCGGTGGCGTGCCGGTCTCGCGCCTCGAGCCCGACAAGCCCGATCTCGCCGATCTCATCCTCGTCGCATCCACCGAGATCAACACCGATGACGATCGCGCGGCCTTCGCTGCGGCACTGAAGGAGATCCTGTGATGGCCATGAACAATCAGGGTCGCCCCACTGCGCCCGGTACGGCGTCGTCCGCCGAGATCACAACCTTCACCGGCAATCGCGGCCTCGATCACGAGGAAGCGCTGATCTTCGAGATCGGCGACACCAGTCGCACGGGCGTCGATCTTCCAGGTGCACCCAAAGCGAAGTCGCGCCTCGGCGGACTCGAGCGCGGCGCCGAGATCGGCCTTCCCGGCCTCACCGAACCCGAGACCATGCGCCATTACGTGCGTCTCTCGCGCAAGAACTACGCGATCGATAGCGGGCTCTATCCGCTTGGCTCGTGCACCATGAAGCACAACCCGCGTCTCAACGAGAAGATGGCGCGGCTTCCCGGCATCGGCGATATCCATCCCTTGCAGCCGCAGAGCACCGTGCAGGGCGCGATCCAGCTCATGGAGACGCTCGCGCACTATCTCATGGAGCTGACGGGCATGCCGGCCGTCGCGCTCTCGCCCAAAGCGGGTGCGCACGGCGAGCTCTGCGGGATGCTTGCCATCAAGGCCGCGCATGAGGCCAAAGGCTCGAAGCGCGATGTGGTGCTGGTCCCCGACAGCGCTCATGGGACCAACCCAGCGACCGCAGCCTTCATGGGCTACCGCGTGAAGCCGATCCCCGCCATGGCCGACGGCACCGTCTCGGCGGAGGCCGTGCGGGCAGCCCTCGGCCCCGATGTCGCGGCAATCATGCTGACGAACCCCAATACGTGCGGCCTCTTCGAGCGCGAGATCGTCGAGATCGCCAAGGTCGTACACGAAGCCGGCGCCTACTTCTACTGCGACGGCGCCAACTTCAATGCGATCGTCGGCAAGGTGCGCCCCGGCGATCTCGGCGTCGATGCCATGCACATCAACCTGCACAAGACCTTCTCGACGCCCCACGGCGGCGGCGGCCCCGGTGCCGGCCCCGTCGTCCTCTCGGCGGCGCTCGCGCCTTACGCCCCCCTCCCCTTCATCCGCAAGGACGGCGACAAGCTCTCCCTCGTCGAGGATACAGCCACCGCCGGCGATGCCCATCCGTTTGGCCGCCTCACGGCGTTCCATGGCCAGATGGGCATGTACGTGCGCGCGCTCACCTACATGCTCTCGCACGGCGCCGACGGCATGCGGCAGGCCTCGGAGGACGCGGTGCTCTCAGCGAATTACATCCGCGCGGGCCTCAAGGACCTCATGAGCCAGCCCTTCGGCGGACCGACCGGCGACCGGCCCTGCATGCACGAGGTGCTGTTCGACGATGCCTGGCTCAAGGATACGGGCGTTACCACGCTCGACTTCGCCAAGGCCATGATCGACGAGGGCTATCACCCCATGACCATGTACTTCCCGCTGGTCGTGCACGGGGCCATGCTGATCGAGTCGACGGAATCGGAGTCGAAGCAGAGCCTCGATCAGTTCATCGGCACGCTGCGCTTCCTCGCCAACGAAGCCAGGCACGGCAATGACAAGAGCCGCTTCAAGGAAGCGCCGATGCTCAGCCCCCGTCGCCGCCTCGACGAGACGAAGGCGGCTCGCGAGCCTCGCTTGAGGTGGCGACCAGCCGCTCCGAAAGCGGCCGCCGAATAGGCCCGGCTTCACGCAAGCTTCGACTCATAGTCTAAGTATGGTCGTGCTCCGTTCTGCCCGGCGGGGTGCGACCATTCTTTCGTTTCCTTGTGAGCTTAACCAAAAGTTTACGGTGCCTTGCGAGCGTCTTTCACGCTGCTCCATGGATTCGTCCCGCGTCGGGGTCTGCAAGTGCACCTGTGACGACGCACCTGAAGCCGACTTCATCTCAGTTCGGCTTTCCCCCTTGGCCCGCTCGGGGATATGGCGCGACAGGAAGGTGCTGTTGACGCCCGCGCGGCTAGGGGAACGGAAATGGCAGGCCACGAAGATACTGCAAAGCCCGGCGCGAACGGTTACGCCGCCGACCGCCCTGCCGACGATCTCAGTGTCCTGCTCGACAGCCTCGCTCACGAGATCCGCGGCGCCGGTGCACGGCATACGGAAGCCCTGCACGATATGCAGGGACGCGTCGCCAAGCTTTCGGATCGCGCCAGCGCCGCGAAGCCGAGCATGCCGCACGAGTACAGCGCCGCGATCGGCCGGATCGAGGCCGCCATGTCCTCCTTCGCCGAGCAACTGACCGACGCGGAGCCCCGGCGCGCGCCCGTCGCTTCGCCCGCACACGACGCCGATGATATACTGCCCGATGCCGTGCGTGCCGAGCTCAAGCGCGCCATCATGAATGCGCATCGCACGCAGGACGACGCGCCGCAGCCCTCACACTCAGCCGGCCATCAAGCCTTCGGCGAGTCCGGCGAGGAAGTTCTCGCGCCTGCCGCCGCGCCACCGCCACCCTCGGCCCCGGCGCAGACGACCATTGAGCCCTCCTGGCTCGAAGCGCGCTTTGCCAATATCGCCGAGCGTGTCGAGCAGTCGCTTGCGGCTCACAACCCGCACAATACCCTCCTTACCATCGGCGCACGCTTCGACCAATTCGAGCAGCGTTTCGACCGCGCCCTCGTCGAGATCACGGGGCGGCCGGGCAGCGATCCCGATGCCCTGAAGAGCGTCGAGCGACAGATCGGCGAGCTCGCCGCGGAGATCGAGCGCGCGCAGCGGCAGCTCGGGCGTCTCGATACCATCGAGAGCCGGCTGACGGACCTGCGCCAGGGTCACTCAGACGAGGAGATCACGCGCATCGTCGGCACTCTCACGCCGACGGACGAGAAGCTGACTGCGGTCGCCACGGCGGCGGCCGAGCGCGTCGCGGCCTCGCTCCGCAGCGAGCCGCAGCCGGCGCAGTCCAGCTCAGCGATGTCCAGCGATCCCCGTCTCGTCGAGCTGACGGCCATGCTCGATGCCTTCATCGGCGAGCAAAGGCAGGGCGATGCCCAGACGGCCGAAGCGCTCGATACCATGCAGCAGGCCATGCAGCATCTGATCGACCGCGTCGAGGCCATCGAGACGGCCCAGACCAGCAATCACGATGCCCTTATGCGCCAGCGCGCGACACTGGCTGAGACCCAGGAGCCGCAGGTCTTTGCCGTGCGCACGCCCGAGCCCGCACGAACCGCACGCGTCGGGCTCGAGCCAGCTGATCCCGAACCAATCGACTTCGATGCCATCGACAACGCCACGCACCCAGCGGAACCACAGCCCACTGCAAGCCGCGCGCGCGACGAGGTCCGGGGCCTGCCGCCGAATCTGTCGCCCGCCGGCAGTGAGCTGGACCGTCAGGCTCTGGTCGCCATGGCGCGGCGCGCTGCCGAGAAGGTGTCGAGCGAGACGCCGCCCACACCGCGCCCGGCTGTTGGCCAATCTCTACCGCGACCGAACATCCTTCTCGTCGCGAGCTTTGCGGCCTTCCTCCTCGCCGGCCTCTGGCTAATCGCGGGGCCAAGTCTGCGCGGCCTTATCCCAAGCTTCGGCTCTGGCGCCACACGCAGCGGCGATGCCACTCACGTGATCGAGCCGTCCGTCCGCGCGGCCGTTGCCACGACGAGCGAAGCCCCAGCCGAACAGACTGCCGCAGCGCCAGAGGAGGCCGAGCCGTCGGAAAAGGTCCAGATGGCGAGCCTACCAGGCCCAGCCGAGCCGCTGCCGCCGCGCGCGGCCCCCGTCACGACGACGACCGCCGATCTCATGAATGCCATCGGCCGGGATACGCAGGCGCCGGCGAGCGCTGCCGTTCCTGCCGCTCCGGAATTGCCGACCATGTCACGGTCGGTGGAGATGCCGCCGGCCCTGCTTGGCCCGCTCTCGATGCGCCAAGCCGCCGCCAAGGGCGATCCGAGGGCGCAGTTCGAGGTCGCCGCCCGTTTCGCGGAAGGCAAAGGCATACCGCAGGATTTTGCCCAGGCTGCGACGTGGTACCAGCGTGCCGCCACGCAGGGCCTTGCAACCGCGCAGTACCGGCTCGGCACTCTCTATGAGCGCGGGCTCGGCGTCACTGCAGATCCGGCGCGGGCGCGCGTGTGGTACGGTCGGGCTGCCGAGCAGGGCAATGTCCGCGCCATGCACAATCTTGCCGTGTTGAGCGCCGGCCGGCCCGGCGTACGCCCGGACTACGCCGCTGCGGTGCAATGGTTCACGGAAGCTGCCAATCGCGGCCTCGCCGACAGCCAGTACAATCTTGGCATTCTCTACGAGAGCGGCCTCGGCGTCCCCGCCAACAACATCGAGGCCTACAAGTGGTACGCACTTGCGGCGCGCAGCGGCGACAAGGATGCCAATAAGCGCCGCGATGCCGTGCGCATGAAGCTCGACGGCCCCGGCTTGAAGGCCGCCGACGCGCTCGTCATCCAATGGCGCGCCATGGCCGTCGAGGGTGAGGCCAACGACGCGCGCGTTGCCGGCCAGAGCTGGCAGGCCGTCCGCCAGTAAGCCTCCGACGCCGCAGGCCTTCCAACCTCGAGAAATGTCGATTTATTCAGGATGAAAGCGCCGGCGGTGCACATCACGCACCAGCGTTGGCCGCTATCGTTGAAAAACGGAACAATCCTTCTCGACAACGCATTGACGGGCCGCGCATCCTCAGGGCTTATAGCAGCCTGTATTTGTCCCGCGAACGCGCCCGGTCGCCCCGAGGCTCAGGCTCTCACCTGGGCAACGCTGTTGCCGTTGGCACGGCCCATCGCCCAACCCAGCAGCCCCTTCCGCCCGGATCCGGCGCCGCACGATGAACATCTATCTGCCGATCGCCGAGATGTCCGCGAACCTCCTCCTGTTCATCGGGATGGGCGCGTCGGTCGGCTTCCTGTCGGGGATGTTCGGGGTCGGCGGCGGCTTCCTGATGACCCCCCTCCTGATCTTCACCGGCGTGCCCTCCGCCGTCGCCGTCGGCACCGAGGCCGCCCAGATCGTCGCCTCGTCCGTCTCGGGGGCGCTCGCGCAATGGCGGCGACGCAACATCGACTTCAAGATGGGCACCATCCTGCTCGCCGGCGGTATCGTCGGCTCGGTATTCGGCGTCGAGGCGGTGAAGGCGCTGCGGCGGGTCGGCCAGTTCGATCTCTTCGTGATTTTGAGCTACGTGACCATGCTCGGCGTCATCGGCACGCTCATGATGATCGAGAGCATCAATGCCATTCGCCAGGCCAAGTCCGGGGTGGCCATCGCAAGCCGCCAGCGCGGGCAGCACAACTGGGTGCATCGCCTACCGCTCAAGATGCGCTTTCACCGCTCGAAGCTGTACATCAGCGCGCTGCCGCCACTCGTACTTGGCGTGTTCGTCGGCTTTCTTGCGGCCATCATGGGTGTCGGCGGCGGCTTCATCATGGTTCCGGCCATGATCTACCTGTTGAAGGTGCCGACCAACGTGGTCGTCGGAACCTCGCTCTTCCAGATCACATTCGTCACGGCCGCGACGACCGTTCTGCACGCGACTCAGAACCAGACCGTCGACGCGACGCTCGCGCTGCTGCTGATCGTCGGTGGTGTCATCGGTGCACAGTTCGGCGCCATTGCCGGCCAGCGCCTCAGGGGCGAGCAGCTCCGCTTTCTCCTCGCCGGCATCGTGCTGCTCGTTGCACTGCGCCTCGCCTGGAGCCTCGTCGTGCATCCTGGCGAGCTCTTCTCGCTTACCCCGCTCGGGAGGCCCTGATGAGCATGGCGCGCCTCCTCCATCGCGGCACGTTCGTGGCTCTAGCGGTCGGCGTCCTGACGGCGAGCGCTCTCGTCGGCGCCGCCCTTGCGCAGCGGCCGACCCCGCCGCAACCGCCGGCCGGTCCTACTCTGCCGGCCCCGCCCGTGCAGGTCACACCGCCGCCCGCTCCGGCTCAGGAAGTACGACCGACCGAGGCGCCGCCACTGCCGCGCGAAGCTGTACATGCGGATGTGTCCACGCGCCGGATTGCCGTGACGTCGACCTTCTCGGGAACCGGCATCATCGTCTTCGGCGCTGTTGACAACAGCCGCCAGACGAGTGCGGAGTCGGGCCTCTACGACGTCGTCATCGTGATCTCGGGGGCGCCTTCTCGCCTCGTCGCGCGCAAGAAGAGCAATGTCGGCGGCCTCTGGATCAATACTTCCTCGACGACCTTTACGAGCGTCCCGAGCTACTACGCTATCAGCTCGACGCGGCCACTCGACGAGATCGCCTCCGACGACGTGCTCAAGTCCAGCGGCATCGGCTTCGACTTCGTGCCCATGACCTTTCACCGTTCGGCGCGCAACCTGACAGCGGACGAGATCAGGGAGTGGCGCGATGCCGTCGTGCGTCTCAAGCGGCGTGAGCGCCTCTACCAGCAGGACGAGTACGGCGTCGCGTTCGTCGGCCGCAGCCTCTTTCGCTCTGCCTTCGACATGCCGGCAACGGTGACCGTCGGTGCCTTCGAGACCCGAGTCTATCTCTTCCGCGACGGAGAGCTACTCAGCACCTACGCGACGAAGCTCGATCTGGAGCGCGAGGGCCTCGAGCACCTCATCCACCGCTTTGCCTTCGACCACCCGTTCTTCTACGGCGTCTTCACGGTGCTCATCGCCGTCGGCGCGGGAATGCTCGCATCGTACGTCTTCAACCGGAACAAGGCTTGAATCCCCTCTCCCCGCGCGCGGGAGAGGGGATATTACGACTTCGCGCGCACGTAGGAGCCGGGTGCATCCTCGATAACACCGAGCGTTGTGCCGGGCTCGCGTGCTGCGACCATTCCGCCCGACTGCTTTTTCAGCCAGCTCATCCAGTGCGGCCACCAGGAGCCGGGCGTCTCCTTGGCGCCCTCCTGCCACTCCTCGAGCGTGGTGACGCGATCCGGGTTCGTCCAGAACTGATACTTGGGCGGGCGGCCCTCGATCGGTGGATTGATGACACCGGCAATGTGACCAGATCCCGCCATCACATAATCAACGGGTCCGCCGAAGAGCCGCGAGCTGATGAAGACGGACTTCGCCGGCGCAATGTGATCCTCGCGCGCCGCGAGCTCATAGATCGGCAGCTTGACCTTTTTCGGATCCAGCTTGATGCCGCCGATCTTCATCTCGCCTTTGGCGAACTTGTTGTCCTTGTAGAACTGGCGCAGATAGAAGCTGTGATTTGCGGGCGGCATCCGCGTCGAGTCCTGGTTCCAGTACAGGAGATCGAACGGGAATGGTGTCTTGCCGAGCATGTAGTTATTGACGATGTACGGCCAGATGAGATCGCGCGGCCGCAGCAAGTTGAACACCGTCGCCATGCGCGATCCGTCGAGATAGCCCTTCTCGGCCATCATCTCCTCGAGCGCCTTGAGCTGCGCATCATCGATGAAGAGCAGGAGATCGCCGGCCTTGGTGAAGTCGGCCTGCGCAGCGAAGAACGTCGCCGAGTTGTAGTTGTCGCGGCCGGTCGCAGCGTCGTAAGCGAGCGTGGTCGCGAGCAGCGTGCCGCCGACGCAGTAGCCGACGATGTTGATCTTCGCCTGACCCGTCTCGCGCTGTACGGCGTCCGTCGCGGCATGAATGCCTTCGCGCATGTAGTCCTCGAAGGTCTTGCCCGCGAGGCGCTTATCGGGATTGACCCACGACACGATGAAGACCGTGAAGCCCTGCGCGACGATGTAGCGGATGAAGGACTTCTGCTCGGTCAGGTCCAGAATGTAGAACTTGTTGATCCACGGCGGGACGATCAGCAGCGGCACCTCGCGCACCTTGGGCGTCGAGGGCGTGTATTGGATGAGCTGGAACAGATCATTCTGGGAGACGACCTTGCCCGGCGTGATCGCGAGATTGCGGCCAACCTCGAAGGCCTGCGTATCGGTCTGGCTGATCTTGAGGAGGTCGCCCGGGGTTTCGAGATCAGTAATGAGGTTGTGGACGCCGCGCACCAGGTTCTCGCCGTTCGACTTGAACGTCTCGCGCAGGACCTCGGGGTTCGTGAGGGGGAAATTGGAGGGTGACAGTGCGCTCGCAACCTGGCGGTAATAGTATTCCGCGCGCTGGCGGGTGCGCTCGTCGAAGCCTTCGGTATCGTCGATGACCTTCTCGGCCCAGTGCGAGGTGACGAGGTAAGCCTGCTTCCAGAAATCGAAGTAGGGATTGCTCGTCCATTCCGCATCCTTGAAGCGGGCATCACCCGCCTCCGGCTTGGCGACGTCCTCGACGTCCTCGCCCATCATGCGGCGCATGGTCGTGTTCCACACGTCCACATACCCGCGCAGGAGCTCGCTCTGCGACTCGGCGGCCCGGACAGGGTCGCTGAACCACTGGCGCATGATCTCGCCGACGATGTGGGTGGCTTCGTTGATATCGCTCGGAGGGCTGATGGCGCCATTCGCCTTGTCGGAGCGCTCGATCAGTGCCGCCCAGGCCCTGCCGCCCTCCTCGACGAGGCGCACCATGTTGTGCGCAAAGGCTTCCGGATCGTTCACCATGTACTGGGTCCAGTCCACTCGAGTTGCAGGGGACTTTGCTGGAACTTCCGGTGATTTCTTGGGCATGCGGGCATTCCGGGGGAAGCAAGCGCCACCACCTGGAGCCACCGTTACTTGGGGGTGATTCCCGCCGGTCGCGCGAGGGACCAATCAGCGCACGTAAGGGAAAACTCTTAGCTGTGGTGCCGGGAGCTGGCAATCAGACGGCGCCGCGATGCTTACGATAGCCCGAAGGGAGGCCGCCGCCCGCCTCACTCTGGCGGGAATCCTCACAATAGAGTAGACCGTGCCGGCCTGACCGCCCGTATATCAGCGGGCGCCGGCTGCCCGTACTCTTGGCCAAATCGAGGTTCCGCCGTGATCGAGGATTTCCATCGCATCAAGCGCCTCCCGCCCTACGTTTTTGCGGAAGTGAACCGTCTGAAGGCCCAGGCCCGAGCTCGCGGCGCCGATATCATCGACCTCGGCATGGGCAATCCGGACCTGCCAACGCCCCGCCATATCACGGAAAAACTCGTCGAGACCGTGAGCAAGCCGCGGACGAACCGCTATTCCGCCTCCAAGGGCATTCCAGGGCTCCTGAAGGCCCAGGCGGGCTACTACGGCCGGCGCTTCGGCGTGAAGCTGAACCCCAATACCCAGGTCGTGGCCACGCTCGGCTCCAAGGAAGGCTTCGCCAATATGGCGCAGGCCATCACCGCGCCCGGCGACGTCGTGATCGTGCCGAACCCGAGCTACCCCATACACGCCTTCGGCTTTCTCATGGCCGGCGGCGTCATCCGCTCGGTGCCGGCCGAGCCGACGCCCGCTTTCTTCCCCGCGCTCGAGCGGGCCGTGAAGCACTCCATCCCGAAGCCGCTCGCGCTCGTCGTGTGCTACCCGGCGAACCCGACGGCTCACGTTGCGAGCCTCGATTTCTATCGTGAGCTCGTCCAGTTCGCGAAGCAGCACGAGCTGATCTTGCTCTCGGATCTGGCCTATGCCGAGGTCTATTTCGACGATGCCAATCCGCCGCCCTCGCTCCTCCAGGTGCCCGGCGCCATGGACGTCGCCGTCGAGTTCACCTCCATGTCCAAGACGTTCTCCATGGCCGGCTGGCGCATGGGCTTCGCGGTCGGCAACGAGCGCCTGCTCGCGGCGCTCGCACGCGTGAAAAGCTATCTCGACTACGGTGCCTACACGCCGATCCAGGTTGCAGCGGCAGCGGCTCTCAATGGTCCCGAGGAGTGCATTCACGAGATGCGCGCGACCTACAAGCGCCGCCGCGACGTGCTGGTCGAGAGCTTCGCCAATGCGGGTTGGCATTTCGAGCCGCCCGTCGCCTCCATGTTTGCCTGGGTGCCGATCCCCGAGGCCTTCAAGGAGGTCGGCTGCCTCGAGTTCTCGAAGCTGCTGGTGGAGAAGGCCGAGGTGGCCGTCGCCCCCGGTATCGGCTTCGGCGAGCACGGCGAGGGCTATGTCCGCATCGCCATCGTCGAGAACGAGCACCGCATTCGCCAGGCTGCCCGCAATATCAAGAAGTTCCTCACCCAGGGCACGGCCTCCATGCACAACGTGGTGCCGCTCCGCGACAAGGCAACCGGCTGATCGGCCGGCTGCCACGGGCTCAGCGCCTGATAGGCATTGACAGGGCGGGCTCGGGCCCCGATAAGGCGGGCTTCCAGCAACGGGACGAGGCCGGGAGGCCAAGCCTCCCTCAGCGGTTTTGCTGCCTGTTGCTGTGCGTGGAGAGGTGCCCGAGTGGCTAAAGGGGACGGACTGTAAATCCGTTGGCTTCGCCTACGTTGGTTCGAATCCAACCCTCTCCACCAATTCTCCGCGAAAGAGCGTTAGATTTTACCGCCTTAGTAACCTGCGGTACTCACGAGTCCAGCAAGTTCTCTCTGAGAGTCTTGTAGTGATACTCGGTCCTGAAGCGCCCTCGCCGTTGCAGCTCGGGGACAAGCAGGTCGACGAGCGCGACGAGATCATTGGGCAATGCCGGCACGTGGCCGAACATGAAGCCACCGCGGCTCCCCGTCGCCTCGAAACGCTCTTCGAGAATATCGGCGACGTCCTTCACCGAACCGGCGAGAGTCGTGTCATAGCTCGTCGCCTCGCGTATGGCGTGTTCGAAGAACTCGGCGCGCGTGATCGTCGTCTCGCGGCCGATCTTGTGGCCAAGCTCATAAATGAAGCCCACCGGCGATGCGTTCGAGGCCACGATCTCGTCGTGCAGCTCCTTGACGGTGAAGCGCTCGGGCACCGTCGAAAAATCATAGCCCGCATTATAGGAGATGTACGCTCCGACGGCCTCGGCCGGGATTGCGGTCAGCAGCAAATCCTTTTGCGCCTCGGCCTCGGCCCGGGTCTCGCGCACCACGATCGGTGTCTGCCAGAGAATGCCGGTCCGTCGCGGGTCTTTGCTAAGATCGACCAATGCCGCATCCAGCGCCTTGCGCTGCTTGACCTGCAGCTCGACGTCCATGTCGGCGCCAAACACATGATCCGCGACGTAGGCGGAGGCGCGAATGCCGCGCGGTGAACCACCCGCCTGAATGAGCACGGGGTGCTTCTGCGGCGAGGGCGGCGTGTTCAGCGGGCCCTCGACTTTGAAGAACCGTCCGCGATGACTGACATCGTGGATCTTAGCAGGATCGCTGACGCGGCCTGTCGCATGATCCCAGATCATCAAATCCGGTTCGGCCGAGTCCCAGAGCTTGCGGCACACATCGACGAACTCCTCCATGCGGTCATAGCGTGCGCCATGCTCCATGAGCTCGTCGAAGCCGTAGTTCGCAGCGTCCGCGCGGCGCGTCGACGTCACGAGATTCATCGCGATGCGACCGCCCGTCAGATGATCGAGCGAGTTCATCAGTCGCGCCATGTAGTACGGATGCATGAATGTGGACGAATAGGTCAGGCCAAAGCCGAGATGCTTGGTGACGCGCGACATCGCGACCATCAGCGGATTGAGATCCTGCCGCGGCCAGTTCATGCCCCATTCGATCGCCGCATCACGCGAACCGCGCCACGTATCGGGGACGCCGGTTCCGTCGCCCGAGAAAATCATGTCGAAGAGACCCCGCTCGCAGATGCGCGCAACCTCCTCATACATCTCGACGTCGGGAAAGGTGCGCCCCGGCCAGGCGCCCGGCAGGCGCCATCGGCCGCCCATGTGAGAGTAGGAGAAATCGAAGCCGAGGTGCATCTTCGTCTTGGCCAACGCGTCATCTCTCCTGCAATGAAATATGAGGCCGGCCCACGGCTTATGGTCGGCGGGCGCAATGACACTGTTCGATCAACGCAGTGTCAATGGGACGCTGCTGGATCAATTGTCAGATCGGTGCTGCTGTTTCCAGCACTCCGCCGGATCATCTGATGCGCAGGCATGGACGCTCGTATAGCGCTCCATTTCCCGCGGCGCGCTCAAGAATTTCATGGGCTACCCAGCAAATGGAGGCGGGCTCAGTAATAGTAATCCGTTGGGAACTGCATCAGCACAGCTCTGATCGCTTCGATGCCGATGAGCTCGACACCGTCGCCCAGTATGGCCGGCGTTTCACCGGGACGATGTTTGGACACTGCCCGTTTAACAGCGACCTTCAGCGGCATGGTATATTGGCTGGTCGGCCGCGAGGAGAGCTGCCGCAAATCTCGAATGAACGAGACACTTGCTTGAAAATTGACCTCAGTCATGGAGCACCATCCGATACT
The DNA here is from genome assembly GCA_023430315.1 of Pseudomonadota bacterium. Lineage (GTDB taxonomy): Bacteria > Pseudomonadota > Alphaproteobacteria > Rhizobiales > Hyphomicrobiaceae. The sequence goes on along the minus strand of JAEZAW010000015.1, from coordinate 35,117 downwards.
AGAGATGCCCACCCGTCTGAGTGGACGCTAGCGGCGGATTGTGACAGTTCGGATAAAGCGATCTGCGGCAGTTTGGCACTCACGCAAACCCGGACCCGCAAGCAGTGCGCGGCTCCTTCCCGACTGAGCCGATAGTGGATTGAGAAGCCCACTGGCTCACGCGGCAGGTCCTTAGCGATCTCTTGCGAAATCCCTATTGCGACATTTAGCAATTCAGTGATCAGCGTCGCGAGTCGCCGGGGGTAGTGCGCCAAATGACCTTTGCCGCCAGGAGCGCCACCCCGAGCCCGAGGACAATCAGCCCAAGAGCAGCTTCCCATGTGCGGCCGTCCGCGGCACCGTGCGCGAAAGCCAATCCGCCCAATACGACCAAGGCGAGGCCACCGGCTTTCATTCTGAGAAGCGTCATAGCGTCGTCACCGCTCGTGTCGGAGTTTGCGACTGAACACCGACACTATTAATAGCCGGTAAGCACGGGCAATCAGGGATTACCCTCAAGCCGACGTGCCAGAAGAGCAAGTTGGCGCCCTTGCAGTCTGACGCGTCGCTTGGTTCCGCGACTGCTGGTCGGATAGCTTGGCGAGAACTTGATCGACGCTCAGGCTGTCCGACTTCTTACTCGGCGGAAATTCTCGGAACGTTTCGATGAACTGCTGAGCGGATACGAATGTCCACATCACCGCACGGCAAAGGGCGACTGGTACGGCCGGCCATACGCGACACCGGCGACGATAGCACCCGCCGGCTTGATATGGATCTTGCCCTCACGCTTGTTATTGCGTGTGTCGACAAAGCTCACCGGCCCCTCCACCACCTCGAGCAGCGAGACATCGCCGGGCGCACCCACTTGGAGCGTGCCCGCCTTCGGCATCTTGTTGATGACCTTGGCTGGCGTGGCTGTAGCCATGGTGACGACCTGCTCCAGCGTGTAGCCGAGATTCATGAATTTGCTCATGACCCAGGTGAGGTAGGGCATTCCCGGCGTATTGCCGCTGAAGACATGGATATCGGACGAGATCACGTCAGGCCCGGCACCGCTGGCGATCGCTACCTCCGCGACCGTGTAGTCGAACGAGCCGCCGCCGTGTCCGACATCGAACACCACGCCGCGCTTCTTTGCCTCGGCGGCCGCCGGGAGCAGTTTGCCATCCTGCACAATGTTGGTGAACTGGTTGGCGTTATTCGGCGCGCCGCTATAAGCGTGCGTCAGCACGTCTCCCGCACGTAGCAGGTCGAGGATCTGAGACATCAACGCAGGCGTCTCCACGCCGCCGATGTGGCACATCACCTTGCCGCCGGTTCCCGCACGCTCGCACGCCATGATCGCTCTCTTCAGCGGCTCGAGGCCGTGCTTGGCGATGACGTTTTCGCTCATGCGCACCTTGGCGCCGAGCACGATGTCGGAGTTCTCGGCAATGGCACGCGCGGCCGCGTCGACCTGCGCGAAATCGATATTATAGAGCTCGGGGACGGGAAATCCGGTCAGACCGTGGTTCGCAATATGCACGAAGGCATAGAGGCGCGCTCGGGTCGCCGGAACAATGAAGCGCCTGAAGGCCGCGATATTGTTGGCGCCGGCATCGCCCGCCGAGATCAGCGTCGTCGTCGACTGATTTGCGACAAGCTCGTCCGCGGGAATGCCGATGGCAGAACCGTATGGAAATACATGTGCATGAAGATCGATCAGTCCCGGCACCGCCAACTTGCCTGTCGCCGAGAGCGTTCGGTTCGATCGTGCAGCGGGAATGTCCTCGGCAAGGGCTTCGATGAGACCATAGCGGATGCCGATGTCGCGCTTTCCCCGAAGTCCCTGGCTCGGGTCGAGGACATCTGCTCCCTTGATGAGTAGATCGAACTTGTCATCAGGCCCCATGGCCGCGTTCACAAAGGGGGCCCCTGCAGATAGCGTCGCGACCGCGCCCGCGCCCAGCAGCGCAGCGCGCCGTGAAATCTTGTCCATGGCGTCAACTCCCTGATAGCCGTTGGTTCAATCCAACTTGGCAAGGGATATGCTGCGCTCCAATCGCACCGATAACAAGGCGATTTGTACCCAATGCGTCCGGCTGCCCCTCAGTACTTCTCGGGGACGTAGAGATCGTCGGATATGGACTTGCGCTCATAGTCCGGACCATGGACCCGCTGCGGCAGTTCCACGCGGGCTCGTCCGACTTCGGCGTACGGAATTTGCTCCAGGAGATGAGCAATGCAATTGAGCCGTGCGCGCTTCTTATCGACGGCTTCGACGATCCACCAGGGCGCCTCCGGAATGTGAGTACGCTCCAGCATGGCCTCCTTAGCCCTGGTGTAATCCTCCCACCGTCGCCGCGACTCGAGGTCCATGGGCGACAGCTTCCACTGCTTGATCGGATCCATGTTGCGCACATGGAACCGCAGGTGCTGCTCCTGATCGGTGATCGAGAACCAATACTTGATGAGAATAGTGCCGGAGCGCACGAGCATCCTCTCGAACTCGGGCACCGACTTGAAGAATTCCTCGACGTCGGCTTCGGAGCAGAAGCCCATGACTCGCTCGACGCCGGCCCGATTGTACCAGGAGCGGTCGAACAGGACGATCTCACCGCCGGCCGGCAGGTGGGCGACGTAGCGCTGGAAGTACCACTGCGTCTTCTCGCGCTCGTTCGGCGCCGGCAGCGCGGCGACGCGACAAACGCGCGGATTGAGACGCTGAGTAATGCGCTTGATGGCACCACCCTTGCCTGCCGCATCGCGCCCTTCGAAGAGGACCACGACCTTGAGCTTCTTGTGCGCCACCCAGTCCTGCAGCTTCACAAGCTCGGTTTGCAGCCGGAACAGCTCGCGAAAATAGGTTTTGCGATCGAGATCGCCTTCGGCCGGCGTTTCCGCTGTTCCCGAGAGAAGCTGATCCAATCGATCATCGTCGAGCTCCATTTCCAGTTCCTCGTCGAAACTGTCCATCGCCTCGGCTGCGATCTTCCGGCGAACGCTGCGCTTTCCGGACGGGGCTTTACTCATGCTTTCTCAACTCCATGGCCTGGATTTGCGTTGCGCAGGCCCCACGCATGGACCGGGAGCGGATAAACAGAAGAGGAGACAATGGTCGGGCACACGACCGCACCGCCGCGCTCCGTAAGGAAACTCGACACCTACGCGAGCCATAAGGCCGCCATTTTACAGTTCTGTGACGATTGCCGCCAGACTTTGCGGTGCTTGGGTCGCGCGGGCAGATTGCTGAATGCAGGCTCTTCAGTACGTCGCTTTGATCGCGGCCTGCTCAGGACCCTGCTGGCGCACGATGCCGACAGCCGCGCGGACATCCGCCAGGTACTCGTCGAGCGATACCGCATGGATCATCGACATCATGCGGTGAATGGCCTTCGGCTTCTGCACGAGCCCCGGCAGCCAGCCTTTGGCGTGCATGATCTCGGCAACGCGGAAGACGTCGAACTCTTTCGATCCATAGGCGACGATGGACAGATGCGGATTGCCGAGGATCTCGAGACCGTCGATCGCGCGAATGCCTGCTTTGTACGCGTCGATGAACGACATCAGATCGCGTGCGATCTGCTTGTAACCCTCGACCCCCAGGAACTCGAATGTGGCCCACGACGCGGCAACACCGCCCGCGGGGCGCGTGCCAACGATCGTCGGCGTCAGAAACCGACCGTTCGGCCAGTCGCTGAAGTCGAAGCTGTTGAACTCCGCCTTATCCGGCGTCCGATAGAAGACCGTTGAGGCCGGCTTCGGCGCAAAACCGAATTTGTGGAGATCCGCCGAGATCGAGCTCACGCCCGGAACACTAAAGTCGAATGCCGGAATGTCGCGACCGATCATCTTCGCGAACGGCGCGAGATAACCGCCGACACAGGCATCGACGTGCAGCCAGACGCCGCGACGTTCGGCAAGCGCACCGAGCGCCTCGATAGGGTCGATCACGCCATAAGGAAAGCAGGGCGCAGAGCCCACGATCATCATGGTCTCATCATCGATGAGCGCTTCCATGGCGATGGGATCGGCTCTGAAATCCGGTCCCACTGGCGCGCGACGCACCTCGAGATCCATGAGCTTGGCGCCCTTGTTGAAGGCGGGATGGACCGACTCCGCCGCAACGATATTACCGCGCAACTTGGGCGCCTTGCGCCGCTTGCGCGTCCAGTCGCGACACGCCTGAACGGCCTGGATGATGCTTTCCGTGCCGCCAGTCGTCATGGTGCCTTGCGCGTCGGCCGGCGCATTGAAAAGACTGAGCGCCATCTCGACGACCTCGTCCTCCATGCGCTTCACGCTCGGAAAAGCACGTCGTCCGCCAAGCGCGTTCTCCGTAAAGAACTCAAAGAACGCCGCGCGGTTGGTCTCGTAGAGCTCCTGCGTAGCCTTGAAGACGAACAGCGGCGCGCGGCCGTGCTGCCAGTCCGTATCGCCTGCTTTCATCGCGCGCATTTCCTCGAGGAGAGCCTCCTTCGTGCGTCCCGTGCGAGGCATTTCTTTGCGCATGGCAGCTCGATCCTTGTGCAAGCGGCAGGATTGACGAAAACAATCATCCCGCCTTAAGTTTCGTCAATGGGAAATATTCGTTCGGCAAAAGAGAACAAGTCGCGCTCCAGCCTCAACAGCGGTCTGGACGTTCTCGAGTGCATCGTGATGCACCGTCGACCCATGAAGCTGACGGAGATCGCGACCGCGCTCGACATCTCGAAATCCAATGTCCATCAGCTCCTTTCGGTGCTCACCCGGCGCGGTCTCATCGAGCGCCTTCCCGACCAGGCCTATCGCATCGGCATCAAGGCATGGGAAATCGGCAGCCGAGCCCAGCCTCTCGAAATCGGGCGCATTGGTGCGCCGCATCTCGCGCAGCTGGTACGCGATGTCTCGGAGGGCGCCGACATCGGCATGCTCGATGGCACGCAGACCGTTTGCATCCAGCTCATCGAATGCCCGCAGCCCGTACGTGTCCATGCGCGCGTCGGCGATCGCAATCTCGCCCACACGACATCGACGGGGCTCGTGCTGCTTGCCGCACTCGGCGACGACGAAGTGATCGCGCGCCTTCCCGCGAAGCTCGAGAAGAAAGCCCCGGGCACGATCGACGATCGCGACGCCCTTCTGAAGGAGCTGCGGCGCATCCGCATGCGCGGCTACGCGATCTATCGTGGTGGATGGCGGAGCGACGTGACGGGCGTGGCTGTGCCGATCCATGGTCCCGAGGGCAAGGCCGTCGCGGGCGTATGCGTTCCGGCGCCGAGCTACCGCGTCACACGCGCTTGGCTTGATCGGATCGTGCCCGCGCTCCGCGCCGCGGCCGAACGCATCGAGCAAGACCTCGCCGCCGCTTCCACTGTTCCATTCATTCAGGAAACACTTCTGAGATCAGCCGTTGGACGCGGCTGATGAGTGAATTCGTGCACTTCGACCCGCACGCTTCCCGCAAGCGAACATCTCGAATGCCTCAATCAGCGTATGGAGACGACAGATGACCAGGAAACACGGATTTTCTCGGCGTGAGATCGCTCTGCTCGGCGCGAATTTCGGCATCGCGACGATGGCAGCCGGAACGCTCGGCTGGCCACAGAACGCACGCGCGCAGCAGGCCAAGGCCATGCTGGGACATTTCTCCTCGGCCAATCAGCAGAACTACTCGAAGGCTACGGGCTCCATGCAGAAGGCCATGGGCTCGAACGTCACGGTGGAGTTCCAGGGCGTCAGCGCCGGCCCGCAGATCCTCACGGCCATGGCGGCCAACAACATGGACTTGTGCAATATCGGCTCGACGCCTCTCATCGTCGGCTATTGCAATGGGCTCGACGTGTCGATGGTCTATGTCCACAAGGTCGTGAAGGAGAGCGAGTGTCTCGCCGTTCGCAACGATGCGGGCATTGCCGAGCTGAAGGACCTCAAGGGTAAGAAGATCGGCTGCCCCTTCAATACCTCGGTCCATTTCGCTCTGCTGTCGGCCATGAAAACCGTCGGCCTCACGGCAAAGGACGCGACGCTGGTGAACTTGCGGCCGGACGGGATCGCCGCAGCCTGGCAGCGCAAGGACATCGATGCCGCCTACATCTGGAACCCCGTGCTGAGCAATCTGGTCAAGGACGGCGGCAAGATCATCTTCGAGAGCGGCGATCTCATTCCCAAGGGCACGATCATTTTCGACGGTATCATCTGCCGCAATGCCTTCAAGAAGGCACATCCCGATCTCGTGCTCGCCTATCTCAAGGAGCTCGAGCGCATCAACGCCGTGTATCGCAGCGAGCCGCAGAGCGTGATCGACGTCATGGCGCCCTTCCTTCAGGTTTCGCCGGATGTCGTTTCCACGATCATCAAGACAACCCACACGATCCCGGCGAAGGAGCAGATCACGGACGCATGGATGGGCAAGCCGGGCTCGAAGGACTCCGTCATCCTCAAGGCCGCGCGCTCACAGGCCGAGTTCCTGAAGGAGGCCGATCAGATCAAGAATATCCCGGCCGACTTCGGACCGCTGGTCGACAGCACGTTCGTCGCTAAAATGGTCTGAGCGCTTGCGCATCGACGGATGAAGTGGAGGCCGGGTCTTGAGCATTGAGCCATTCGATCTAAATGGCCGGGACCGCCGAAGCGGGGCAAAGCTCGCCGTCGAGCATCTGAGCAAGAGCTTCGGCGCCGGGGCCAACGCAGTTCAGGCGCTGGCGCCGCTCGATCTCAGCGTCAGAACGGGCGATTTCGTGTGTGTCGTCGGCCCATCAGGCTGCGGGAAGACGACACTCCTCAACATCGTCGGTGGATTCGAGCGTCCGACGTCGGGCCGCGCACTCATCGACGACAGGCCCATCACGAAGCCCGGCCGCGAGCGCGGGGTCGTCTTCCAGCAGGGCGCACTCTTCAACTGGATGAGCGTGGTCGAGAACGTCGCATTCGGCCCGCGCTCATGCGGGATTCCGGCGGAGAAAGCGCGCCAGCAGGCGCGCGGGCTTCTGGAGATGGTCGGGCTCGCCGGCTTTGCCGATCGTTACCCTTACGAGCTATCGGGCGGCATGCAGCAGCGGGTCGGCATCGCCCGTGCACTCGCCAACGATCCCGAGATCCTGCTGATGGACGAGCCCTTCGCCGCACTCGATCAGCAGACACGCGAGCTCCTTCAGGAGGAAATCCGCGGCATCTGGCGGCGTACCGGCAAGACCATTCTCTGGATCACGCACTCGATCGAGGAAGCCCTGTTCCTGGCCACCCACATCGTGGTGATGACGGCGCGCCCCGGACGTGTGAAGGCGGCATTCCTCTCCCGCTTCAGCGAGAGCCCCGATCCGCTGATCGCGGCGACGCCGGAATTCACGGCTGCAAAGCGGCAGATCGTCGAGCTGCTGCGGTCTGAATCGCAACGCGCTCAGAGACTGGAGGCGACGGCCTGATGGCGCAGTCCAAAGCACTGGAGCAGCCGATCGAGGCTCTGGACGAAACCACGCTCGAGCGGCGCGCGGGCCGCCGCGACCGCTGGCTGACGTCGCTCACGTTTCTGATCCTGTTCAGCATCTGGGTGGCCCTGACGGGCTCCGGCCTGTGGGAGCCACTGATCAAGCCGATCTTCCTGCCCTCTCCGGTCGCCGTGTTCGAGGCTTTCCAGAATCTGCTGGAGGGCGGCTATCAGGGGCGCAGTCTCGGCTATCACGTCGGCATCAGCTTCTACCGTTTTGCCACCGCCTTCTCGTTCTGCATTCTTGTCGGCGTTCCGCTCGGTCTTCTCCTCGGTATGAGCCGACCGATCCGCGCCGTCATCGAGCCGCCGATCCAGGCCATTCGCCCGGTGCCGAAGCTGGCGCTGCTGCCGTTGTTCCTCATCTGGTTCGGCATCGGTAATCTCTCGAAGATCGTCGTGATCGCTGCGCCCGTCTTCCCGATCATCGTCATCAGCGCCATGCAGGCCGTGCGATCGGTGAGCCAGAAGAAGATCCAGGCCGCTCAGGCTCTGGGTGCCGGCACCCTCACAGTGTTCCGGCGCGTCGTGCTGCCGGCGAGCCTGCCCGGCATCTTCACCGGCATCCGCGTGTCGCTTTCAATCGGCGTCACGATGCTGGTTGGCGCGGAGCTGACGGCCACCTCCGAGGGCATTGCGTGGATGGCGCTCACGGCTGCCGAGTATCTCTCGACCGACATTGTCCTCGTCGGCGTGCTCATTATGGCGATCATGGGCTATACCCTGGACAGGATCGTGCGTGCGCTCGAAGCCCGCCTCGTGCACTGGAGCGGCAAGGACTGATCGCGGCGTAGGCCGTGCGCGCCGTCCTGCCATCTATTTGATCAGAAACGGCAATTTATTCGTTCGATCGGATCGGACAGCCGTCTGGTCACGCACCCACCAATCGTGGAAGACTACGGGCAAGGAGCAGCAAGCGACCGGTCCGGAAGGGCGCCTCTCTATGAGCTACCGTCACGCCATCGGCACACGCGCCTACGTCTTCGAGAGCCTGAGGGTTCTCATGGCCAAGGCGACGCCGATCCGATCCGGGGATCAGCTAGCAGGTCTCGCCGCCGAGAGCGCCGAAGAAAGCGTGGCCGCGCGCATGGCCCTCGCGGACGTGCCGTTGACGACCTTTCTCAACGAGCTGGTCGTGCCCTACGACGAGGACGAGGTCACCCGCCTCATCATGGACTCGCACGACGCAGCAGCCTTCAAGTCGATTGCCAGCCTGACCGTCGGCGCCTTTCGTGACTGGCTCCTCTCCGAGGAGGCAACGACCGAGCAGCTATCCGCGATCGCGCCAGGCGTGACGCCGGAGATGGCCGCCGCCGTCTGCAAGCTCATGCGCAATCAGGATCTCATCGCCGTCGCGCGCCGCTGCCGCGTCGTGACCCGCTTCCGCAATACGATCGGCCTGCCGGGCACGATGGCCGTACGGCTGCAGCCAAACCATCCCTCCGACGACCTTCGCGGCATCGCAGCCTCCATCGCCGATGGCCTTGCCTATGGCTGCGGCGATGCCGTGATCGGCATCAATCCTGTGTCCGACAACATGCAGGTCCTGTCGGATATCCTGAAGATGCTCGACGAGCTGATCACGCGCCTCGCCATCCCGACACAGGGGTGCGTCCTCACGCATGTGACGTCGTCCATCGAGCTCATCAATCGCGGTGTTCCGGTCGATCTGGTCTTCCAGTCAGTCGCCGGCACCGAAGCTGCGAACAAGTCCTTCGGCATCGACCTCGCCGTTCTCCGCGAAGGCCTTGATGCCGGCCGCTCGCTGAAGCGCGGCGCGATCGGCGACAACGTCATGTACTTCGAGACCGGTCAGGGATCGGCGCTTTCCGCAGGTGCCCATCACGACGTCGACCAGCAAACGCTCGAAGCGCGCGCCTACGCCGTCTGTCGGGCCTTCGAGCCGCTTCTCGTCAACACGGTCGTCGGCTTCATCGGCCCCGAGTATCTCTATGACGGAAAGCAGATCGTGCGCGCCGGGCTCGAGGATCACTTCTGCGGCAAGCTCATGGGCGTGCCGCTCGGCTGCGACATCTGCTACACCAACCACGCCGAAGCCGATCAGGACGATATGGATACGCTGCTGACGCTGCTCGGTGCCGCAGGCGTCAGCTACATCATGGGCATACCCGGCGCGGACGATGTGATGCTCAACTACCAGTCGACCTCGTTCCACGATCAGCTCTACATACGCGACGTCCTCGGTCTCAAGCGCGCGCCCGAATTCGAAGCCTGGCTGGCAGCGCAAGGCATCACCGGTGCGGGCGGCCGTCTCGTTGCGCCGGCGCAGGCACTCCGGCTGCTCGGTCCACTGGCGGAGATCGCACAATGATCTCGGACGAGGTCTGGCGCCGTTTGACCGAGCTTACGCCCGCGCGCATCGCTCTTGGCCGCACGGGCTCGGGTCTTCCCACGCACGAAGCCATGAAGTTCGCGCTGGCGCACGCCCAGGCACGCGATGCCGTGCACACGCCGCTTGCTCCGGCCGAGATCACGGCTGGACTGGAGGCGCTCGGACTGCCGCATCTGACGGTCTCTAGTCGTGCGGTGTCGCGTCATTCCTACTTGCTGCGCCCCGATCTCGGCCGCCGCCTCGATACGATAAGTCGCGATGCGGTCGCCTCCCAGCGCGCGACGAGCGGCGTCGATATCGCGCTCGTGATCGCTGATGGCCTCTCTGCGCGCGCAGCCCATGCGCACGCGATCGCTGTGACCGGAGCGCTGCTCCCCTACATCAAGAAGAGCGCATGGTCATTGGGACCGGTGGTCGTCGTGACGCAAGGGCGTGTCGCAATCGGTGACGAGATCGGCGCGCTGCTCGGCGCCCGGCTCGCACTCGTCATGATCGGCGAGCGACCCGGCCTCTCCTCCCCTGACAGCCTCGGCATCTACCTGACATTCGCGCCGGAGCCCGGCCGCACCGATGGCGAGCGCAACTGCCTGTCGAATATTCACGGCGCGGGCATGAGCGTGGATGAGGCGGCCTTCAAGGCCGCGTGGCTCATGCGCGAAGCATTCTCACGCCGCCTGACTGGTGTGACGCTCAAGGACGAGAGCGGAGTCTATCTTTCCGACGGCCGCGATCCGGATGCACCTGCCCTGCCGCCGACTTTCAGTGCGGATCAGGCATAGGGGCGAGCGAGCTTCAGCCCGCCCGCCACGCCCCGATCAGAGAACGAGACCGCTCTTCGGGTCGATGAGGTGCATGTTGTTGAGGTCGGCCGCCATCTTGAGCGACGCCCCATCCTTGGCCCCCGCCGTCGGATTGACGCGGCCGCAGATGGTCTCCCCGTTGATCGGAAAATAGACCAGCGTCTCCATGCCCATGGGCTCGGTGACATCCAGGTTGGCATCGAAGGCCACCACGCCCGGTTCGAGCTGGCTGCGCGCCTCCGTCAGGTGTTCCGGACGAAGGCCGAGCAGCACGCTCCCGTTGCCCTTGTGCTGCACATACTTGCTCGCGCGCGCGGGCGGCACCGGCAGCGAGAGGCCGTCGTTGACGCGCAGCTTGAGCTGCCCACCCTCCTCCTGCAGGTTGCAGGGAATGAAATTCATTGCCGGCGAGCCGATGAAGCCCGCGACGAAGCGCGTACGCGGATGGTGATAGAGCTCGGTCGGCGTACCGACCTGCTCGATCACGCCGTGGTTCATGACGACGACGCGATCGGCGAGCGTCATAGCTTCGACCTGATCGTGCGTCACGTAGACAGTCGTCGTCCGCACCTTCTGGTGCACTTTCTTGATCTCGATGCGCATCTGCACGCGCAGCTTGGCATCGAGATTCGACAGCGGCTCGTCGAAGAGGAACACCTTGGGATTGCGCACGATGGCGCGGCCCATGGCGACGCGCTGGCGCTGACCACCGGAAAGCTGCTTCGGCTTGCGGTCCAGCAGCTCGGTGATATCGAGGATGCGCGCGGCCTCGTCGACCCGGCGGTTGATCTCGTCCTTCGGGAATTTCTTGAGCCTCAACCCGAACGACATGTTCTCGTGCACCGTCATATGCGGATAGAGCGCATAGTTCTGGAACACCATGGCGATGTCGCGGTCCTTCGGCGGGACGTCATTGACGACGTCACCGCCAATCGCGATCTCGCCGTCCGTGATGTCCTCTAGGCCGGCGATCATGCGCAGCGTCGTGGTCTTGCCGCAGCCCGAAGGCCCGACAAGCACCACGAACTCGTGGTCGCGGATATCCAGGTCGATGCCGCGTACGGCGAGCACCTCGTCGTACTTCTTGACGACCTTTCTGATGTGTACTTCGGCCATTGGTGCTCCGCCCTTACCCTTTTGTGGCGCCGGCGGTGAGGCCGGCGATGTAGTAATCCATGAGGAACGCGTAGATGATCAGCGGCGGCGCGGCGCCAAGCAGCGCACCCGTCATGATCTGTCCCCAGTTGAAGACGTCACCCTTGATGAGCGTCGTGATGATGCCGACCGGCAGCACGAGCTGGCTCTCGGAGGTCGTGAAGGCGAGCGGATAGAGGAACTGCGCCCAGCTCACAGTGAAGGCGAAGATCATCGCCGCGATCAGCCCCGGCAGGGCGACTGGAATGAAGATCTTCGTCAACGTCTGCATCCACGTCGCGCCGTCGATCAGCGCCGCCTCATCGAGCTCCTTCGGGATCGAGGCGAAGTATCCGATCATGATCCACGTCGTGAACGGCACGGTCAGGGTCGGATAGAGGATCAGCAGCACCCACCATCGATTGATGAGCGTGATGCCCGTCAGCTCGTTGAACACGGCCATCATCTTGAAGAGCGGGATGAACAGCAGCGTCTCGGGAATAAGGTAGGTCAGGAACACGCCCATCCCGAGTATGGTCGAGCCCCAGAACCTCATGCGCGAGAGCGCGAAGGCGGCCGGCACGCTGATCAGCATCGTTATCGTCACGACCGACAGGGTCACGATCGACGAGTTGAGGAAGAACCTCTGGTACTGATTGGACGACAGCAGCGCGCGATAGTTCTCGAGCGTCGGATTGTAGACCCACCAGGGATTGGTGATCGCCGAGATCTCCTGACTCGTCTTCAGCGACGTGATCAGCATGTAGATCGGCGGCGTGAGGAAGAAGATCGCGAACAGGATCAGGAAGAAGTAGGACCACCTCAAAGCCCACTTCCGATCGTTGCTCATGCTGCCGTAGCTTGGGCGGGCAGCCGTCGCCGACGTTGATGTCACGGCTGCGGTCATGCCTCGTTCCCCCGCTTGACGATGTCGCGCAGAATGAAGATCGCGCCGATGGTGAGAATGGGCACCATGAACAGCGAGATGGATGCGCCGAGCGGAATGTCGCCGCCCTCGATGCCGAGGCGGAAGGCCCAGGTCGCGAACACGTGCGTCTGATCGAGCGGATCGCCGCGCGTGAGAACGCGCACGATGTCGAAGTTGGCGAACGTCACGATGGTCGAGAACAGCGCCGTGATCATGATGATGTTCCGCATCATCGGGATCGTGACGAAGCGCATGGTCTGCCACCAGTTAGCGCCATCGATCTTCGCGGCTTCGTAAAGCTGGTCGGGAACCGACTTCAGCGCCGCCAGATACATGATCATGAAGAACGGCGCACCGATCCAGACGTTGACGAGAATGACGCAGAAGCGCGCCCAGTAGACGTCGCCAAGCCACGGCACGGGGTCGATGCCAATGCGCTCGAAGATCCAGTTGAATGCCGAGTACGAAGGATCGAACAGCCACAGCCACGCGAGCGTGCTCATGGCCGGCGGTATGACCCACGGCACGAGCAGCATGCCGCGCCATTTGCGCTGGCCCTTGTCCGGGATGTTGTGGACGAGGTGGGCGACGATGAAGCCGATGACGGCTTTGAAGAACACGGCCGTGAGCGCGAAGATGCAGCTCTGCCAGACCACCATCCAGAACGTTTCGCGCTTGAACAGGAAGGTGAAATTGGACAAACCGACGAAGCGCTCCATCGTCTTGTTCAGCATCGCGAGGTGCACGGCATAGAAGGCCGGGTACAGCACGAGCGTCGCGATCAGTACGATCAGCGGCAGTGTCATCAGGAAGGCGATCGTCGACTTCCGCTGGAACGTGCGCTGGAGCGAGCTGGGGCGTGCGCGACCAGCCACCGCCGCATCCGGCTTCATTGTTGCATCAACCATGCCTCAGCCTCACGAGAAGTTCAGGCGGCCTTGGCGACCGCTGGCCCGCTGCGACGGCGCATTTCGATGCGCCGCCTCGGCATTCACTCCAAGCCGCTTTCAGCGGCATGAAACCCATGATCATTCAGGCCCGCGTCACCATCCGCCGCTTGCACGGCAGATGATGACACGCAGCCTGGGAGATCAGGTGCGCATGAAGCCTTCGAGCTCGCTCTCGGTCCAGGAGAGCACGCTCTCCATCGAGTCACCGCGCATGTGGCGCACGATCATCTTGGTCATGAGGCCCTGCGTATAGATCTGCTCGGCGATGCGATGAGGACTCGGCGCCGCGGCGATCGACAGGATCTGATGGTTGTGCGGGTTCGGGTAGTGGTACATCGTGCCCTTCGGCGGTCCAATCTCCGCCCAGGTCTTGAAGTCGGTGAACTTGGCGAAGGCGGGAATATCGTAGCCCTTGCTCGCCTCGACCATTTTCTCAGCAGAATCGCGCGTCGACATATGACGCAGCAACGACTTGGCTGCCGACTTGTTCTTGCCGAAATTCCAGATGCCCCAGAAGTACGGCAGGAACGGCGCATGACGGCCATTCGGTCCGGACGGCATGCCATGGTGCCAGATCTGCTCGGCGATCTGCGGCGCATCGCGAACCGCAACGGCCCAGGCCGACGGCGGGTTCATGATCATGGCCCCGCGGCCCGAGACCAGCCACTTGTTGTTCGATGCGTCGTCCCACGACGGCGAGTCGGGCGGGTACTCCTTCGCGAGCCGCGTCGCGTAGTCGAGCGCAGCGCGAACTTTCTCGCTCTTTGCCGTGATATTTTCCTTCTGATCGACGAGGACGGCGCCAAACGCATTGAAGATCGCGCCGGCCGTATCGACGGAATCCGAAGTCGTGCCGAGACCGATGCCGAAGGCGTGGCCTGCCTTGTTGCACGCCTGGGCCGCCTTCAGGAACGCGTCCATCGTCCAGCCGTCGGCCTTCGGCTCGGCTCCGGCCGGATACATGGCGAGGATATCGACGTCCGCTAGCTTTTTCATCAGATCGATGCGCGACGCCGGGCCTTTCATCTGGCTGCCGACCGTGGCCGGCACCGCAGCCCACTTGCCTTTGATCTTGCCGAGGTACTCGACCGTCGCGTTGACCGCGCCATTCTGCTTGATGAGATCGGCAAGAATGTCGTCAACAGGCTCCAGATTGTTGGCATGGCGCGCCGGCTGCCAGGTTGGCAGCGCAATGATGTCGTGGCCCGATCGCGCCTGCGATTCGGCGGCGAGCATCAGAAGGATCTTGTTGCCCTGAGAGGTCACGAAGTCGACCTGGACGTTGACCTTCTCCTTCTCGCCCCAGGCCTTGATGATCTCCTCGGTGACCTTGTTGGCGCCGGGCACCCAATGGTCCCACAAACCGAGTGTGAGCGTGCCGGCGCTCTGTGCCGTGCTCACGTACGGAGCGGCCACGACGCCAGCCGCAGCCGCAGCGCCTGTCGCAACAAAGCGCCGACGACTGATGGTCTTCTTGATCATAGGCAGTTTCCTCCTTTGGGTTTTCATTGTCAGACGTCGCTTCTTTGGCGGCGACGTGCCGAATTCCGCTTGACATATTAGGCACGGCCCACGGCACGGCGCCACCTAAAATTTGTACATTTTCCGAGCTACTGCCGCGCGTAGCCTTCGATTTCCGAGGCCGCCCAGGCCAGCGTTTTGTCGATGCTCTCGCCGCGCCCCATCCGTACAATCATCTTTGGCATAACGGCGTGCGTGTAGAGCTGCGAGGCGATCTGCGGCGGCGCCGGCGAGCACGGCAGGGCGTTACGCTGGTCGCCTCGGTTGGGGTAGTGCGACAGGGTGCCCGGCGGCGGGCCCTGTATGTCCCAGACCTTGTAGTCGAGCAGCTTCTGATAGGGCGGAATGTCGTAGCCCTCTGCCCCGGCCACGAGCCGCTTGATCGATTCTGGCTTGTGCATGTGAACCAGCAGGCTCTTTGCAGCCGACTTGTTCTTCGAGAAATTCCACAAGCCCTGATAGCGCGGCAGCAACGGCGCGAAACGACCCTTCGGGCCCTTCGGCATCGCGTGTGTCCAAAGCTTCTCTGCGACTTGCGGCGCATCGCGCTTCGCCACGGCCCACGTGCTCGGCGGGTTGAAGATCAGCGCCCCCTTGCCGGAGATCAGCCACTTGTTGTTCGACGCGTTGTCCCATGACGCGACGTCGGGCGGAAGGAAGGCATAGAGCCGCTTGGCGTAGTCGAGCACCTGGCGCACTTCGTCCGACTGGACCGTGATGTTCCCCTTGGCATCGACCAACGCCGCACCGAATGCCGAGAACAACGAGCCGACCCAGTCGAGACTGTCGGTCGTGGCGCCAAGCGGCAACCCGAACGAGTGGCCTGCCTTGTGGCACTTCTCAGCCGCCACGAGGAACGCATCCCACGTCCAGTTGTCCGCGTCCTTTGTCGGATCCTTGCCGGCCGGATACATGGCCTGGACGTCGATGCCGGCGTGCTCCTTCATCAGGTCGATGCGCGTGCAGGGCGGCAGGATCAGCGAGCCGCGGGTCGACGGCACGACATTCCAGGTGCCGCTCGCGGTGCCGATGTAAGTCATCGCCTCGGAGATCGGGCCGTTGGTGGCCAGAATCTCCTTCATCACATCGCCGACGGGCTCCAGCAGGCGCGTATACTGCGCTGGTTCCCAGGCCGAAAAGTCCATGATGTCATGGCCGGCGCGCGCCTGAGCCTCGGCTGCGATCGTCAGCAGCAGTTTGTTGCCCTGGGTGCTGAGGTAATCGATCTGGAGATCGACCTTTTCCTTCTTCGCCCACTCCTGGGCGATCTCGTCCATGAACTTGTTGCCGCCGGGCACCCAATGGTCCCACATGCCGAGCGTAAGCTTGCCGGCTGCATAGGATGTACTGACGTGAGGCGCAGAAATTGCCGCTGCAGTAGCGGCCGTGCCCGCTATGAATCGGCGACGAGAGATCCTCTTCCTGGACATATCGCAATCCTCCCTATGGGTTCGCCATGGGTGAGGCGCGCACGATCGCATCCCGCTGTGATGACAGGGGGATGGCTTGCTGGCGGCATCGATCGACGGCCGTACATGGCGTTTCCTGCGGCTCTATTGCCGCTGCCGGGTTCGGTTGGTTCGACTCCTCGGCGTGCCCGCGGTTTGCATGCTGCTTCGCGCGGCGGGTGGGGCGATGTCACCGCTCGACCGGCCATGGGGCCGGTTTGAGCAGTTAACCGCATTCCCCGCGCGTTGAACAGATCATCATTTGCGGAGCGCCGCTGCTCTGCATAACCCAGAGAGCGTCCCGCCCGTTGTGCTCCGCAGCACGGACAGCTCTTAGCGCGCGCTCACGATGCCGTCGTCGAGAAGCTGGCGATGGAAGCTCAGGAGATCCTCGCGCTTCGGGCAATCGAACCACAGCCCATCGCAAAGCTGCTTGAGCCTCTTACGACCGACATGGGCGTCGGAGAGCGGAAGGCCAGCCGCTTCGAGCAGAACCGTGCCGAGATAGGGCACGTCGAGAATGTCAGGGCTCGAGAACTCCGGCTTGAAGCCGATGCCATTGATCGTGAAGAACGTCTGAAAGCCAATCGAGCCGCGCTTGAGGAGGACGTCCTCGGCTTCTGTGCCCTCGTTGTAGCCGAGCAGCATCCGCGTCGCCATGGGGTGATGGTCGCCGTAGCGCACGATGAGGAAGCGTTGTTTCGGGAAGCGCCGCTCGAGCTCACCCACAAGATGCTGGTAGTCGAGCCTTGAGAGCCACAGGCGGCGTAGGACCTCGTTCATTTCCGGATGTGTGCCTGGTCCGCCCCCCGGCACATCCAGGTGCGGTTCGTAGACCTCGTCATAGGGCCAATGGCCGGCCATAGTCTCGACGAACGTAAAGAGCGGCGCGTTCGCGGTTGCAAAGTGCCGGCCCATCTCTTCGAGCGCGTTGTCGTAGTAGAAGCGGTCGCGCTCGTTCTCCCGCGCGGCACCCTGATCCTTGGCGTCGCGCAGGTCCGTGATGCCGACACTCTTGAAGAAGCGTTCAGCGCCCGTGAACGAGCGCGTCATCGGATAGAACATGACGTTCCGATAGCCGCACTTCGTCAGAATGTTCGGCAGTGTCTCGCTGATCTTGCCGGTCATGAGACGCTGCACGAACAACCTCATGCCGCCGAACGAGTAGGTCGAGAGCCCCGTCATGACCGAGAATTCGGTGAGCACGGAAGCGCCGCCGTAAGTTTCGGTTCTGAGGCGATACGAATGGCCGTCGTACGAACGGAAAAAGTCATCGACCCTGCGATCGTATTGCAGGGTCGGAAATAGCGAGGGTTGAACCGCGGATTCATGATGGATGAGAATGATGTGGGGCGGCTCGTGCACCGGCGTGCAGCTCACCTTGGGTGCGAGTCGCGGCGTCCGCGACGAGGCAGCTGCCGCCTCCATCAGCTGGCCGCGCATCAGCGTCTCGATCGTCTCGGCAAACGAGCGATAGAAGGACGAGACGTACATGCCGCTGTACTCAAACTGCATATGGCGCCGCTCGCCGACCGATTGCCCCGCCGCGACGGCACCCGCAACAAACACTACGAGAAGAGCGGCGGTGACGGGACGCTTCACGCGCACCGGGTCGATCCGCCACACGATGATCGCGACAAGCACCGCGGTCGCGACGGCGAACAGCGCAGGCAGAATGGACCAGCCGTAGTTCGTGATGAGAAAGCCGAGGTTGGTGCTCGACATCAGATAGTAGGCGATGTCGTAGGCGTGCAGCACCATGTTCATGTACTTGTGCTTCGCGGTCGAGATGGCGGTGATCAGCACGACTTGCGCCACCACGATGACGACAGCAAGGAGCAGACGTCGCGTCAGCAGCACGATCAGCGCGCCGGTCGTCGCGCACACCAGAATCGCGAGCAGGACCGTCGATGGCGGGCCTTCGGTCCACTGCAGCCACCAGGTGAGCGCGAGCGCAAGAATGCCGCTGAGCGCGTAGCTCGTCCCCGGGCTCAATGTGCGGGAAGCATAGGGCCGCCAACGACGGCGGAAATCATGCGGGAACGAGGCGGAGCCTGATGAATCGGTCATTGCACGATGACCGACACGGCGTCGATGCGGCCCACGTGTTCCCTCCAGGCGCCAAGTACTTATTTGTCACAAAACTATCATAAAACTGTCACCCGTACAGATGATCCGATGCCCATGGTTACGCTTTTCAGCGGGCGACCCAGCTGGCCGACCGTCCGGGCCAATAAAGGCGGGCGGTCCGGAGCCAGCTCCGGACCGCCGTGGCTTTCTCACTCATGTGGGCGCCGGATCAGGGCGTCGCGGTCACGAGGTCTGGGAAGGTGTCGGTCAGGGGAAGAGCGTCGCGGAAGTCGTCGTTGCTCGTCCGCGGCAGGGCCTGGCGATAGTCGTCATTGCTCGTGCGCGGTAGAGCCTGCTCATAGCTCGAGGACCGCGGCAGGGCCTGGCGCGGATCGTTGAAGGGGTCAAATGCGTTGGCCGAACCTGCAAGAACGCCGAGGGCAATCAGGGTGCTCATGATCGTCTTCATTGGTTTTCTCCATTCCTTTGGTTGTGACCGCTTGGTTTGACAATCCGCGCCCCGGTCGCTTGCCTTCGGATCGTTTCGGGCTTAGTCAGCGCCGATGACCAGAAGATGCGACGAAACGATCCCGCCCGATATTCAACGGCGGTTCATTCAATTAGCGTTGGAGTTTGCCGCGCTCATACCCGCGTATGAGTGCCGGGTGCCGCGAGGCCGGCTGTCAGGGCAGCGGACCGACGAGGCGCAGGGGTGGCTGACTGCCCTCGTGCGGGCCAAGCACCGTACCGATGATGGTGGCTTGGGGCGCTCCGGCCTGACGCAGGGCCTCGATGCAGCGTTCGGCATCCGCTGCCGCGACGCCGAACAGGAAACCTCCTGCCGTCTGCGGATCGAAGAGGATCGCCTGCACGGCAGCTTCGCGAGCACTTTCGCCCACCAGTGCCGCTGACAGTCGGCTGTTCTCGGGCAACAGGCTGGACGCGAGGCCGCCGCGCACCAGCTCCAGAACCGAGGCGTAGAAAGGAAGGCGCGCGAGATCCAGCTCGGCCGTAACGCCTCCCGCCTTCAGCATTTCCAGAAGATGCCCGGCGAGCCCGAAGCCCGTCACATCCGTCGCGGCACTCGGCGCGTGCGTTCGCATCACCCGCGCAATGCCCCCGCTCGATTGGCGCATACTCTCCAGCGCCGCCGCAATTGCCGTCGCCCTTGCACGTCCGCGCATGAGCGCGGCGAAGAGGATGCCGGTGCCGAGCGGTCGCGTCAGGATCAGGCGGTCGCCGGGCCGAAGGCCACCTTTGCCGAGCACCGCATCGCGGCGGACCTTGCCCGAGACGAAGAAGCCCGCCGACATCTCCTGCCCCTCGCTCGAGTGCCCGCCGACGACCTCGACGCCCTCGCGATCGAAGGCCGCCCTTGCGCCAGCCAGAAGCTGGAAGAGATCCTCGCCCACGCGCTGCGGCTTGGCGTAGGGCAGCACGACATTGGCGAGCGCGTGCGTCGGCTGAGCCCCCATGGCAAAGATGTCGTTCATTGCATGATTGGCGGCGATCTCGCCGAAGACATAAGGCTCGGGCCAGAAGGCGCGGAAGAAGTCGACCGTTTCGACGCGCAGCTCCGCGCCGCCCTCGTCGATCACCGCAGCATCGTCGCGCGGACGCGCGTTGCCTCCGCCCAGCCGATCGAGGGCCGTCGCAAGCGTCACCGGCCCGATCTTGGCCGCACAGCCGGCGCAGCGCATTTCCTCCTCGCTTGCGCTCCCTGCGCCCGCCATCGTTGGCAGCACATTGAACTTGTCCATGAAGGCGCGGTCGATGCGGTCCTTCCAGCGCCAGAGCAGATCGCCGGAGAAAGCGAGACCATTGCGTGCGGCAATGGCGTGCCGGCGTCCCGTCGAAAGCAGCGTCAGGAAATCAGTTTGCGGCGTGAACGGCTTTGCCGCCATGCCGCGCGCGCGGAGACGCAGGTTCTCGGTCAGCGCAGGGCCCTGGCGAACTGCGAAGACGCCCGCCTTCTCGCGCGGATGCTCGATGACCGAGGCGCAGTCGCCGACAGCAAAGACGTCGTCGTCATCGAGAAGTTGCAGTGTCGGCCGTACCGCAATGAACCCTTCATCGTCGCACGGCAGACCCGACGCCTTGAACCATTCCGCGGGTCCTGCATGCGTTGCCAGAAGAGTTGCATCCGCGGCGATCACCTGCCCGCTTGCTAGATGCACTTCGCCCGGCGCGACGCGCACGACCTTCTCGCCCTCGATCAGAGTCACGCCTTGGTCGTTGATCTCGCGCCGCGCGAGGGCGCGAGCACGCGAATTGTGGCTCGGCAACAACTCAGAGCCAATCAGCGTGAAGCTGAAGGCATCGGGGGCAATGCCTGCGGATGGTGCACGCTCTCTCAGATGATGGCGTATGGCCAAAACCAGCTCGAACCCCGCCGCGCCCGCGCCAACGACCGCAATGCGCCGCGGACCGCGCGCCTCCAGCGCTGCCCGCTCGAGGGCTTGCCAGCGCGCCGCGAATGTCGAGACAGGTTTTACGGCAAGTCCGTGCGGGGTACCGCCTTCAATGCCTTCGAGCAGCGGCGTGATGCCTACGTTGATCGAGAGCAGGTCATAGGCGAGCGGCGGACGCCCCTCGATCTCGACCCGGCGTGACGCGCGATCGATGCCCGTAACCGTACCCTGGATCAGGCGTGCGCCAGCCCAGGCAGCAAGCCGGACGACGTCGATGTGGCACTGATCGTACGTGTAGTGGCCCGCGACAAACCCCGGCAGCATTCCCGAGTAGGGCGCCTCTATTTCCTTCGTGATCACAGTCAGCACGACACCTGGCTCGGGCTTCATGCCGAAGGATTTTAGAGCGATCACATGCGAGTGGCCGCCGCCGATCAGGACGATATGAGTCGACGCGGCAGGGGTTTGCATCAGTGCAGCCCGACGGGGTCAATGCGGATGTGCCGGCCGCGTGTGTCGAAGAAGCCGGCATCGTTGAGGACCATGCGATTGACCGTCACCTCGTCGATGCGCTCCTGCAGCCGCGCCTTGGCCACGAGGTCGATCAGCGGCCCGCCCCCCGGCGGCGATTCGGGAAAGATCGCGAAAGCATCCCATTTGCGTCGGGATGCATCCAGCATGGTTTTGATGTCCTTCCAGCGGACTTCGTCGCCGATGACATGGACGTACGAGCAGGAGATCAGCTCGACCTTGTCACCACCAAGCGTGAGCAGAAGAATGAGCGCCGTGAAGCCGTTCGTCGCGGCGTATTGCTCGACGATCCAGCGCTCGAACTCGCCTCCCTTGCCATCGGGCGCCTTAGAACTCGACAACGGGATACTCCTGCTTCTCCTGATCGAGAATGGCGAGATAGTTCGTGCCGAACTCGGCCTCGTACCAGCGCTCGAATTCGGCAAGCGCGGCCGCAAGATCCGGCGGCGGTCCGGGGTCGGTGGCTTCGGTCTCCTCGGGAAGCGGCCGCGCCACCTCCCAGACCGCGAGCGCTACGGGCCGCCAGGCGCCGAAGATCCGCTTGTTCTGCTCGCTCTCGCCGTGCCAGCCGAATTCGCTCCGCAGCGCGGCGGTCTGCGCTGCCACGGCGGTCTCCTCGCTTTGCGAGCGGTGGGCTGCCGTCAACATGAGCTCCGCGAGCGAGAGGCGCCGGAAGGCGTACTGGCGCGCCCGCTCACGCTTCTCGATCTCGCGTGCGACGTTGTCGCGGAAGGAGATCTCCTCGCGCTGCGCGGCCGTCGCCGCCGCGGCAAGGGGTGCCAACATCTCGTCTTCGCGATCAGGCGCTTGATGCATGGAAAGTTCACCGCCTCGTCGGGCCGCGGCCACGGACCTGAAATATCAAGCCCTTGTCTCGCTCTGGCGTAGCTACTGGGCGGAGTTTGATCAAGGGATATCGGGAAGCCGTCCCTTGCCCTCCCGGACGCTGCCTCGACTCTGCTACCGCAAATTGCCGGCGAGGCGCGCAATGGCGCGGGCGAACCTCAGGACTTCCTCCTCCGAATTATAGTAGTGCGGCGAGGCACGCACGATCGAGGGCAGCGACCGCGCTCTGGCATCGAGCAGCGTGCTCGATGGCTTCGAGGTGGACACGTTGATGCCCTCGGCGCTCATGCGTGCGAGCACCTCCTCCGCATCGACGCCCGCGACGCTGAACGTGACGATGGCCGCCCGGTCGACCCCGAGATCGTGGATGACGACGCCCGGTATACGCAAAAGCTCGGTGCGCAGGAGGTCCGCAAGCAGGCGGCAACGCACCATGATCGGCGCCATGCCAATCGAAAGCGCATAGTCGATGGCAACGCCGAGCCCGAGACGGGCAGCGTAGTTGTTCTCCCAAGTCTCGAAGCGCCGGGCATCGGAACGCAGCTCATAGCGATCTGGCGTCACCCATTTAGCCGCGAAATGATCGATCAGCGGCGGCTCGAGGCGCAACATCAGCTCGCGGCGCACATACAGGAAGCCCGTGCCGCGCGGACCGCGCAGGAACTTGCGTCCCGTCGCCGAGAGCATGTCGCAGCCGAGTTTGGCGACATCGACCGGCATCTGCCCGACGGCCTGACAGGCATCGAGCAGATAGGGAATGCCGTGCTCCCGCGCGATCTTCCCGGCGGCGGCGGCAGGATTGACGAGACCACCGTTGGTCGGAACCCAGGTGATGGCAATGAGGCGCACGCGCTCGTCGATCATGCGCTCCAGCGCCTCGGCGGAGAGCGCACCGCTCTCATCGTTCGGGACGACCTCGATCACGGCCCCGGTGCGCTTCGCGACCTGCAGGAAGGCGACGTAGTTCGCCGCATACTCCGCCTGTGCAGTCAGGATGCGGTCACCCGGTTGGAAGGCGAGGGCGTAGAAGGCCATCTGCCACGCGACCGTGGCATTCTCCATGATCGCGATCTCATCGGGCGCTGCCCCAAGGAGCCGCGCGACGCTCCCGTACACCCCATCGAGCCGTTCAGCCTGCTCGATAGCCGCCTCGTAGCCGCCGATCTCCGCTTCCCGGCGAAGGTAGCCCGTCATCGCTTCGAGGACCGGCGTCGGCATCAGCGCGGCACCGGCGTTGTTGAGATGAAGGCGATTATTGATGCCGATGGTGTCGGCGCGCACGCGCTGGAGATCGATGCTCATGCTGATGCAATGGTTCGAGTTAACCGATGGCCTCGTCGAGGTGGGGTGCCGCTACGTGCGCACGAGCTGTATAATCAGTCTAGAGCCAATTGCCTGCCGCTGGTCGAATCCCGCCGCCGCTCCCATATTTCCGTTTCGATGGAAGGGGCATCAACACCTTGATCAGGCGCGGCTATTCCGCCAGGCACCCGACGGAGTTAGCCTCCGTGCACGCCGTAGCCATGGCCTCAAGGAGCCTGCAATATCATGAGCACTGAAGACATGACGGGCAGCCTGATCCGGGGCAATCCCGAGCAGCAGCGCTTCGAGCTCGAGACGCCCGCTGGCCTCGCGGTTGCGGAATACCGCCGCGAGGGCAATGTCCTGACCATCTTCCACACCGAGGTTCCCCCGGCGCTACGCGGTCAGGGGATCGGCGACAAGCTCGTGCACGGCGTCCTTGAAGAGGTCCGCCGGCGCAATCTCAAAATCGTGCCTCGTTGCTGGTTCGTCAGGGAGTTCGTCGGCAACCATCCGGAGTATCGCGACCTGATCGCCTGAACGGTCGGTTCGCCACCTGCACTATGGCCCCGCCGCATACATCTGGATGGCCACGAACAGGATCGCCGCATGTGATCCGACGAACAGCAGCATCGGCGCTAAGAAGTCACGCATGACCTTACCCTCTGACTTAGAGAACCCCTCGATTTGAGAGTGGAACGGCGAGACCATCCCGCGGTTCCAACCCTTCGTCGTCGTGCACAGGGAAAAGGTTCACGGGAAGTTTGAGGCCCGGCCAAGCTCGTCGGAAACCCTCGGCCGGAGGCAGCGCTATCCGCGCTCGACTCCTCTGGCACGAAACCTGCGAAGGCGGCCGGAGAAATCCTGGCGGCGGGCAAGTGGACATGCCATCATCGTACTGCTGAGGATGTCCCGACCGCTGAGGCCAGGAGCGACCTGAATGCGCCTGTTTGCCGCCACTTTGGCGACAGAGACCAATACTTTCTCACCTCTGCCGACGAGCCTCGCCTCCTACCGCGAAACCGTTTTCCTGCGCCCCGGCGAACACCCGACCGATGCCCCGAGAATGTGCACGGCGCCGCTTTTTGTGGCGCGCCGGCGCGCCTCGACCGATGGCTTCACGCTTATCGAGGGAAGCTGCTTCGCCGCGAGCCCGGCGGGCACGACCAACCGGCAGGACTACGAGGCCATGCGCGACGAGATCCTCGCGCAGATGCAGGCCGCCTTGCCGCTGGACGGCGTTCTGCTCGGTCTGCACGGCGCCATGGTCGCGTACGGCTATGACGACGTCGAAGGCGATATCATCGAGCGCACGCGCGCCATCGTCGGGCCGAAGTGCATCATCGGCGTCGAGCTCGACCCGCACTGCCATCTCACACTCAAGCGCGTCGGGATCGCCGACATCATCGTCCTCTACAAGGAGTTCCCGCATACCGACGTCGTCGACCGCGCCGAAGAGGTGCTCGACCTGACGCTCAAGACCATTCGCGGCGAGATCAAGCCGGTCATGTCGCTCTACGACTGCCGCCAGATCTCGAGCTATCCGACGACGCTTCCGCTGATGCGCGGCTTCGTCGACCGCATCAAGGCCATGGAAGGCCGCGACGGCGTGCTGTCCATCTCCGTTGCCCACTGCTTCCCCTACGGCGACGTGCCCGAGCTATCTGGCCGCGTGCTGGTCATCACAGATGGCGACAAGGCAAAAGCCGACACGCTCGCGACAAAGCTCGGCGCTGAATTCGTCGGCATGCGCGGGAAGACGCCGCCCCAGTTCTTCGATGTTGCCGGCGGCATCAGCCTTGCCTTGGCGTCGAATGAAGGTCCGGTCGTTGTCGCCGAGCCTACGGACAACGCAGGCGGCGGTGCGCCTTCCGACAACACGACCATCCTGCGCGAGCTGATCGCGCGCAATGCCCAGAACGCAGCCATCGGTCCGATCTGGGATCCGGTTGCGGTCCGCCTCTGCTTCGATGCCGGCGTCGGCGCTCAGTTCCCGCTCCGCTTCGGCGGCAAGACCGGCTCGCAGTCCGGCACACCCGTCGACGCCATGGTCGAGGTCATCGGGCTCGCGCGCGACGCCTGGCAAAACTTCGGTCCGACGAGCGTGCCTGTAGGAGACTGCGCCGGCATCCGCATCGGCGGCGTGGACGTCGTGCTTATCACCAAGCGGACGCAGGCCTTCGTACCGCAGCTCTTTACCAATGTCGGAATCGATGCGCTCGCGAAGAGCATCCTCGTGGTCAAATCGACCAACCATTTCATGGCGGGCTTCGGCCCGATCGCAAAGCGCGTGCTCTATATCGACAGCGACGCGCCGCTGAGCCGCGACTACCGCAAGATCGACTACAAGAAGGTCAACCGTCCGATCTGGCCGCTCGACGAAGAAACGAGACCGGGCCTCATCTACTAGCCGTCATCGATCAGTCCGCACATGCAAGGAGGGGTTATGCGTATTCGAAGTTCGATCCTGAAGCTGGGGCTCGCTGCCGCTGCGGCCCTGCTGACCGTTTCTCCGAGCGTAGCGCAGCAGCCAAAAGTCCTGCGTGTCACTATGCACGCGGATGTCCGCACGCTCGATCCCTTCTGGACCACGCAGACCATCGCCGGCATCCACGGCATGATGATCTACGATACGCTCTTCTCGAACGACACCGACCTGAAACCGCAGCCGCAGATGGTCGATCGGTGGACCGTCAGCGACGATCGCAAGGTCTATACGTTCACGTTGCGCGACGGGCTCACGTTCCACGACGGCTCGCCGGTGACGACCAAGGACGTCGTTGCCTCCATGAAGCGATGGGGCCAGCGCGACAGTGCAGGCAAGCAGCTCTTCGGCTACACCGTCTCCTTGGAAGCCAAGGATGACAAGACGTTCGTGTGGACCCTCAAGGAGCCCTACGGTCTCGTCATTGATACGCTTGCCAAGTCCGGGACAAGCATTCCCTTCATCATGCGCGAGAAGGAAGCGCTGACCGATCCATTCCAGCAGATCACGGAAGTGGTCGGCTCAGGCCCATTCTCATTCAAGCGCGACGAATGGGTGCCGGGCAGCAAGACCGTCTACGAGAAGTTCAAAGGCTATGTCCCGCGCAAAGAGCCGGCCTCCGGCCACGCCGGCGGCAAGGTCGTGAAGGTGGACCGCGTCGAATTCATCTGGCTTCCTGATCCTCAGACCGCTCAGGCGGCGCTCGTCGCGGGCGAGATCGACTACCTCGAGAATCCGCAACCCGACTTCATCCCGATCCTCGAATCCAATCCCGACATCAAGCTCGAGTCTCATGCTGCCATGGGCACCATGGGCCTGGTCCAGTTCAACCACTTGCATCCGCCCTTCAACAATGTGAAGGCGCGGCAGGCTATGCTCCACATCGTCAACAATGCCGACTATCTGAACACGATCGCTGCCGATCCTAAGCTGCAGCGGCTGTGCTTCTCCTACTTCGGTTGTGACGTCGCGATGGAGACGGACGTCGGCAGCGAGGTCTACAAGGGGCCGAAGGACTACAAGAAGGCCGCTGCCCTCTTCAAGGAGGCCGGCTACAATGGCGAGCCAATCACGATCCTGCACGCGACTGACCACCAGTACATCAATCCAGCGACTCTGGTTCTCGTGCAGCAGATGCGCAAGGCTGGCCTCAATCTCGATGTGCAGGCCATGGACTGGGGCACGGTCGTCTCGCGTCGTGCCAAGAAGGAGCCGCCCGCGCAGGGCGGATGGAATATCTTCATTACTGGCACCACCGTGATGAGTTCGTCGTCCCCCGTGACGCATGTGGGCATCAGCATGGCCTGCGAGAAAGCCTGGTTCGGTTGGCCCTGTGATGCCAAGTACGAGGAAGTGCGCGGAAAATGGGCCTTCGCGACGGACTTGGAGTCGCGCAAGAAGATCGCCGCTGAGATTTCGAAGATGGCGTACGAGCTCGTGCCCTATGTCTCGTTCGCACAGTGGCGCAATCCAGTCGCCTATCGCTCCGACCGGATTTCCGGGGTGATTTCGGTGCCGTCAGTGCCGCCCATGTGGAACATCGAGAAGAAGTGACGTCGGTCCTTCTCGTGATCATGGTTCGGCGCCGTCCAACCTCAAGACGGCGCCGAACAGGCTTTTTCCAACTAACCACCCGAGAGCGATCATGACGCTTCGGCCGATCGGAGCGGGACAATGACAGCCTATATCCTGCGCCGCCTCATTGCGACGATCCCCGTCATGGTCGTCGTAGCACTCTTCGTGTTCTTCCTGCTGCACCTGACACCGGGCGACCCCGCCGCCGTCATCGCCGGCGACGATGCGACACCGGCCGAGATCGAGGGCGTGCGCCGCAAGCTCGGCCTCGACAGGCCGCTCTGGGAGCAGTTCGGCGTCTACATTATGAACCTGCTCCGTGGCGATCTCGGCACGTCGATCTTCTCGAACATGCCGGTCATGACGCTCGTGATGCAACGCCTCGAACCCACGCTCGTGCTGGCGATCGCGACGCTCACTGTCGCTGTCGCCTTTGCCATTCCCATGGGCGTCGTCGCGGCATGGAAGGCGGACACGAGCGTCGACCGGTTGGTCATGGGCTTCTCAGTTCTCGGCTTTGCCGTGCCGGTATTCCTCGTCGGCTACCTGCTCATCTACGTCTTTGCCATCCAGCTCCGATGGCTACCCGTGCAGGGATACCGGCCATTGTCGGGCGGTATCGAGGGCACGCTACGCTCGATCGCGCTCCCCGCATTCGCGCTCGGCATGACCTACATGGCGCTCATCGCGCGCATCACGCGTGCCAGCATGCTCGAGGTGCTCTCGGAGGACTACATCCGCACAGCGCGCGCGAAGGGCGTCGCGACGCCCTCGGTGCTGCTGCGTCATGCTCTCAAGAATGCTGCCGTGCCGATCGTAACCGTCATCGGCATCGGCTTCGCGCTTCTCATCTCGGGCGTCGTCATCACCGAGACCGTCTTCAATATTCCGGGTCTCGGCCGCCTTACCGTGGATGCGATCTTGAAGCGCGATTATCCGATCATCCAGGGCCTCATCATTCTCTTTGCCGGAGCCAAGGTGCTGGTGAACCTGCTGATCGACATCAGCTACACCTTCTTCGATCCGCGCATCCGCCAATAGGACCGCACCGATGGCAACGATGACCGCTGGACCGACTGCCGCGACGGCCCGATCGCCCAGCAAAGGCGCGCTCACGTGGGCACGGCGCAACAAGACGATCGTCGGTGGCACGTTGATCCTGCTGACGCTGGTCGTGATCGCCATCCTGGCACCATGGCTCGCCGGCGACCCCCTCCAGTTCGAGCCGACCAATCGTTTGAAGCGTCCTTCCGAGACCTTCTGGTTCGGCACGGACCAGTTCGGCCGCGACGTCTACAGCCGCGTCATCTACGGCACCCGCATCTCGCTCATCATCGGGCTCTGTGTCGCCGTGTTGGCGACGTTCATCGGGCTCGTCGTCGGCGTGCTCTGCGGCTTCTACAAGACTGTCGATACCATCCTCATGCGCCTCATGGACGGCATGATGGCCATCCCCGCGATCCTGCTCGCGATCGCGCTCATCACGCTGATGAAGGCGAGCCTCTTGATCGTCATCATCGCCATATCCATTCCCGAGATCCCGCGCGTCGCGCGTCTCGTGCGCAGCGTCGTGCTCTCGGTGCGCGGGCGGCCCTACATCGAAGCGGCCATATCGAGCGGCACGCGCAACGGGCGGATCATGGTGCGCCACATTCTGCCCAACACCGTCGCGCCGCTCATCGTGCAGGCGACGTATGTGTGCGCTTCGGCGATCCTCACGGAGGCGGCTCTCTCCTTCCTCGGCGCCGGCACGCCGCCCGAAATTCCGAGTTGGGGTAACATCATCTCGCTCGGCCGCACGTTCTTCCAGATCGCGCCGTGGATCATCTTCTTCCCGGGCCTCTGCCTCGCCATCACCGTGCTGGCAATCAATCTTGTCGGCGATGGATTGCGCGATACGCTCGACCCACGCATCTCGCGCCGCATGTGAGGTCCGCTTGATGACGTCCACTACATCTAAAACGGCCGCGGCACCCGCCACATCCAACGACGAGACCATTCTCTCGGTGCAAGACCTGCGTACGCATTTCTACACGCGCGATGGCGTGGTCCGCGCGGTCGATGGCGTGACATTCGACCTCGCGCGCGGCGAGACGCTCTGCATTGTCGGGGAGTCCGGCTGCGGCAAGAGCGTGACCGCCCTTTCCATCCTCGGGCTGATTCCCCCGAAGGCCGGCAAGATCGTCGGCGGCTCGATCCGCTTCGACGGCACGGAGCTGACAACCGAAAGCGAGAGCGCGATGCGCCGCATCCGCGGAAATCGCATCTCTATGATCTTCCAGGAGCCCATGACCTCGCTCAATCCGGTGCTGACCGTGGGCGAGCAGATCTCGGAGTCGCTTCGGATCCACCAGAAGCTCGACCGTCGCGCGGCGTGGGATCGCGCGATCGAGATGCTGGCCCTCGTCCGCATTGCCGATCCCAAGCGCCGCGCCGGCGAATATCCACATCAGCTCTCGGGCGGCATGCGCCAGCGCGTAATGATTGCCATGGCGCTCGCCTGCAATCCGCAGGTCCTGGTTGCGGACGAGCCGACCACCGCGCTCGACGTCACCATCCAGGCCCAGATCCTGAACCTCATGCTCGAGCTGAAAGATCGTCTCGGCACGGCAATCATCCTCATCACGCACGACCTTGGCGTCGTCGCCGAGACCGCGCAGCGCGTCATCGTCATGTACGCGGGGCGCATGGTCGAGGAGGCGCCCGTCGCTGAGCTGCTGAGCCATCCGAAACATCCCTATACGCGCGGCTTGATCGGCTCCATTCCGCGTCGGAAGCCCGGGGCGCCACGCGGACGCGCACGCGGCCGACTGCAGGAGATCAGCGGCCTCGTACCCTCACTGCGCGAGACCATTCCCGGCTGTGCCTTCGCGCCGCGATGCGGATTTGCTACTCCACGCTGCACGACTGAGCAGCCGCCCTTCGAAGCGCACGGCCCGCGCCACTACGCCGCCTGCTGGGAAGTGGCGCGGGTCGAAGCCAAATTCCTGAGTGAGCCGGTTGGTAGCGAAGCATGAGTGCCGCAGAAGTCGTCCTGAGAGTGAAGGATCTCAAGAAGCACTTCCCCGTGCATCGCGGCGTGCTCTCGCGCGTCGTGGCTCATGTGCAGGCCGTCGACGGCGTGTCCTTCGAGATCCGGCGCGGCGAGACGCTCTGCCTCGTCGGTGAATCGGGCTGTGGCAAGTCCACGGTCGCGCGCAGCATCACGCGTCTCGAGGAGCCGACAGCAGGCTCGATCGAGCTCAACGGCGTCGACATTACGGCTCTCGACAGCGAAGCGCTTCGCGCCCAACGCCGCGAGATGCAGATGGTGTTCCAGGACCCCTATTCCTCACTCAACCCGCGCCTGTCTGCAGGCGACATCGTCGGCGAACCGCTGGAGAACTTCGCCATTGCGCGAGGCGCCGAGCTCGAACAGCGCATAGCAAAGCTTTTCGAGCACGTCGGGCTACGTCCTGAGGCCGTGCAAAAGTACCCGCACGAGTTCTCCGGTGGGCAGCGCCAGCGCCTCGGCATTGCACGTGCGCTCGCGGTGAACCCGAGCCTGATCATTGCCGACGAGCCGGTCTCGGCACTCGACGTGTCAGTGCAGGCACAGGTCCCCAATCTGCTGATCGACTTGCAGGAGCAGTTCGAGCTCGCGTACCTGTTCGTGTCGCACGATCTCGCCGTGGTCGAGCACATCGGCCATCGCGTCGCCGTCATGTATCTCGGCCGCATTGTCGAGCTTGCCGACAACGCCGATCTCTTCGGCGCGCCGCTGCACCCCTATACGGAGGCTCTGCTCGCGGCCGCACCTTCGCTGGAAACCGGCGCGCGGCGCGAGCGCATCATCCTGCAGGGGGATGTTCCGAGCCCGATGAACCCGCCGTCGGGTTGCCGCTTCCACACGCGCTGCCCCTTCGCGCTGCCGGAATGCAAGCAGACCGATCCGCCGCTTCTCGAAGTCGCGCCCGGCCATCACGTCGCGTGCCTGCGTCGCCCGGTCAATGGCGACGGCGCACCGCTCACCGCAGCGTAGTCAACGCTCCGTTCGCCGGAGCGCTACCGAAACGGTGGTTCGTCGAAACTGCGTAGCTTGCGCGAGTGCAGCGAGCTGAGCTGCCCGCGCAGGAGATCAATCGCCGCAAGTCCGATCTTGAGATGCTCGCCAACCGCGCGCTGATAGAAGCTCGTGGCCGCACCTGGCAGCTTGATCTCGCCGTGCAGCGGCTTGTCCGAGACGCAGAGCAGCGTTCCATAAGGAACGCGCAGGCGATAGCCCTGAGTCGCGAGCGCCGCACTCTCCATGTCGACGGCGATGGCGCGGCCGAGATTGATGCGGCGCCGCTCCTGCGACCAGCGCAGCTCCCAGTTGCGGTCGTCGTAGCTCACGACGGTGCCTGTTCGCAGTCGCCGCTTCAATGCCTCGCCGTGCTCGCCTGTGACCTGCTCCGCGGCCTCCTGCAAGGCCACCTGAACCTCGGCAAGCGCCGGCACGGGGATCTCGGGCGGCACCAGATCATCGAGAATGCGGTCACGCCGCAGGTAACCGTGCGCGAGCACGTAGTCACCTATCGTCTGAGACTGCCGCAGGCCGCCGCAGTGGCCGATCATCAGCCAGCAGTGTGGCCGCAGCACCGCGAGATGATCCGTGGCTGTCTTGGCATTCGACGGGCCGACGCCGATGTTGATCAGCGTGATGCCGCCTTGACCGTCGGCGCGCGCGAGATTGTAGGCGGGCATCTGGTAGCGGTGCCAGGGCGCAGCCGCGGCCAGTGCAATGGATGCGTCTCGGTCTACGCCGCGACGAACGATGCTTCCGCCCGGTAGGGCAAGCTCCGCGTAGGGGCTGTCTGGCCGGCGCAGCTCTCCGAGACTCCAATCCACGAACTGGTCGACGTAGCGCTGGTAGTTGGTGAAGAGGATCCAAGGCTGGATCGTGCGCCAGTCGACGCCGGTATAGTGCGCGAGACGGCGCAATGAGAAATCGACGCGCACGGCGTCGAAGAGCGCGAGGGGGCGCGGACGCCCCGGCTCAAACCGCCACAGCCCATCGGCAATCTCGTCGCCGACGTTCGAGAGCAGCGGCGTCGGAAAATGCCGCGCGAGTTCCGCGACCGACAAGCTGCCGTGGACGAACTCATCGCCAGCTTCGGTCACGAAGGGATAGGGGATCTCCTGATCGCTTACACCCACATCAATCTCGGCGCGGAACTCGTCAACGAGCGGCCGCAGTTGCTCGAGCAGATAGCTGCGGAAGAAGGCGGGCTGTGTCACGCTCGTGGTGTAGAGGCCGGGCGTCTGGAATTTGGCCCAAGCCCGGCGCGTGAAGGGAACGGGCTCGCCAGCTTGCCAGTTCACGCGCAGCTCCGGATAGCGGAAGCGAACGCGCTCATCCGGGGTCGGGACGACACCGGCCGTCGCGTAGCGCGCCAGTGCGTCGCGCAGCGCACTGCACGCCGCGGCATGATCCCGCTCCAGCCGATCGATGGCTTCCTCGGGCGTCAAGCCGCGCCGCTCACCTGTGACAACCATGCTGCAATCACCACGATGTCTAGGCTGATTTGAAATCGGAGGCCCAGACTACGCTCGTCCGCTGCCATCTTGATGAATTGGCCGAAGGGGCATCCACCACTCTAAGGCTTCACGATCCATCAGCATATCTCAAGTCGTCTGTTGCTCCGCGATGCAGCGCAACATTCTTGAACTCTGCGCATCATGCCCTCATGTCTCTTTCGCGATCCAACTATCATAGTCGATCGATCTCTCGGACAGGGGCAGCTCACGGACGGCGCGGATCTTCTTCGAAACACTCGAGCAGCAACTCGGTGAGGACCTGCACCTTCCGTGTGGGATGCTGACCTGGCGGGCGGATGACGTACACGCCCGCCGGAGGCGGTGGATACCGCGTCATGACCGGCACAAGCGCGCCAGAGGCCAAATATTCACGGATAATGCCGTCGGGGAGCCAAGCGATGCCGACGCCTGCTGCTGCGGCCGCAACGAGCGCTGCGCCATTGTCGGCCTTGAAGCGCCCCTGCGGACGAACCGTGAGGATCTTATCGCCATCTATAAACTGCCACGTTTCGGTACCCTGCATGAGGGCCTGATGGGCAACGATCTCGTCCGGTGTCTCTGGCGAACCGTGCACTTTGATGTAGTCCGGGCTCGCGACTAGCTTCCCATAGATCGGCCCGACGCGTCTTGCGATCAGGTCGGAGTCCGGAAGATAGCCAACCCGGATCGCACAATCAAAACCCTCTGCGATGAGATCGACGAAGCGATCACTGTAGAGGGTATGGATGTGTAGCTGCGGGTGGCGTCGCGCCATGTCCGCAAGCACGTGAGCGAAGTGGGTCGGACCGAAAGTCAGTGGTACAGCAATTCGCAGGCGGCCACGAAGGTCGCCCGCGGGCAGGATTGCTTCCCTGGCCGCGTCGATCTCGGCGCTGACTCTAGCGGCATGGTCTCGGAATGTGCCCCCGGCTTCTGTGAGAGCGGCGCCACGGGTGGTTCGTGCAAGTAGCTGGACGCCAAGTTCCGCTTCAAGTCGGAACAGCCGTCGGCTGACGATTGACTTGGAGACGCCGAGCCGGCGCGCCGCGGCCGAAACTCCCCCAGCATCAGCAACTTCGACGAATGTCATGAGGTCTTCGACGTCCAATTCGGCGTTCCCCATTTCGCGACACAGCGTAGCACTTAGGCGCACTACCGTATCACGAATAGGAATGACAAATGCCGGTCTTCTCGGCAGCGCCACAGCCGGCGCATGTCTCCCGCAGCAACCTCACCGGCAGCAGAGGATGAATCGATGACCTTTCGTAACGGCCTTGCTTCGCTTCTTCGTCCCGAAGACTCGGTACTCGTCTTGATCGACCACCAGCCTTACCAGCTCGCGAATTTGAACAGCCACGATCCGCAAGCTGTGGTCAACAACACGACCGCGCTGGCGAAGCTAGCAAAAGCCTTCAATGTTCCGACCATTCTCACCAGCGTGATCGCGGCGCGCGGTGGACTTCTCTTTAAGCAGATCACCGACGTATTTCCGAACCAGGAAGTCATCGATCGCACCTGGGTGAACACCTGGCAGGACGAGAATGTGGTGAAGGTCGTCAAGGCGACCGGTCGCAAGCAGCTGATCATCGCCGGCCTGTGGACCGAGGTCTGCGTCGCAATGCCAGTCATCCAAGCCGCCGGCGAAGGCTGGGACGTGACCGTGATCACCGACGCGTCGGGCGGGATTTCGAAGGAGTCTCACGAAGTTGCCATCCAGCGAATGATCGCGGCCGGCGCGAACGTGATGACCGTGATGGCGCTCGCTGGCGAATGGCAACGCGATTGGGCGCGCACCGAGC
>JAEZAW010000330.1 GCA_023430315.1 Pseudomonadota bacterium | reverse complement strand
ATCTCGGGCGCTTCGTAGTTCGCGTTGAGGGTCTGGCCTTCCACAGCCTCGATGGAGACCACGGTGCCGGCCATGGGCGCGAGAATGCGCGTGTAGCCGAGGGCGACCTGCTCGGCGCGCAGGCTTGCCTCGGTCTGCCGGATCTTGGCAATCGTCGCATCGCGGCGCGCCTTCGCGACATTCATGTCCCGGCGCGCTTCATCCTCCTTGGCAACAGAGGCCGCATTGCTGCGCGACAGCTCGGTCTGGCGGCCATGTTGTCGCTCGGCGAAGGCGAGTGTTGCTTCCAGCTCCGCAAGCTCTGCCGTCAGGCGCGCGAGCTCGGCACGGATGCCTTCGACTTTGGCCTCCTGGGCCTCCGCGTCGATCTCGGCGAGGAGCTCGCCTTCGCGCACCAGACTGCCGATCTTGACGTGCAGCTTCCTCAATTGTCCCGATACCCGCGCGCCGACATCGACGTGCGCACGCGGACGTACGCGTCCAGCCGCGGCGACGGTCTCCTCGACGTCGTGACGGCCGATCAGGGAGGTTTGATAAAGCTGACCGGGGTCGGTTGCGCGCGAACTCACGGCGATCAGGGCCACGAGCGCGGTCAGTATGAGTCCGCCGAGAATTGTCCCGCTTCGACGCCACCATCCCGCGCGAGCGAGCTTGGCGGAGGAGCTGTCCTCCGTCTCACCCGGCAGGGACGGGCGTTCGGGCCAGTCGTGCGGCACAGTGGTCACCCCAACTAACTACGAGGCCGAACTTGAGCAAAATTAGTGGAAAAGAGCCATAGGCAGCAAGGAGATAACGACGGCCGGACCGGGGTAGAGGGCCTCTGAGCTACGAATTGATCGCTCCGCGTGCTTACCAAAATCAGTGCGACCGCTCATATGCTTAGGAGCAAAAGTGCCGAGCCCATAAGCAGCGGCCGTGTTAGAACTTTTGCCTCGGGCAGCAATCGCCGCCAAGTGCTTAGCCGTTTGTCACCGCGAGAACCGGTTGTCGCCCGTACTCAGTTGATAAGCGAGGTTCCCATGGCATTACGGATCAATGACGAGGCCCCCAACTTCACCGCCGATACCACGGCTGGCCCGATCAATTTCCATGACTGGGTCGGCGATGGCTGGGCTGTCCTCTTCTCTCACCCCAAGGACTTCACCCCCGTTTGCACGACCGAGCTCGGCTACATGGCCGGCCTGGCCGGCGACTTCGCCAAGCGCAATACCAAAATCATCGGCATATCCGTCGATCCCGTCGACAGCCACCAGCGCTGGAAGCAGGACATCAAGGACGTCACCGGCCATGCAGTGGAGTATCCGCTGATCGGCGACCCCGAGCTCAAGATCGCCAAGCTCTACGAGATGCTGCCGGCGAGCGCGGGCAGTTCTTCGGAGGGGCGGACGCCGGCGGACAACGCGACGGTGCGCTCGGTCTTCGTGGTCGGGCCGGACAAGAAGATCAAGCTGTCGCTGACCTATCCGATGACGACGGGCCGGAACTTCGACGAGATTCTGCGTGTGATCGACAGCCTCCAGCTCACGGCCAAGCACAAGGTCGCAACGCCGGCGCAGTGGAAGCCGGGCGACCACGTGATCATCACGCCGGCTGTTTCCGACGAGGAAGCTCAGGCGAAGTTCGGCGGGTTCACTCGGCCGAAGCCTTACATCCGCGTGACGAAGCAGCCGCAAGGCTGATCAGGGCCCGACAATGAAGTACCGGCTGCCTCCAGCGGCCGGTACATACTGTGTCTATGGCAGACCGCGGTGCATGACCCACAGGCCCGGTACGCCGAGCATATCCTCGAGATCCACACTGCGGTGCTCGCGAACAGCGACAAAGCCTGAGCGTGCGTAGGCAGCTGTAGCCGCATCATTCCCGATATAGGTCGAGATCTGCGCCTCGCGGCATCCACGGCCCGCGCCCTCGGCGAGGATCACATCCGTCAGTTGCCCGCAAATGCCGCGGCGGCGGTAGGGTTCCACCACGGCAACCCACTCGATGGTCCACGTGCCGGGCGCTGCGCGCGGGAAGAAACGTTCCAGGGCTTCAATGCGCGCTGCAATGGTCGCCAGCTTCTGCCCGCCGTGACCAAGAGCGCCGCAGGCATCGAGGAGCGCTGCGCTCATAGGCGGCAGGCCATCCTCGCTCGGATCGAATGCTGCGAGGGCGCCTACCGGCGTGCCGGCGATCTCGGCGACCAGAAAGCGTGTGAAATGGCAGTTGCAGACGAGGTTGCCGAGCGCCATGTGCTCGATGACCGTCAGCAGCTCCGTGTCGGGGAGGTCGAGTGCGAAATCGAACGGACCCCGCGGCAGATGGGAACGAGAAGCCGCGAGGATGGTACGTGCGAGGAATGGAGCGTGGGCGCGCGTTGCCTGGATGATCGAAGTTTTCGTCGCGCCCAAGCCGCCGCTATTCCTTCACCGCGCCCGTGAGAGATGAGACGTAGTAGTCGACGAAGAATGAATAGAAGATCGCGACCGGCAACGAGCCGAGCAGCGATCCCGCCATCAGCGCTCCCCACTGGTAGACGTCGCCCGTCACCAGCTCCGTCAGGATGGCGACCGGCACGGTCTTGTTCTCGCTGCTCTGGATGAAGGCGAGAGCGTAGATGAACTCGTTCCAGGAGAGCGTGAAGGAGAAGATGCCGGCCGAGATCAGGCCCGGCACCGCCAGCGGCAGCGTGATGCGGCGCAGGATCTGGAGGCGTGTCGCGCCGTCGATCAGCGCGCACTCCTCGAGCTCATAGGGGATCGACTTGAAGTAGCCGATCAGCAACCACGTGCAGAATGGAATGAGGAAGGTCGGGTAGACCAGGATCAGTGCCAGCGGGCTGTCGAACAGGCCGAGCTGGACGACCATCGTCGCCAGCGGGATGAACAGGATGGACGGTGGCACGAGGTAGGCGAGGTAGATCGCGAGGCCGACGTATTGACTGCCGGTGAAGCGCAGGCGCTGGATCGCGTAGGCAGCAAGCGTGCTTGCGAAGAGCGACAGGAAAGTCGCGCCGATGGCGACCATCATCGTGGTCTTCAGCCACTTCGGGTACGAAGTCTTGAACAGCAGCAGATAGACGTGGTCCAGCGTCGGTGAGCTGATCCAGAGCGGGTTGTGCTTGGCGAAATTGTAGAGCTCGGCATCCGGTTTGAACGCCGTCACCGTCATCCAATAGAACGGGAACAGGAGGATGATGACGAAGCAGGCGAGCGGCAGCCACAGCACGACCATGCGCCGTGCACGGCTGTCCCAGGCCATGGTTTCGGGTACCGCGCTCGCGGAGCCCTTGGTCTCTACGGGGGCGGCAGCATCAGTCATTGGTCTCTCCCTGCTGCCACTTGCGCCGTGCGAGGGCGAAATAGCTGAACAGCGTCGCGAAGACGAGGAACGGGATCATCGACACCGCAATCGCCGCGCCTTCACCGAGCTGACCACCGGGAATGCCGCGCTGGAACGCGAGTGTCGCGAGAAGGTGCGTCGAGTTCACCGGTCCGCCGCGCGTGATGGCATAGACAAGCTGAAAGTCGGTGAACGTAAAGATGATGCTGAAGGTCATGACGATCGCGAGGATCGGCAGCAGCATCGGGAAGGTGATGTAACGGAAGCGCTGCCATGGCGTCGCGCCGTCCAGCATCGCGGCCTCGTAGAGCGAGGGCGAAATGGTCTGCAGTCCGGCGAGCAGCGAGATCGCGACGAAGGGGATGCCGCGCCAGATGTTGGCTGTGATCAGCGACCAGCGCGCCGGCCAGGCGGTATTGATGAAGTCGACGTTTGTCGTGCGCAGGCCGGTTTCGATCAGAAGGTAGGAAATGATCGAGAACTGCGGGTCGTAGATCCACCAGAAGGCGATGGCGGAGAGCACGGTCGGTACGATCCACGGCAGCAGAATGATCGCGCGCAGAAGGCTCTTGAACGGCAGGTGATTGTTCAGGAGTAGCGCGAGCCAGAGGCCGAGGCCGAACTTTCCGATCGTCGCTATGGACGTATAGAACACGCTGAAGAAGACGGCATTCCAGAAGATCGGATCGCTGAAGAGATACTCGAAGTTCTCGATGCCGACCCAGATGCCCCTACGGCCGATCGTCGTGTCCGTGAAGGCGAGATATACGCCGAGACCTAGCGGATAGGTCAGGAAGGTCATCAGCAGGCCGACGGCCGGCAGCAGGCAGATCACCACCAGGACCAGCTTGTTGTCGAACAACCGAACGAGCCAGTTCGGCTCGACTCGGCGATGGACCCAGGTGGAGGAAATCGAGGCGTCGGTCATGGTGTGCGGGTTCCAGCGGCTGGCGGCGCCCCCGTAAGAGAGCGCCGCCTGTTCCGTTCCGGGCTTAGCGGAAGAAGCGCTTCGCGCGGCGCTCTGCTTCAGCGGCTGCAGCCTGTGGCGTCGACTGCCCGGAGGCGGCCGCTGCGCACATCTGCACCATGATGTAGTCCGCGTTGGCGGCGGCAGAGGCCTGGCTGATCGGACCCTTGTAGCCGATCCAGAAGTTGCTCCGCATGGTGTTCTTGAACAGCGCAACCTT
The DNA here is from genome assembly GCA_023430315.1 of Pseudomonadota bacterium. Lineage (GTDB taxonomy): Bacteria > Pseudomonadota > Alphaproteobacteria > Rhizobiales > Hyphomicrobiaceae. Next base: position 4,260 of record JAEZAW010000330.1, on the reverse strand, counting down.
CGGATCGCTCTCCCACACCGCGCTCGTCGAATAGTTCTCGAGCGGCTGCGCCCAATAGCCGAGGTTCGCCTGCAGCCACGGATCGTACTGCTCCTTTTCGAGCAGGAAGCTGAGCAGCGCCTTCGACGCATTCGGGAACTTGCTGTGCTTGAACACCATGGCGTTGAGCGTGAGGCCGGCCATGGGCGACACGTCCAGTTTGCCCTTCGGGAGCAGGCTGTGCTGCGTGTCCTCGGCGATTTCGGCGAGCTTCGGATCCCGCTTCAACGCGAAGTACATCGACACGCCATTCGCCGTCAGCCAGCACTCGCTTGCGGCATAGGCGCGGTTGTTGCTGATGTCGCCCCAGGCGATCGTGCCGGGCACGAACGTCTTGTAGAGTTCCTGCAGGTACGTCAGGGCAGCGATGGTTTCCTTGCTGTTGATCGCGACCTTGTTGTCCGGGTCGACGAGGTAGCCACCGTGTGACCAGACCAGCCAGTTGGCGAAACCGTTGCCGTCGCCGACGGCGTTGCCGAGCGCGAAGCCCGCCGGCTTGCCGGCGGCATGCAGCTTCCGGCAGAGGTCGAGATACTTGTCGAGGTCATCCGGCGGCGCGTCGTAGCCGGCTGCATTCACCGCCGACTTGCGCCACACCAGCGGACCGCCCGATGCGCCGAAAGGCAGGCCGATCCAATTGTTGGTGCCATGCTTCTTGCCGTACTTCTGGGCGAGCGGCAGCCAGCCGCCATACTTCTTGCCGATGTATTCGGCGACGTCCGAGAGCTCGACGAGCTTGTCGGTGTAGATGTGTGGGGCCTCGTTGAAGCCCATGATGAGGTCGGGGCCGGCGCCTGTGTTGGCGGTGACGGCGGTCTGCTGAGTGATGTCCTCCCAACCGACGAAGTCGACTTTGACCTCGACGCCCGTCTCCTTGGTGAACTTGGCGCAATTGGCGCGGAAAACATCCTCGTCCGGCTGTACGAAGCGGACCGGGCGGAGCATGCGCAGCGAGGCGCCCTTCTCGATGTCGAGTTTGGGCGGTGAAGCGTCGGCGGTTTTGATATTCGATTGCGCAAAAGCGAAGCGGCTGGCGGCGCCGAGCGCGACCGCGCTCGCTCCGAGCTGCAATGCTGTGCGTCGGGTGATTAGAGCCATAGTCATTCCTTCCCTAGAGGTTTGAAGAGTGCATTTTTGTTTTTCGTTGCGATCAGCTTGCGAGGCGTTGCCCCGATCCGCTTTCGAAAAGGTGCACCAAGCCGAGTTCCGGCTTGATGCGGATCGTTTCGCCAGGGCGTTGCGTGATGCGTTCGCGGAAGGCGCAGACCAGCGGCGTCTCGCCCACCCGAACCATGACCTGGGTCTCCGAACCCGTGGGTTCGACGATCTGAACGGTGGCGGGAATTCCGTCCTCGCCCGCAAGCCGCATGTGCTCCGGCCGGATGCCGTAGTAGCCGGCGCCATTCTTGACGCTGGGTGGCATCGGCAGCACTGCGCCACCCTCTGCGACGAAGCCGCCGCTGCCGGTCGAGCCGGGAAGAAGGTTCATGGCCGGTGAGCCAATGAAACCGGCCACAAACAAATTTGCGGGGCGATCGTAGAGCTCGAGCGGCGCACCGGTCTGCTCGATATTGCCGTTGTTCATGACGACGATCTTGTCCGCCATGGTCATCGCTTCGATCTGGTCGTGCGTGACGTAGACGGTAGTGACCTTCAGGCGCTGATGCAGCTCCTTGATCTCCGAGCGCATCTGCACGCGCAATTTGGCATCGAGATTGGAGAGTGGCTCGTCGAAGAGAAAGACCTGCGGGTAGCGCACGATCGCGCGACCCATGGCGACGCGCTGGCGCTGACCGCCCGAAAGCTGGCGTGGGAAGCGATGCAGAAGCTGCTGGAGGCCGAGGATTTTTGCGGCTTTTTGCACCTCGCGCTCCATGATCTCGCGCGGTGCCTTGGCGAGCTTCATGGAGAAAGCCATGTTGTCGAACACGGTCATGTGCGGATAGAGCGCGTAGTTCTGGAACACCATGGCGATGTCCCGATCCTTCGGCGGTACCGTGTTGACCACGCGGCCGCCGATTGCGATCTCGCCACCGGTAATGTTCTCGAGACCTGCGAGCATCCGCAGAAGCGTCGATTTTCCGCAGCCCGAGGGACCGACAAGCACGACGAACTCGCCGTCCTCGATGTCGACGCTGACGCCGTGCAGCACCTCGACCGAGCCAAATGCCTTCCGAACCTTGCGGATATCGACCGTCGCCATATTTCCTCCACGAGCGGAGCCGCTTTTGCAGCCCATTTTATTATTTGAAACCGGTCGCGAGTAGAGCGATCAGACGCTTGGAGCCCGCGGTGGCAGTGCGGCTCCTTTAACAGGGTTCTTTGGCGAATGGAAGTATTGCAGGCGCAGAGCCATCTGCGCACGGTGAATGCCGATCTTTCTCGCATGTCAATAAGATGGAGGATCGGCGCGACGCTGCTATTTCCGGCTCCGTGGCTGCACTCGATCGCCAGTTTGGACTGGCCCCCGCTTCAATGAAACACGCGGCCTGAATCGATGACGATCGTTTGGCCCGTCATGGTCTCCGTGCGGCACATGGTGACGACCATGTCGGCGCAGTCATCCTTGTCGGCGGGCCTCTTCAAAAGTGAGCTGGAAGCAGAGCGCTCGACCTGCTCGGCGCGAAGATTGGCGGTGGCGCGCGTGCCTTCGAGCAGTCCAGGTGCGACGCAGTTGACGAGCGTTTCCGGCGCCATGGCGACGGCCATGCAGCGCGTCAGGTGAATGAGGCCTGCCTTCGAGACTGCATAGGCGATTGACGAGCCGCTTGGACCGAGCCCGGCAACGGACGAGATGTTGACGATGCGGCCGCGTCCCTGGGCTTTCATAACGGGCGCCACGGCCTTCATGAGGCGCATGGGGCCGGTGAGGTTCACCGCCATGATCTTGTCCCACACCTCCGGCGTGAGGCTGTCGAGGTCCGGGAACGGGATGGCGATGTTGTAGGCTGCATCATTGACGAGAATGTCGAGGCGGCCGAAGCGCGCCTTCACGTCGCCGACGAGGCGTTCGACAGCGGCGCTGTCGGTGATGTCGCAGCCGAAGGCCACGGCATTGATCTGATATCTCGAAGCGAGTTCGCGCGCGACGCCTTCCGCCTGGTCGCGGCTCTGCGCGTACATGACGGCAATATTCACGCCCTCACGCGCCAGCGCGTGGCAAATGCGCTGACCGAGTCCGCCGTTGCCGCCGGTCACGAGCGCTACCGAGCCCTTGAGATCCATGGTCGTCTCTCCCGTTTGGCGGTCGCTGGCTTTGTGCCGTGCCGCTTTCCGGCGCCAATGTGCGGGTTGACCACGGCCGAGCGCAAGGCCAGTTGATGATGACACTGGATTGCTCAGGAGGATGGACCAGATGACTGCCACCGCGAAGGACCTGTTGGGGACGTGGCGCCTCGAGAGCTGGTCCCTCGTCTACGACGACGGTCGCCCACCGGAGTTCCCTCTTGGGTCCGATGCGCAGGGCCTCATCATGTACACCGCTGACGGGCACATGGCGGCGACCCTCATGCAAACGGGGCGGCCGGGTGCGGCTCCCGCCTCGGAGGCTGACAAGGCGGTGGCCTACACGCAGTCATTTGCCTATTCCGGCCGCTACGAGGTCAGCAATGGGACGGTGTTTCATTCGATCGAGATCGCGACGAACCCCGCGCTGGTCGGCTTCAGGAGCACGCGTCACATCCAGCTCGAAGGCGAGCAGCTAATACTTAGCGGGCCTGACTTCACGCCGGGCACATCACGCACGCAGCGCATCGTCTGGCTGCGCGCTTAGTCTCGATAACTCGGATCCTTCCGATCGAGGAGCCGCAGCAGCGCTGGCCATTCGAGCAGGCCATAAGGGCGCACCGCACCCGGCGCATACATGGCCGTCGATTTCTCCACGACCGCGGGCGACAGCACGTTCAGCTCGGTGTTGCAGGCGAGCGCGGCGAGCTGTGCCTGACACGCGCGCTCGAGGCCGTACATCCGGTTGAAGGTCTCGGGAATGCTCGGGCCGACGGTGAGCAGACCGTGGTTGCGCAGGATCATGACGTCGTTCTTGCCGAGATGAACTGCAAGCTTTTCGCGCTCAGAGGGGTCGCGTTCCGGCCCGTTGAAGTCATGATAGGCGATGCGCGGATAGAAGCGATGCGAGGTCTGTGTCAGCGGCAGGAGCCCGCACTTGAGCGAGGATACCGCCATGCCCGCGATCGAATGCGTGTGCATGATCGCCATCACGTC
>JAEZAW010000325.1 GCA_023430315.1 Pseudomonadota bacterium | reverse complement strand
CCCTTCGTGACGGCTGTCATGGACGAGATCGGCATCGACGTCTCGGCGCATGCGCCGCTCGCCCGTGCCGATCTCGACGACACCTCGTTCGATCTCATCGTGTCGCTCTCGCCGGAGGCACACCATTCCGCGCTCGAGCTGACGCGCACCATGGCCGTCGACGTCGAATACTGGCCGACGTTCGACGCGTCGCTGATGGTCGGGCAGGGCAATCGCGAGCAGACGCTCGACGTGTATCGGCGCGTGCGCGATCAGCTTTTCGAGCGCATCAAGCGCCGCTTCGGATTCGAGGGCGGGCCAAGCGTGTAGCGCGCGGCCCGCTTGTACCGCTACTGCGGGAAGGGCTCGAGGTCCGTCTTGCTGCCTTCCGGCAGTGGCGCGCGCGAGACATTCAGGATCATCGCGAGCAGGCTGTAATAGCCGTGGATGCCGATCATATCGATCACGCCGCGCTCACCGAAATGCTCTTTGGCGCGCGCGTACGTCGGGTCGCTGACGGAGCGGTTGCGCGAGAGCTCGTCCATGAAGTCGTAGATCGCGGCTTCGTCGGCAGCCATCTTCGCGGGACGGCGGCCTTCGGCGATGGCGCTGATGATCTCTTCGGCGAGGCCGGCCTTTTCGGCGATGATGCGGTGATGGTGCCACTCGAAGACCTGCGACCACGCGCGCGCCGTCATGAGGATGACCATCTCGGAGCGGCGCGGCTCGAGCGCGCTGTTGAAGCGGAGATACTCGCCCGTCTTCTGCAGGCGGTTCATGAAATCGGGGCTACGCAGGAGTGGGATGAACGGGCCGACAAGGTGGCCGCGCGGGCCGGAGACGATATCCTTGACGGCGGCCTTCTGCGCCTCCGTCATCTGGGCATCAGGGATCATGGGCATGCGCGGCGTGCGTGCGGTCATGTGGGTATCCTTTGATTGTTTCTTGTCGCGAAGGCTCAGGTGCCGCTCTTCGTGTCCCAGCCGGTCGTGTCCTTGTCGAGGAACTTGTTCGGCTTGAGGAAGATCGAGAGCACAAGGCAGCCTTTCGGCGAATGCGCATTGTGGCGATTGCCGGCGGGGCGCCAGACGAAGTTGCCGGGCGTCGCGATGCCTTCCTCATCCTCAAGCGTGCCTTCGAGCACCCAGGTCTGCTCGATCTCGACGTGCTCGTGATAGGGAAGCTGGGTGCCCGGCGCGAAGCGGAACAGCGCGGTGATGAGTCCGCTCTCCTTGTCCTCGACCAGCACTTTCATGTCGACGCCGGGAAAGCGTGTCTCCTGCCAGGGCAGCTCCGCGACATTCAGATAGCGCGATGCGAGCGGGCCGAGCTTGTCGGCATCCTTGAGAAAGGGCGTAGTGGCGACCATGGCGGGCGAACTCCCTGTCGATGTTCTTTGATTTTGAAGTGCCGCGCCAGATTTTCACCTGCGGCGGCACCTGTCAAACAGGGTGGCCTGCGGAAGGCTCGGATCGGCTATTGCTTTCCACCGGGCTTTAGTGCCTTGAAAATGCGGTCACGATTGTCGGCCATCAGGCGGAGATGGGCGTCGGGAATGTCCTTGGGAAATCCGGCTGCGGCTTCCATCATCGGTGCCAGCATGGCCTCTTTGGCCTGGAGCGGCATTTGGGCATTGCCTTCGATCAGGGCTATGCGCTCACGCATGGCATCCGATGGATTTTTGAAAGTGCGCGTGCGCGGATCAAAGCCGCTGAAGAGGATGCCGGCGTAGGCGATCGTTGTCCCGCACTGCTCGAAGGACGCAAAGCCGGCTTCGGTGCAAATGCGCTCCATGTGCGGTCGCAGGGCCTCATCGGTCTTCGGGGCATCGGTAGACGCATTGAGTGTTGCCATAGCCGGCACGGCGCGCAGCCAGCCATCGAGCAAGGCCTGATTGAATTCGGCGACTGCCACCGTCTGGGCTTGCGCCGCAGGTAAGCCGCTAACGGCGAGGATGGCGGCGACAGAGAGCATCGAGAGCGCTGAGCGCATCATGGCGGAACCTCCCACGGAGCAGGCCTGTGCAGGTTTGGTCGCGATGGCGCGCGAGAAGGTTCAATCGAGGCCGCTACTACCGGAACCGCGCAGCCAGGTCCGTGCCGAGCAGGCTGTCATACACTTCGAGGGTTTGGCGCTGCATGGCGGCGACCGTGAAGCGTGCGGCAATGGAGGCAATGGCGCGGGCACTCATGGCCTGGCGCTGGTCGTCGGGCATGGCGAGCGCCTCGGCAATGGCTGTGGCGATGGCCGGCGCGTCATTCGGCGGCACATGCCAGCCCGTGGCCTCGTCACGCGGAACCTCGGGCGGCGCGAGCACGATCTCCGGCGGTGCGCCGATATCGGTCGTGATGGTCGGGCAGCCGACGGCCAGAGCTTCGGCGGCCGCGCGCCCAAAAGCCTCGGGCTCGATCGAGGCAACCACAGTGACGTGCGCGACGGCAAAAGCCGCGGCAATGTCCTCGACATGCCCGACGAGGCGCACGTAGTCCGCAATGCCCTGCTCGGCTGCACGGCTCCGCAGGCCATTGGCGTAGTCCTCGCGACCTTGTGCGTCGCCGGCTAGGATGAGCACGGCATCGCCAAGATGGCCCTCGGCATTGAGGCGCGCCATGGCATCGATAACGCTTTGCTGGCCCTTCCATGTCGTGAGGCGTGCCGCGTGGAGGATCACGCGTTGATCCGGTCCGACGCCCCACGCAGCGCGGAGACGCGCGCGGCGCTCTGCATCGATGGCGTCCGGCGAGAAGCGCGCGATATCGACGCCGCGCGGGATGATGCGTGGCGTACCGGCCAGCGCACCGTAGCGCGCACGGATGAGGTCGGATGTGTAGCGCGAGTTCGCGATGACGACGTCGCCGCGCGCCATCACGCTGTTGTAGAGCCGCTTGAGGCGCCCGTGCTCGCCATAGGCGCCGTGGTAGGTCGTGACGAACGGCACTTTGGTCTGCCGCGCGGCCATGAGGCCACTCCACGCGGGCGCGCGGCTACGGGCATGGAGCAGTGAGACTGACCGCTCGCGGACAATGCGCGCGAGGCGACGGCCATTGGCGAGGATCGTCAGCGGGTTCTTGCTTTCGAGCGGCAAGGTGATGATCTCGCCGCCGAGGGACGTGATGCGCTCGGCCATGCGCCCGCCCTCAGTCGCGACGAGCGCGCGAGCGCCTGCGCGCACGAGCGCATCGACGATCTCGATGGTGGAGAGCTCGGCCCCGCCGGTATCGAGCTGCGGCACGATCTGCAGTATGGTCGGCGCCTGATCGGCCATGCGTCCGGCTGTCATGTGGAGAATGTGGGCCTCTGAGGTCCGCGAAGTCGAGGGTTTATAGGATGGCAGAGGCCGAACCACAATTTCTGCGCGTTGGCGGGGCTGCTGGGCGCGCGCCAGGAGACGCTTCTGGGCGCCGCATCGCCTATCTGTCCGATCCCGGTGCGCCCGGAAAGACCCCTGGCGTGATGTGGCTCTCGGGGCTCAAGTCCGAGATGACGAGCACCAAGGCCTCGGTTCTCGCGGCCTGGGCGGCAAAGCACGGCCATCCCTGCACACGCTTCGATTATTCAGGGCATGGTCAGTCGTCGGGGCGCTTCGAGGATGGCACGATCGGCGCCTGGCTCGAGGAGGCGCTGGCCGTCTTCAAACAGGTCACGCAGGGGCCGCAGATCCTCGTCGGCTCGAGTATGGGCGGCTATATCGCGCTGCTCCTGCTGCGGGCGCTCATGCGCGATGCGCCCGCCGAGGCCGCGCGCGTCAAGGGACTGCTATTGATCGCGCCCGCCTGGGACATGACCGAGCGGCTCATGTGGGCGCGCTTTCCCGAGAACGTGCGCCGCGAGGTCCTGGAGAAGGGCATTTATCATCGCCCCTCGAAATACGGCGATGGCGACTATGCGCTCTCACGCCACCTGATCGAGGAAGGGCGCAATCACCTCATCGGCGATTCCCCCTTCGATCCCGGCCGGCCCATTCATGTGCTGCACGGCCTGCTCGATCCGGATGTGCCCTGGGAGCACACGCTCGATCTTGTCGCGCACCTCTCAGGGGATCACGTGCAGGTTTCGGCGGTGCCAGATGGCGAGCACCGCCTCTCGCGACCCGAGGATCTCGATCTCATGATCCGCGCGCTCGAAGGACTGGCAGGCGTTTCTTACGCGACGTGAGCTACCAGCGTCCGCGTGGCGCCATCAGCTTCGGATCCATGAGGTCAGGATCGGCGTCCGCGCGCTCCGCATCCGCGAGGCGGCCCGCAAGCACGCTGTCGAAGGCGTGCGGCGGCAGACGCTCGGCATCCGCTTCGGAAATCACCCACATGGTGTAGCCATCACCCTCGATGGCGTCCGTGCAGGTGAGGCGATCACCCGTCGTAACGCGGCACTTTGAGAGTGCCTCGACGCGCTCGGGTTCACGCCGATCGTGACGGATGACGCGGATGTCGACGGGCTGCACGTCCGCCGGCAGCGCGCCGAGATCGACGTTGCGGAAGATGCATGTGTAGGCGTGATTGCAAGCACCCGCGCGGCGGCTGATGGCATTGCCGAAGCGCATGGCGCCGCGGCCGTAGAGGAAGCTCGCCGGCTGAATCGGGCCGTTGCTCACGTAGCAGCCTTCCGCCGTGCACAGCACGGGATCCATGCTCTCGTAGCCTCGACCGCGGCGATGGCGGGGCTCCATCTGCAGAATGACGGCCACGCGACCGTCATACCGGGACTCTGGGGCGAGCTTCGGCTCGGGGCTCTGGTAGGAAGGCAGCGGAGAGCCCGCGCGTGCACGAGGCGGCTGCAAGGGCACATCGCGACGCTCGTCGAACTCTACAAGTCGTCCGCGACCCGATGAGGGCTCGACCTTGCGCTCCTCAGTGGGGCCAATGACGGGGCCGGAGACGGGAATGGTGGGGCCGTTGGCTGGCACGGCGGCGATCCCGGTGCGCTTCGCTAGATCCTCTTCGCGAATGCGGCGCAGTCGTTCAGCGACGCGCGCGATCTCCGCATCCGCTTCGATATCGGCGACGCGGCGCGTCTCATCCGCCGTCGCGCGCTCGATGGCGCGACGTGCTTCGGCCGCACGCTTGTCGGCCTCGGCCTTACGGGCTTCTTCGGCCGCGACGCGCAGCGCCTCATTGGCTTTGCGCACCTCTTCTGCTTTGCGGATCTCTTCGGCCTTGCGTGCTTCTTCGACGGCTCGCGCGGCGATGTCGGCACGGCGACGCTCTTCGGCTGCGCGCTCGGCTTCAGCGCGCTTAGTTTCTTCCGCGGCCTTGCGCGCGACCTCTGCGAGGTGCGCCTCCTCGACTTTGCGGGCTTCCTCCGCAACGCGCGCCTTCTCCGCTTCGCGTGCGGCTTCGATCAGGCGGGCCTTCTCTGCGCGCTGACGTTCAGCCTCGGCGTCCCGTGCCTCGCGCTCGGCGCGGAGTGCATCGAGGCGTGCGGCTTGCTCTTCGAGCTTGCGACGTTCCTCGGACTCGGCGCGGGCGCGCGCGAGCATTTCGGCCTCATAGGCCTTTTGTGCTTTTGCCTTTGCCGCTTCGTCGCGGCGTTGCTGCGCTTGCTTGCGCGCTGCTTCTTTGCGCTGGGCATCGGCGCGCTGCGCGTCTTCGGCAAAGCGATTGGCAATCGAGTGCGCGGGGTCCTTTGCAGGCTCAACCGCGAAGGCAGGCGGGACGAAGAGCAGTGCGAAGGCGAGAGCACCGGCGATGCCGAACGTGCGGAGCAGTGTGAGGCAGGTAGAAAATGCGCGACGCTTCATCGCCGCAACTCCCTCGACGGAGGCAAAATCATCAACAGTCGCGCGCACCAGGACCGTGCGCCGTCACCATGCCAATACGCAGTACGGAATGACGGTACGCTTCGATTTTGTCGGCCGCGCGGACTTAGGATGAATGCCGCATGAATTTATTCACGAGCGGATTAACGCGGCATCGTGGGCCAATCCGTCGCGAAATGTCGGATAAGCGAGCGTCACGCCGAGCGCCTGCTTCATGCGCGCATTGGAGACGCGCTTGCATTCCGAATAGAAGCTGCGCGCCATCGGTGTGAGGTCGGCCGTAGCAAAGTCGACAGCGGGTGGTGGCGGCAACTCGAGTAAGTTCGCGGCATAGGTGAGCACGTCTTGAGGCGGGGCGGGCTCGTCGTCGGTGACATTGTATAGAGAGTGTGCGGTGGGGCGTGCGATGGTAGCCGCGAGGACGTTGGCAATATCCTCGACATGAATGCGGTTGAAGACCTGCCCGGGTTTGACGATCGCGCGTGCCGTGCCATTGCGCACGGATTCGAGCGGCCCTCGTCCCGGACCGTAGATGCCGGCAAGACGAAAGATCTCGACGCGGATGCCGGTACGCTTTGCAAGATCGAGCCAAGTCTGTTCGGCCGCGAGACGCCAGTGGCTGCGATTGCTGACGGGCTTCGGCACCGTTGTCTCATCAACCCATGCGCCGCGGTGATCGCCATAGACTCCGACGGTCGAGAGATAGCCGATCCAGTCGAGCGCGGACGGAAGATCATCGGCGTGATGGCGCAGGAAGGGATCACCAGCGGCGTCGGGTGGCGCGGAGATCAGCACGTGCGTTACTGAAGCAAGGACGGTGCGCAGCGCGTCACTCGGCGCCGTGCCGTCGAAGACAATCGCTTCATAGCCTAGGCTTGCGATACTTGCGGCGCCGTCGGCAGACTGCGCCGTTCCAATGATGCGCCAACCCACGCTCGCCATGCGTGCCGCGAAGACGCGTGCCGTGTATCCGAGCCCGATGCAGAGAAGTGTGCTCATGACGCGAGCGCCATCGCCCATTCTTCCCGCACGCTCTCATCATCGTCGCGCGCATGAGTGTCGGCGAGCTTCTCCAAATCACCTTGCGGTATGAGGCGCGAGAGCGCCCACACGGCCGCACCGCGCACGAGCGGGGACTCGTGGTCGATCAGAGCCCCGACATGCGGTGCCAGCGTCGCATCGGCACTATTACCGGCAGCGATCAGCACATTGCGCATGAAGCGTGCGTGCCCGGCGCGTCGGATGGGCGTGCCGGCAAAGCGCTTGCGGAAAGCTTCGTCGTCCAGCGTGAGGAGATCGGCGAGGTGCGGCCCTTGCGTCTCCGGTCGAATGGCGAGCTGCTGATCGCGTGCGGCTTGCGCGAACTTGTTCCACGGACAAACGGCGAGACAGTCGTCGCAACCGTAGATGCGGTTGCCGATCGCCGTGCGGAACTCGTGCGGGATCGGCCCTTTGTGCTCGATGGTCAGGTAAGAGATGCAGCGGCGTGCGTCGAGCCGATAGGGCGAAGGAAAGGCGGCCGTCGGGCAGACATCCAGGCAGCGCCGGCAATTCCCGCAATGACTGACCTCGGCTTCGTCGGGTGCGATCTCAGCGGCCGTCAACACGATGCCGAGATAGAGCCACGAGCCGTGCGCGCGCGAGACGAGGTTCGTGTGCTTGCCCTGCCAGCCGAGACCGGAAAGGGCTGCAAGCGGCTTCTCCATGAGCGGGGCGGTGTCGACGAAAACCTTGACGTCCGCACCCGTCGCGATCTGCACCGCACGCGCGACGCGCTTAAGGCGCGGCTTGACGACATCGTGGTAGTCGCGCCGCGAGGCATAGACCGAGATGCTCGCGCGATCTCGCGCGGCGAGAAAGCGAAGCGGGTCCTCCTCCGGCGCGTAGCTGAGGCCGAGCACAATCGCGCTCCGCGCCTCGGCCCACATGGCATTGGGATGTTGCCGGCGCTCGGCTTTGGCCTCGAGCCAATCCATATCGCCGTGAAGTCTGTCGGCGATGAACTTCAGAAAGCGTTGCCCCGGCTCGGCGCCGAGATCGCCGACACGGGCAATGCGCACGGCGCTGAAGCCCGCTGCAGCAGCCTCCCGCGCGACGACCGCGCGGACGGCTTGTGCGTCATCGGTTCCTGTGGCGCCGTCACGCGCGTGCTTTTCCCGCACGGCTGCTGGCGACGCCATCAGGACCTCACGCGGCCTCGGCGAAGCTCAGCTTGAAGCCGTGAACCTCGGCGAGCGTGTGGATCGCCTTCTCGGCCTCGGCTTCGGAAAGCTCCGTGAAGGGCGGGCGCAGCTCGGCCCAGAGCGGGTCGTTGCGATAGTGCGCGAGCAGTGCCTTGAGCACGGGGATCATCGGGTATTGCTGGATGGCCTGACGAAGCGCCGTGACATTCGCCTGGATCTTGTCGGCGTTGGGGCCTTGCCAGTTGTCGAAGACCTCGCGAATGGCGCGCGCGCTGACATTGGCCGTCGCCGAGATGCAGCCGGCGCCGCCAAGGCGCAGAGCGTCGAGGAGGAACGCCTCGGAGCCCGGGAAGACTTCGAAGTCGGGAAAGGCCTCGATGATGGCCTTCGTGTTGCTCCAGTCGCCCGAGGAGTCCTTGAGACCGACGACCGTCGCGGGAAACTCCTTGCGCAGGCGCTCGATCAAGGGGAGCGAGAAGCCGACCTGGGCGATCGGTGGAATATGGTAGAGGTACACTTTGAGGTCGTCGTCGGAGACCTCTTCGATGACTTCGGCGAAGAAGCGGAAGAGACCCTCCTCGCTCGGGTTCTTGTAGTAGAACGGTGGCAGCATGAGTACGCCGCCGCAGCCGAGCTCGACGGCATGATCCGTCAGCAGGATGGAGTCGGCGAGCGAGCACATGCCCGTGCCGGGCATGAGCTTGGACGCGGGTATGCCGGCCTCGACGATCTCCTCGAGCATTTCCATGCGCTCGTCGATGCCGAGCGAGTTCGCCTCGCTCGTCGTGCCGAAGGGCGCGAGACCTGTGCAGCCGTCTTCGAGCAGCCACTCGCAGTGCTCGACAAAGCGGTCCAGATCCGGTGCGCCGTCCTCGCCGAAGGGTGTAAGGACCGGGGCGATCACGCCGG
>JAEZAW010000341.1 GCA_023430315.1 Pseudomonadota bacterium | reverse complement strand
GGCGCGGGCGCGGCCGCGTGCCCGAGCATTGATACAGCGTTGCTGACTGTCATGCCGAAAGGTGGCTCCATGCAGCGCGCCACCCGAGGACTGGCGCCCCTGCCGAAGCTGAAAATCATGCCCGCCTTAGAATTGAGTTGCAGCGGGCCGTAGCATTCCGAGCAAACTTGGGAAGAATGAATGCAGCATTGACCGCAGACCGCGGCGCCCCTACCGGCTTGGCGCGGACATTCCGGCCACGCCCGGCATGGCGGGCGACACGCGCGGCGCCAGGATATCGCGGCGGACGATCCGGTTCCGTCCGCCGCCCTTGGCCAGCGACAGGGCTTCGTCCGCGACCTGCAACAGCGGCTCGATCGAGTCGGGCGCCAGGGTTGCACACCCAAGTCCGATGCTGAGTGTTGCCTCCACATGCCGGCCCCCGCCGAGATCGATCGGCGTCGCCGCAAAGGCCTGGCGGACGCGCTCGGCTGCGGCTGAGGCCTCGGCAGACGTACTGCCCGCAAGGAGCGCGGCGAATTCCTCGCCCCCCAGGCGGCCGACCATCACGCCGTCACCCAGTGTGTTGCGGACGACCGCCGCAAAGGTCTGGATCGTGCGATCGCCGGCCCAATGCCCGTGCGTGTGGTTGATCTTCTTGATGTGATCGATGTCGAGCATGAGCACGGCGACAGGCGCCTGCACGCGCGCCGCCTCGGCGAGGAGATGCCGCGCGCCGTCGGCGAATGCGTGTCGCGTCAAGAGGCCGCTCAACACGTCATACGAGGCGAGCGAGTCGTAGCGCTGGCGCAGCGCATTGTAGGCAGCCATTGCGCTCGCGATGGTCAGCGGCGCGAGGCCTATGAGCGTAACCGCTAGACGGGCGGAGATAAGTGCATTGCCTTCATCCAGCTCCGGCCACCCCGTGATCAGTCCGAGCGCGATGCCGCCGAGCGTCCAGATACCGACGAGCAGCGTCAGTATGGCCGTCGCGAAGACGCTGTAGCTGAGGCCGCACCAGACCAAGGCGACAAGTGGCAAGGCGAGCGCGCCAGGCCCGCCGACGAACGGCGCAGCGATGCACGCGACAACGAGCGCTATACCAGGTGCCAGGGCGAGATAGTCGATCTGACGTAAGTCGGGACGGCTGGTGAGGTCGTACCGCCGGATCAGTCCATCCGGCATGGTGAGTATCACCGGCACGATGGCGAGATAGTTCACCAACTCGCCGACGAGCCAATAGGCAAAGCTCGTGAACGGCGCACTGGCGAGCGCCGCCAGATTGCCGAGCGTGCCGACGAGCGCCGCTGCGGCCGCTGCGCCGAGCAGGATGACCGAGAGGCGCAGTACCGCCATCGGACCGACGAGACGTCGATCGTCCTCGCTTAGCCTGACGAGCAGCAAATAGCCGGCGACCACGCCGGAGATGCTTGCGGCCGTGAGGAGCAGGGTATTGACGAGGCTGTTCCCGGTCAGCAGGTCCGCGATCAAATGGGCAATGGCGGCCGCAGCCCAGCCGGCGGGCGTCGCCAGATGCGGGAAGCGCACCATCAGACCGAGCAGGATGGCGTTAGCCGGCGAGATGGCCGCGAGCAGGTTGGCGGACCTGAGCGCGACGCCGATAAGCGCAGTTATCAACACGATAGCGCCGACCACGGCCGCCGCCTCGATGTGATCCCGCGTGGATCCACTTACACGGACCCGGCTCAAAAAACCGAGCGATCTTCCCTCAGCCATCGCGCTTCGCCTCGATACGCGCTCGGCGCCCCCCGCGGACGCAGAATCTACTGTCGCCATTAGAGTAAATCACCGTTGAGACCGTTAGAGCAAACAGCCAAAACGATTAATGGTGGCCACAAGTGGGCGCGCGCCGCGGCGGGCCTGTTAAGACCTCGGAATACGGCGGGCATTATCTGAATCGAGCACAAGCCGCGCTGTCATCCCGGCGTCGCAGAAGTGCAGCGTCCACGACATCCGCCGGGCCTATTGGGAGCCTTCCTCAATGGGAGACCAAAATGCTGCGACGACTTCTGCTCACTTCCACCGTTTCCTTGCTCGCGCTCTCCGCCGCCGCGGCCGATGAGCATGCGGCCAAGCTCGTCGGCCACGTCGTGCTGCCGGCAGCGACCTTCCTCGATGTTCCGGACGATGCCCCCGCCGACCTGAAGGTGTCCGGCAAGTTCGCGACGAGCCGCATCCGCAACGAGGTGCTGGGCTCGGTGGAAGGCAAGTCGCGCGGCCGCCCGACCGGCCTCAGGGTGCCGTTCAAGGGCCAGCCGGTGCAGGGCCACTCCGGCATCAAGACCATGCCCGACGGCACCTATTGGGTGATCACCGACAATGGCTTCGGTTCGAAGGTGACCTCGCCGGATTCAGCGCTGTTCCTCAGCCAGTATCGGATGCACTGGGACAGGGGCACGGTCGAGCGCATCAAGACGATCTTCGTGCATGACCCCGACAAGAAGGTGCCGTTCCGCATCACGCACGAGGGCACCGAGAAGCGCTACCTCACCGGCGCCGACCTCGACATCGAGGGCTTCCAGATCGTCGGCGACAAGATCTGGATCGGCGAGGAGTTCGGCCCCTACGTGCTGCGTCTCGACATGAACGGCAAGGTCGAGGCCCTGTTCGAGACCATGTCCGATGGCAAGCCGGTGCGCTCGCCCGACCACTACTCGGTCGTCGCCGGCAATCCCGGCGTTGCAGCTCCCGAAGTCAACCTCGCCCGCTCGAAGGGCTACGAGGGCTTTGCGTCGTCGAAGGACGGCCGGTTCCTCTATCCGCTGTTCGAGGGCCCGCTGTGGGATGCCGAGAAGAAGGACTGGGAGAAGCTCGACGGCAAGACCGTCCTGCGCATCCTCGAGTTCTCGGTCGCCGACCAGAAGTGGACGGGCCGCCACTGGAAGTACCTGCTCGAGCCCGGCGCGTCGGCGATCGGCGACTTCAACATGATCGACGCCACGACCGCCCTCGTCATCGAGCGTGACGACAAGGAAGGCACGGCCGATAAGGCTTGCCCTGAAGGCAAGAAGGATACGACCTGCTTCGACGACATCGCCAAGTTCAAGCGGATCGTGAAGATCGAGATGTCCGATGCCAATGCCGGAGCTGCCGTGCGCAAGATCGGCTACATCGACCTGATGAAGATCCAGGATCCGGACAAGAAGGCGCGGAAGCCCCTCAACGGCGGCGTGCTGACCTTCCCCTTCTTCACGATCGAGAACGTCGACGTCGTCGACGCTCGTCACATCATCGTCGGCAATGACAACAACCTGCCGTTCTCGTCGAGCCGCGAGCCGAACGTCGCCGACGACAACGAGTTCGTGCTGCTCGAGGTCGAGTCGCTGCTCAAGGCGAAGTAGGAATTTCTACCAAGTCATTTCAGTTTGCGTTTGCGGGAGGCGGTCGCTGAAAGGCGGCCGCCTTCTTTGTTTCGAGGGAGTTCGCTCATTGTGGGCGCTACCTGATCGATCCTGAGAGGCGGGCCTCCGGTACGCGACTTTTCTTCTTGGATCGCTTGCAGAACACGCCGGGATAGCCCTTGAGCGGAACCAGCGGCTCGCCGGCGTAGGCCCAGTCCTGCATCTCATCGATGGCGATGTGGCAATTCGGCTGACGGCCGGTGCGGGTCTGAAAGAGAGCGCGCGGAATGTTGATCAATCCGTCCGCCGGTGTT
Organism: Pseudomonadota bacterium; assembly: GCA_023430315.1. Taxonomy (GTDB): domain Bacteria; phylum Pseudomonadota; class Alphaproteobacteria; order Rhizobiales; family Hyphomicrobiaceae. Next base: position 716 of record JAEZAW010000341.1, on the reverse strand, counting down.
CTCATTTGCTGGTTAAGTATTGGTCGGAGCGGGGAGATTCGAACTCCCGACCCCTTGCTCCCGAAGCAAGTGCGCTACCAGGCTGCGCTACGCTCCGCCAAATATTCAGCCCGCACGCGGCGGGCTCGGGAAAACGGGCGGCCCAAGGTTACCGAAGGGCCGCCGCGCGTGGCCTGGGTTATGCCTTTCGGCTTGACGAGATGTCAACCCCGACACTATAGAAGCGGCCACACGCTCCGCCAGCGCGCCCCTGGGCGCCCCCGCGCGGGGCCTTCTTTCATTGGAGAGGCCCGATTGAGGCTGCCGGCAAGCGCTGGCGCCCGGCCGCGGTCCACAGAGGCCCATACGAGGCCAAGGAGCACGTTATGACGAGGCGCTGTGAGCTGACCGGCAAGCTGCCGATGTCCGGAAATCTCCGGAGCCACGCCGAGAACAAGACGCGCCGCGTCTTCCGGCCGAACCTGTGCGACGTCACGCTCCAGAGCGAGACTCTCAAGCGCAAGGTCCGCATCCGCGTCAGCGCCCACGCGCTGAAGACGATCGAGCACCGCGGCGGCCTCGACGCCTTCCTCATCAAGGCCAAGGCGGACGAGCTTTCGGATCGCTGCCGCAAGCTGAAGCGCGAGATCGAGAAGGCAACCGCGCCGGCCGCCTGATCCGCTTCCGGGTTTCTGGAATGAGAAGCGGGGCGGGGCGCGGGGCCGGCCCGCCGCCGC
>JAEZAW010000265.1 GCA_023430315.1 Pseudomonadota bacterium | reverse complement strand
GGCGCCTTGCCTGAGCAGCGCGTCCGCGAGGCCGGCCTCGATCCCGATGACCCCTTGCTCCAACGCGTGCTCGAGCTGACCGAGGAGCTGATCGAATTTCCCCGCCATCTTTCGCAGCACGTCGGCGGTTTCGTGCTGACGCGCGGGCCGCTCGTGGAATGCGTGCCGGTCGGCAATGCCGCCATGGAGGATCGCACATTTGTCGAGTGGGACAAGGACGATCTCGCCGCGCTCAATCTACTTAAGGTCGACGTTCTGGGTCTCGGAATGCTCACCTGCATCCGCCGTGCCTTCGATCTGATTGCCATGCACGAAGGCCGCAGATGGACGCTCGCGACGCTACCGCGCGAGGAGCCTGCCGTCTACGATATGCTGTGCCGGGCCGAGGCCATCGGCGTCTTCCAGGTCGAGAGCCGCGCGCAGATGAACATGCTGCCGCGCCTCAAGCCCAGGTGCTTCTACGATCTCGTCATCGAGGTGGCGATCGTGCGCCCAGGCCCCATCCAGGGCGACATGGTGCATCCCTATTTGCGCCGGCGCGATGGAATTGAAGAGCCGGATTACCCGGCACCGAAGGGCGGCGACCCTGACGAGCTCCGTAACATCCTCAAGAAGACCTTGGGCGTGCCGCTCTTCCAGGAGCAAGCGATGCGCATTGCCATGGTCGCAGCGCGCTTCACCGATGGCGAGGTCAACGAGCTGAGAAAGGCCATGGCGGCTTTCCGCCGCCGGGGGAGGATCGAAACACTCGAAGAAAAGATGGTCTCCAAGATGGTCGAGCGTGGCTACGCGCGCGACTTCGCGCAGCGGTGCTTCAACCAGATCAAAGGTTTTGGCGAGTACGGCTTTCCCGAGAGCCATGCCGCGAGCTTCGCGCTCCTCGTCTATGTCTCGGCCTGGATAAAGAAATATCATCCGGCGGCCTTCTGCGCGGCGCTTTTGAATTCCCAGCCCATGGGTTTCTACGCGCCGGCCCAGCTCGTGCGCGATGCCCGCGAGAACGGCGTCGAGGTGCGCCCCGTCGACATCAACCATTCGGATTGGGACTGCACACTCGAACCGGGGGGCAGCGACGGCAGGCCGGCATTGCGCCTTGGCTTCCGTCAGGTCGATGGCATGAACGAGAAGGAAACCCGCGAGAAGCTGCTGGCCGCACGGGCCAAGGCGCCTTTTGCCGATGTGTACGATCTCTGGCAGCGCGGCGGTGTCCGCCTTGAGACGATTGAGCGGTTGGCAGCGGCAGACACCTTCCGCTCGCTCGGCCTCGATCGGCGTCAGGCGCTGTGGGAGGTCAAGGGGCTCGGCAGCGCGACGCCGCTGCCGCTTTTTGACTGGAATGAAACCCGCGAGGCTGGACCCGAGCCTGCTGTCGCGCTGCCGCGGATGCCTCTCCCTGACCACGTCGTCAACGACTATCAGACGCTCCGTCTCTCGCTGAAGGCACATCCAGTGTCGTTCCTTCGAGGGGGACTGACGCGCCGACGTATACTCGCGTGTGCGGATCTGCGCGCGACTCGTCAGGGCCAATGGGTCTCGGTTGCTGGCGTGGTGCTCGTGCGGCAGCAGCCCGGCACGGCCAAGGGCGTGATCTTCATGACGATCGAGGACGAGACGGGCATTGCGAATGTGGTGATATGGGCGAAAACGATGGCGCGCTATCGCCGCGTCGTCATGGCGTCCCGCCTCGTTGTCATCCGCGGACGCATTCAGCGGAAGGACAACATCATTCACATCGTCGCCGCGCGGCTGGAGGACCGCACGGAATGGCTGAGCCTCTTGAGCGAAAGCGGTCGCGAGGCCATGTCGGTATCGATCGCCCACGCTGATGAGGTGCTCCGCCCTGGACCGGGTTCGGCTCGACCAAAGGAGGCTCCTCGCTGGGCCGGACATCCGCGCAACGAGCGCATCCTGCCGAAGTCGCGCGATTTCCATTGACCGCTCGCGGCGGCGCTGCGAGCGTGCGGACGCGTGCAGCCCGTCACCGAGCACCGAGCGGATGCCTCTCTCTGCCCTGATATCTTCCAGCTCCGTTCTGCTCCGCTTCGCGCTTGCCATCTCGCTCACGATACCGGCCTTCGCGTCTGCGCCGGTCCGCGCCCTCGCGCAGACGCCGCCGGTCGCCGGTCCGACGCGCGCTGCGCCCGAGGCTGCCTCCGGCCGCCAGAGTCGCGGCCTCGCCGTCGCCCGGCGTCACATGGTTTCGACAGCCAATCCCTACGCGAGTGACGTAGGCCGCATGATCCTGCGCGAGGGGGGCAGCGCGGTTGATGCGGCCATCGCCGTACAACTCGTGCTCAACCTCGTCGAGCCGCAGTCTTCAGGTATCGGTGGCGGCGCCTTTCTTCTCTACTTCGATGCCGCGACCCGAACGCTCAAGACTTACGACGGCCGCGAGACAGCACCTGCCGCAGCACAGCCGAGCCGCTTTCTCGATGCGGATGGCAAGCCGATCCCCTTCGCGACGGCCATCGCGTCGGGCGCTGCTGTTGGCGTACCGGGCGCGCTCGCAATGCTCGAGCTCGCCCATCGTCAGCAGGGACGCTTGCCGTGGGCGCGGCTCTTCGCCCCGGCGATCACGCTCGCGCGCGAGGGCTTCCTCGTGTCGCCGCGGCTTTCCCTGATGCTCGACTGGATGGGTGCCGAGGCTTTCGCGCCGGCGGCGCG
>JAEZAW010000198.1 GCA_023430315.1 Pseudomonadota bacterium | reverse complement strand
TGTCCATGTAGTAGAGGCCGGGGCCGACAGCCGGCGCCTCGGCCGGCTTCAGCACGTCGATGAACTTGCTGACGCGGCCGATCTTCTCGAGATTGCCGAGCGCCTTCTCCTCGATGGAGGAAAGACCGCCCGCGATGTTGCCCTTGGTCGGCTGGCTCTCGGAGAGGTCATCGACCTTGTTGGCCTCGATGACGTCGTCCTGATAGGCCTTGAAGGTCTTCATCCACTTCTCGCCGATCTCCGGCGTCGCGGCGCGCTTGACGCAGATGTGCTCGGCACCCGTGATCTCGCTCGTTTCGCCGAAGACGCCGTAGATGCCCTTCGGAATGAGCTTGTCGTACATGTTGCCGACCGTCGGGCACGAGCCGAGGCCCGTCGTCGTGTCGCTCTCGCCGCACTTGGTCGAGACCCAGAGCTCGGAGATGTCGCACTCCTCGCGCTTGAGCTCGGAGGCCCACTGCACGAACTCCTTGGCCTTGTAGGAAGCCTTGGCGATCGTCGCGATGTCGCCGTGGCCCTCGATGCCGAAGCCGACGACGGGCTTGCCGGTCTTGGCAATGCCCTTCACCACGCGATCCGTCCAGCCGTCCTCGATGCCGATCACGACGACGGCGGCGACGTTCGGGTTCGAGCCGGTGCCGATGAGCGTGCGGAAGTGCAGCTCGAGATCCTCGCCGAACTGCAGGCGCCCGTAGTGATGCGGCAGCGCCATCGTACCCTTGATGTTGTTCGCGACCGCCTCGCAGGCGGCGTTCGACAGATCATCGAGCGGGAGGATAATGACGTGATTGCGCACGCCGACGCGGCCGTTCTCGCGGCGCCAGCCCCAGAACGAGAGGTTGGAGCCGTCGGCCGATGACTTGGTCTTCTTGGTTGCCATGTGCCTGTCTCCTACCAGCGCTTGGTCCGATGATTGTGGACGTGGACGTGCTCGCCCGTCTTGGCGCCGCCCGTCATGCGACCGACGTCCTCGCCGTACTTGATGACGGTGTCGCCCTCTTTCAGATCCTTGAGTGCGATCTTGTGGCCGATCGGGATGTCGTGCTTGGCAGTGACGTGGATCGTGGTGTCGTTCTCGGTGATGACGCCGAGCATCTTGGTTCCAGCCTTCAGGTCCTCGACGACGACGACGCCGACGTTGTCATTGGGACTGTGGACCAGGAACTGCGGAATGTTGGACTTGGACACGGGCCCTTTCTCCCTCAGTAGCGTGCGGCGTGCTTTTCCGCACATGACGCGACCGGCAAAGTCTTATATAAGACTTGCAGGTTGCAATGACCTAGCCGGGATCAGGTTCGTGCGCAAGCTTCGTTTGGCGGCAGATGAGAATGGGGCTCCGCTTTACGCGCGGGTCAGGGCCGTCGTATTGGCACGGATCACCGGCGGGGATTGGCCCCCAGGGACGGCGCTACCGGCGGAAATGGAGCTGGCGCGGGAGCTGGGCGTCAGTCAGGGGACGGTACGCAAGGCACTGGACGCGCTCACGACCGAGCAGGTGGTCGTCCGCCGCCAGGGCAGTGGCACCTATGTTGCGGAGCACACGCCCGCGCACATGCTGTTCCGTTTCTTTAATATCTATGATGAGAGCGGCGCCCAGGTGCTTCCGGACAGCGATCCGGCCCGTATTTCGACCGGCGAGGCGACTGCCGCGGAGCGCCGGCGGCTGGAATTGGAGGCGGGCGCGAGGGTCATCCGCATCTCGCGCATCCGCACGCGCGCCGGCCACGCCTTCATGGACGATCGCATTGTGCTGCCGGAAGGGCTCTTTCCAGGGCTCGACCAGGAAGCCGAGGTGCCGAACACGCTCTACGACCTCTTCCAGAAGCGCTACGGCATCCATGTCGCCCGCACCGAGGAGCAGGTGACGGCGGTCGCCGCTACGGCGCGCCTCGCCGAACGGCTGGACGTGAAACCTGGCACGCCGCTCCTCGCGATCGACCGCGTAACCTATGACCTGAGCGGGCGGCGCATCGAATGGCGTCTTAGCCACGCCCACTTGGACCGCGCCCACTATTTCGCGCGCCTCTAACGCCCTCGCGCATACCCCTACGGCGCCATCCGGCTGGCCAAACCGGGCCGGGCGCGATATGCCGGGCGCAGCAATTTTCCCTGCGCGCCCAAGCGCCCGATCGCGGACCCATAGGACGACGAATGGCAGCACATCCCGCCTACGAGACCATCAAGCTGGAGATCGGCCCGGATAAGGTCGGCATCATCACGATGAACCGCCCCGAGGCGCTGAACGCGATGACGACCCAGATGATGCGGGAGCTGCGCGACTGCTTCATGCAGTTCTACATCGACCCCAATCAGGCGGCCTGCCTCGTCATCACGGGTTCCGGCGAGCGCGGCTTCTGCACCGGCGCCGATCTCAAAGAGCGCAAGGGCATGACCGACGAGACGTGGCGCCAGCAGCACGCCGTCGTCGAGCAGATCGGGCGCGCCATGATGGACTGCCCGGTGCCGATCATTGCCGCGGTCAACGGACACGCTTATGCAGGCGGTCTCGAAATCGCGCTCGCAAGTGACTTCGTCTATGCCGCCGAGCACGCCCGCTTCGCACTCACCGAGGTGACGCTCGGCATCATGCCCGGTCTCATGGGCACGCAGAACCTGCCGCGCGCCGTCGGCGTACGCCGGGCCAAGGAGATTATTCTCACCGGCGCGCCCTTTACCGCGATCGATGGTCTCGCCTGGGGCATGATCAACAAGGTCGTGCCAGGTCCGCAGCTCATGGACGAGGTGCTCGCCGTCGCGCGCAAGATCGCAAGCAATGCACCGGTTAGCGTGCGCCAGGCCAAGAAGTCCATGGATCGCGCGAGCGACCTCGGCCGTGCTGATGGCTATGCCTATGAAATCGAGGCCTACAACCGCACAGTGGTCACCGAGGATCGCCAGGAAGGCATCAATGCCTTCAACGAGAAGCGCAAGCCGGTCTACAAGGGACAGTGAGATACGAGGAGGCAGACGCCCATGAGTGCTAATGTCATCGTCCGCGAGGTGGGGCTGAGGGATGGCCTGCAGCTCGTGAAGTCCTTCGTGCCGACCGAGATCAAGATCAAGTGGCTGAAGGCCGTCGCGGCTGCCGGTGTGCCGGCGGTCGAGGCAACGAGCTTCGTCCCCGCCAAGGTCATCCCGCAGTTTGCCGATGCCGCGGACATCGCGCGCGCCAGTCTCGACATTCCCGGCCCGCGCATGTCCGCGCTCGCGCCGAACCGCAGGGGCGCCGAGAACATGCTCGCGGCGGGCATCCGCAATATCAATTTCGTGCTGTCGGTTTCCGAGGGACACAATCTCGCGAACGTCCGCAAGACGCCGGATCAGTCCTTTGCCGAGTTCGAGAGTGTCGTCGCGCTCAAGAAGGAAAAGCCGGAATACAAGGACATCATCGTCCAAGGCTGCCTCGCGACCTCGTTCGGCTGCACGATCGAGGGGAGCGTCGACCCCAAGCGCGTCGTGAGCTTCGCCGAGCGCTATCTCGCCCTCGGCGCCGACGAGATCACGCTGGCCGATACGGTCGGCTATGCCGCGCCTGGTGCCGTGAAGAGTCTCTTTGATCAAGTCGTGAAGCTCGCGGCGGGCAAGCCCGTGTACTGCCACTTCCACGATACGCGCGGTCTCGGCCTCGCCAACGCCTATGCCGCGCTCGAAGCGGGTGTCACCGGCTTCGATGCCTCGACGGGCGGGCTTGGCGGCTGTCCCTTCGCGCCCGGTGCCTCCGGCAATATCGTCATGGAGGACCTGGTGTTCATGTTCGAGAAGCAGGGCATCCGCACGGGCGTCGATCTCGATCTCTATCGCGAGGCGCGCCGAATTGCGGAGGCGACGCTGCCGGACGAAAGCTTCTACGGCACCATCTTCCGCGCCGGACTGCCCAAGGGCTTCAGTCCGCCCTCGCGCCGCATGGCGGCCGAATAATAGGGACGCACCGATCGATGACGAGTACCGACGAGCTGACAATGCCGATCGACCCGCAGTGGTCGGAGATCCGCGAGGGTGTCCGCGCCATCTGCGAGCAGTTCCCGAACGAATACTGGATGAAGCTCGACGCGGCTTCCGAGTATCCAAAGGAATTCGTTCAGGCTCTGACGGACGGCGGCTATCTCGGCTGTCTCATTCCCGAGGAGTACGGCGGTTCGGGTCTGCCGCTCTCGGCTGGCTGCGCCGTGCTGGAGACCATCCACGAGTCCGGCTGCAACGCTGCTGCCTGCCACGCCCAGATGTACACCATGGGCACCGTGCTCAAGCACGGCTCGGAAGAGCAGAAGCGTCGATATCTGCCCGACATCGCCTCGGGCAAGCTGCGCCTCCAGGCCTTCGGCGTCACCGAGCCGACGACGGGATCGGATACGACCCAGCTCAAGACGAAAGCCGAGAAGCGCGGAAACAAGTACATCGTGAACGGCCAGAAGGTCTGGACGAGCCGCGTTCTGCACTCGGATCTCATGCTGCTGCTCGCGCGCACGACGCCCGTCGATCAGGTCAAGCGGCGCACGGACGGCCTCTCCGTCTTCCTCGTGGATCTGCGCGAAGCCAAGGGCCGCGGCGTCGAGATCAAGAAGATCGACGCCATGATCAACCACAACACCTGTGAGGTCTTCTTCGACAATCTCGAGGTGCCGCCGGATGCGCTGATCGGCGAGGAGGGTATGGGCTTCCGCTACATTCTCTCCAGCATGAATGCTGAGCGCCTGCTGATCTCGTCGGAATGCCTCGGCGATGCGAAGTACTTCATCAAGCGCGCGACGGAGTACGCCAACGAGCGCGTCGTGTTCGGCAACCCGATCGGCAAGAACCAGGGCGTGCAGTTCCCAATCGCGCGCGCCTATGCCGAGCTGATGGCGGCCGAGCTGGTCGTGCGCCGCGGCACGACGTTGTTCGAAGCGTGCCGTGAGTGCGGCACCGAAGCCAACATCGGCAAGATGCTCGCAGCCGACGCCGCGTGGAAAGCCGGCGAAGCCTGCCTGCAGACGTTCGGCGGCTTCGGCTATGCGCGCGAATACGGCATCGAACGAAAGTGGCGCGAGGCGCGCCTATATCAGACGGCACCGATCTCCACGAACATGGTCCTCGCCTTCATCGGCCAGAACGTGCTCGGAATGCCGCGCAGCTACTAAACGAATAAGTATCAGGGACGGAAACACCCATGAAAATCGCGATCATCGGTGTCGGTGCCATGGGCTCGGTCTATGCCGCGCTCCTCGCCGACCAGGGCAAGCACGATGTCTGGGCTATCGACACGTGGAAAGAGCACGTCGATGCCATCCGCGAGAAAGGTCTGCGCGTCGAAGGCGCGTCCGGTGACCGCACCGTGCGCATGAATGCGACGACCAATCCTGCCGACGTGAAGGATGCCGATCTCGTCATCGTCGCGACGAAATACGACGGCGTCGGCGCGGGTGCCAAAGCGGCGCTTCAGGTGGGCAAGCCAGACGCGCCCATCCTCGCCATTCAGAACGGACTCGGCAGCGCCGACATCGTCGCCGATGTGGTCGGCTCGAAGCGCATCATGCTCGGCGTGGTCGGCGGCTTCGGCGCCTCGATGAAAGGCCCTGGCCATGCGCATCACAACGGCATGGAATTCCTGCGCCTCGGCGAGATGGATGGCGGTAAGACGCCGCGTCTCGAAGCGGTCGCGGAAGCTTGGCGCGCCGGCGGCTTCAAGGTCCTGACCTTCGACGACATTCACAAGATGGTCTGGGAAAAGCTCATCTGCAACTGCACGTACTCGGGACCGTGTGCCATCACAGGGCTCCGCGTCGGCGAGGTGCAGGCGAACCCGAGCGCGTGGAGCATTGCGGCTGCCTGTGCGCACGAGGCTTATCAGGTGGCACGCGCCAAGGGGATCACGCTCGATTTCGACGATCCCGTTCGCTACGTGCGCGAGTTCGGGCAGAAGATCCAGGGCGCGCGGCCATCCATGCTGCTCGATCATCTGGCCGGGCGGCGCGCTGAGGTCGACAATATAAATGGTGCCATCCCGCGCGAGGGTGCGAAGGTCGGCATCGCGACGCCGGTGAACTCGGTGGTGGTCGCATTGCTGAAGGCGAAGGAATCCGGCTTCAAGTGACTGCTGTTCCGCGCGGCATGTCGGGGGCAAGATGGCGGTCAGCAAGCAGGTATCATTCGAGATCGAGGGTACGCCGGACGACCTGCTCGCGCCGATGGTGCAGGCGCTCAACGATATGCGCTGCTACAAGTTTGGCCGTGACGGCTATATCGTGACGGCGCGCACGCCTCTCAACTGGCGCAGCATCGGTGAGGTCATGACCGTGCGGCTCAGCAATGCGGGCGCGGGGCGCACCCTCGTCGAGGCTTCGAGCCACAGCGTGCTTCGCACCGTGATCTTCGACTGGGGCAAGAACAACTATAATCTGAAGCGCTTCGAGGCGAATTTCCGTTCTCGCATCGCATAGCAAGGGGGAAGCGGACCATGGCGGAAGTAACCTGCAACGGGCGGAGTTATCACCTTCCCAAGCGGCCGACGGTCGTGATCTGTCTCGACGGTTCCGAGCCTGGCTATATCGAAGCGGCCATTGAGGCCGGCGTTGCGCCGACGTTCGCCCGCTTCATGCGCGAAGGACTGCACACGCACGCCGAGAGCGTCATCCCGAGCTTTACGAACCCGAACAATCTCTCGATCATCACGGGGCGTCCGCCGGCCGTGCACGGCATTGCGGGCAATTTCTTCTACGATGCTGCTACCGGCACCGAAGTGATGATGAACGATCCCAAGTTCATGCGCGCGCCGACTATCCTCGCGGCCTTCCACGATGCGGGCGCGAAGGTCGCCATGGTGACCGCGAAAGACAAGCTGCGCCTGCTGCTCTCGAACGGCCTCGACTATGCGAGTGGCCGCGCGATCGCCTTCTCATCGGAGCGGGCCGATCAGGCGACACGCGGCGCGAACGGCATCGAAGGCGTGCTCGAAATGGTCGGCAAGCCTGTGCCCGAGGTCTATTCCGCCGATCTTTCGGAGTTCGTGTTCGCCGCAGGCGTCAAGCTCGTCGAGCGCTATCGCCCCGACCTCATGTATCTCTCGACGACCGACTACATCCAGCACAAGGTCGGTCCCGGCACGGCAATCGCAAATAGCTTCTACGGCATGATCGACGGCTATCTTGCTGCGCTCGACCGCCTCGGCTGTACCATCCTCGCGACGGCCGATCACGGTATGAACGACAAGCACACGCCCGATGGCGCGCCGGACGTCATCTATCTCCAGACCTTGTTCGATGACTGGCTGGGCAAAGGCGTCGCGCGCGTGATCCTGCCCATTACGGACCCATACGTTGCACACCACGGCGCGCTCGGCGGCTTCGCGACGGTGCATGTGCCTGATATCTCCGCGGTGCCCCGCCTGCTCGAAAAGCTCTGGGAGATCGATGGTATCGAGATGGCGTGCGCGAAGGACATTGCCTGCAAGCAGTTCGCTCTGCCGCCGGACCGCATCGGCGATATCGTCGTGCTCTCGGAGCGCCACAAGGTGCTCGGCACGGCACCCGAGCGGCACGATCTCTCGGGCCTCGATGAGCCCTTGCGCTCGCACGGTGGGCTTTCCGAGCAGCGCGTGCCCATGATTGCGAACCGGCGTCTTGCCACGCCACTGCCGATTCCGCTCCGCAATTTCGACGCCTTTGAGGTTGCTCTCAACAGGCTGGAGTAGGCGACGTTGAGCTCACGGCAGGGTGCGCGTCGCACAGAACTGAAGGCGACGACCGTCACGGCCGGACTATGGCTCTTCCTGCTTCTCGGCGTGCTCGTGCCGAATGCCGTTCTTTGGCTCGCCGTGCCACCGCCGTACAACGAAACTGCGCTACATCATACCCTGGACGTTCTTCGCGGCCAAAGCGTCGACGACTCCTGGAGCGTGATGATGTCCGCCATCGACTATCTGAGGCATCCGGGAACGCAGGGCGTCTATTCCGAGCTGTTCTTCACTCGCGGCCAACGCTTCCAGTATCCGCTGACGTCACTGTTTGCGTTCGAGGCGATGCTGCATGTCGCGGGCGTCGACAACGTCAGAACATACAAGCACATCGTCTACGCGACGCTGACCATCAACGATGTCCTCGGCTGGGCATTCATTGCGTTCGGCTTCGTTGCAACGTTCGCTCTCATGGAACGCGCGTTGAAGCAGACAGGGCTCTCCGATGATCGGCGCACTCTGGTTGTTCTTCGCGCTGTTGCCGTGCTCGCGCTGTCGCTCACGTTTTATCCGATCGTCAAGGCCTACACGCTTGGCCAGATCCAAGTGTGGATCAACGCCGTCTTCGCGCTTGCGCTTCTTCTCTGGGCGAGAGGCAAGAGAGCGGCGTCGGGCTTCCTGATTGGGTTGATCACGCTCGTCAAGCCGCACTTCGGCCTGTTCCTCGCGCGGGCGGCTCTGCGGCGCGCATGGCCGTTCGCCGCGACGTTCGCCGCAACCGTGATAATCGGCGTCGCAATGTCGGTCGCGATCTACGGCGTTGCCAATCATCTGGACTATTTCCGCGTGCTGCGCGTGCTCTCCGAAAACGGTGAGCTCTACTATGCGAACCAGTCGCTCAACGGCGTGCTCAATCGCTTGCTGAGCTTCTCGGATCCTTTGATCTACAATAGTACTGATTTCAGCAGCCGCGCGCCGAATAGCACTTGGGTCCATGCTGTGACGGTCATCGCCGGCGTGTTGCTTCTGTTGCTCGCGATGTTTACACGCACCCCGGAGAGTGAGGCGGGACGTGCTCGTGACTTCGCCATCATGGGTCTTTGTCTCACGCTCGCGTCGCCGGTTGCGTGGGAGCATCACTATGGCATCACGCTGCCCATGTTCGCGCTACTGCTCGCGACGGGCAACATACGACACGTCGTGTGGCTCGGCGCGAGCTACGTCCTCGTTGGCACATATCTGCCGGCGACAAATCTGCTCGCTGCCACGCCCCTCAATATTGCGCAGTCGACGCTCTTTGTCGGAGCGCTGATCCTTTTGGTGCTCCTCTGCCGGAGCTGGTCGCCCGAAGCGCGGCTTCGATTGAGTTGAGACTTCAGAAGCGGCGGTCAAGACCCATCTGCCAGAAGTCGATCTCGAGGCGTGTCGCGTCCTTGAAGGTCGTCGCCAGCTCGGCGAAGCGCGTCGGGGCGACCGTAGCAAGGTGCTCGTCGAGCCAAGCCTTTTCGCCGGCGGCCGCGGCCTGGAACTCCTCGCTCGCGTACATGGCGATCCAGCTTGCGTATGGATTGCCCTCATGCACGACGAAGGGCTGCGCATTGAGCCATGTCGCGATCTCCGCATAGCCGATCAGGCACGGCGCGAGCGCGACGTGCAGATCGAGCAGATCACCACGGTTGCCTGCATCGAGAACATAGCGCGTGTAAGCCATGGTCGCGCGCGCCTCGGGCAACGTCATGAGATCGTTCTCGCTGATCCCCCAGCCGGCGCAGTATTGAATGTGCAGCCCCATCTCGACATCGACGATGGCCTTGAGGCTGGCGAGCGCGTGCCGGAGGTCCATGATGTTGCGGCTCTTGTAGATGGCGAGGCCATAGGCGCGCGCGAAATGGACGAGGAACTGGTAGTCCTGCTCGAGATAGTGCCGGAACGCATCTTTCGCGAGCGTGCCGGCACCGAGATCCCGAATGAATTCGTGCTGGCAATAGGCACGCCAGTCGTCCGCGCAACTTTGCTTGAGATCGTCGAATGTCGGCACGTGTTCCTCCCTGGAAGTCGGGAGGTTAGCACGCCGTCTCGCGCGAGCAATCGCGTGCAGAAAGTCGGTGTGGTGTTTGTCCGTCTGCGCGATTGAGAAGGCTGTTTCTACAGGCGAAACCGCGCGTTATGGGCCGCAATTGCGGAACTATTCGCTGCTCATGGCATTGGTCGGCGACACGCAAACCTGACGAGCAGAAGGAGATCGTTATGAAGCAGCAGCTTTTACGCACGGTGTCTACGTGCGCCCTCGTAGTCGCCATGGGCGGCGCTGCCTTTGCGCAGACCGGGGGCGCCGGAGGCGGTGGATCGCAGCCGCAGACGCAGGAGAGGATGCCGGATGCGGGATCGGGTAGTTCCGGTCGCCATGCTGCGCCGCCGAGCCAGGGTCGTTCGGGCGGTGAGGCTGTCCAGCCGAAGGGCGGCGCGACCGAAGCACCGTCGAAACGCCAACCAGGCTCGGCTCAGCGCGATGAGGACCGCGCGACGCCACGCAAACGGGATCGCACTGATACGCGTGACGAGCAGAAGCGCTCACCGCGCGCGTCTGGCGAAAGCAAGGATGACGGCAAGCGCGCAACCGATCGCAGCGGCAAGGAGCAGGATCGTACGCGGACCGGTCAGGAACAGCAGCGCGGTCAAGACAAGGATCGCACGCGCACCGGGCAGGATCGGGGAGAGCGAGGTGATCGCGCACCTTCCGGTCAGGCCGAACGCGAGCGCGGCAAGGATGCTGACAGGCAGCGCCAAGGTGCCCGCGAGGGTCGCGGCGGCGCGACGCAGCTTTCCGAGCAGCAGCGTACGACTGTTCGCGAGCGCTTCACTCGCGCCGGTGTCCAGCGCAATCGTGAGACGAATGTGAACTTCGATATTCGGGTCGGTGCCAGCGTACCGCGGAGCGTAACCCTACACACGCTGCCTGCCGATGTTATCGAGGTGGTGCCAGCCTATCGCAACTACCGCTATGTTTACGTTCGCGACGAGATCGTGATCGTGGATCCGGCGAGTTATGAGGTCGTTGCCGTCGTCACGACGGGTGGCGGCAGTCGCGCGGCTGGCGTTCGTGGGCGCACCCTGACGCTCGCCCCTCCCGATCGTGCATTTGTGCGTCAGCATATTGACCGCAGCGCATCCATCAGGCTCGGCATCGGTGGCCTCACCATCGGTATGACGCTGCCCCAAGGCGTCGCCCTGCAGCCCATGCCTGAGGTGGTGGTCGAGCGGTATCCAGACCTCCGCGAATATCGCTACTTCGTCTATGAGGATGATATTGCGATCGTCGATCCATCGAGCGACGAGATCGTGATGATCATCAACGACTGACGCACGAAGCAAGCTCCCTCGCTCTTCCATAGAGCGGGGGAGTATTTATCCTCGCGCGCCAAGAACCCGGCCGGGTGCCTTCCCGCCGGGCTCCGGCGCGAGTGCCGCATTCTGCTGCAAACGCTCGATGTCCTTGAACAGCCGCTTGCTCGTGAGCTGCAGGAAATAGAATCCGAACTCGGGGTTCTGGAAGTAGAGCTGCTTGACGTGATCGTAGCTGATGGAGAGCAGCTCTCCCTCCTCGACGCATTCAATTGTCAAGGTGCGCTTGTTGTCAGGCGCGATCAGACCGAGCTCGCCGATCAGCTGTCCCGCGCCGATGTCCTGGCCGATCTCGCTCAGCCGGTATTTCCCCGAGATCGTGTAGAACATGTCCGATGACGTGTCGTTCTTTCGGAAAATGATCTCGCCCTTCTTTACGACGCGACGGCTCATGTGCGGCTTCAGCCATTCCATGTCGAGGTCGCCACTCGAAGCAACCTTCACCTTTCGCACGAGCAGCACCATCTCGCGCAGCCGATAGGCGTTGATCGGCAGCAGCAGGCTGTGAACCAGCATCTGAGGATAGACGGCTCCGAAGAAGCCATAGGCGATGAACACGCAATTCGCGCAGATGCCCACGATGCGAAGCGGGATCATCCTCTTCATCGAGTAGACGCTGAGCGTCAGCACTGCGCCGAAATAGCCAAGGATTTCCACCCACGGCATTACTACACACTCCCGTTAAAGTGAATTTCGGCCGCGCTGCGCCATCCGCAGCTCGTCAGCGCGGGGACGATCGCGTGCCGGCTCGTCAGAATGGGGAGATCTTTCTCAGCGTTCGATCTATCGCCTTGCCGCCATCGTCGAGCACGCGCACGCCGCTGCTGATGCTCTTATGCGAAAGGCGTCGCACGGGATCGACGGTCAGCGTGCGCCCCACGAATGGAAATGCCTGTCGCACATTCACGCCACGGACCAGATTTGCAGTCCACTTCATGGGCTCAGACACGACGCCGAGAGGTGTCGTGCGGATGAGGCGCCCGACGCTGCGGTGGGCACGGCAGGAGCGTGAGCGCGAGCAGATTTGCACCTCGCCCTGGTGCAGCAGGACGAACGTATCGCCCTCCGGTCCGATGTAGATATCGAAAACGGTCCCGCGAACGCCGATGGTCGCCGATGGGGTCTCGATCTTGTAGCTCTCGCTCGTCTGCCGTCCCGTGAGGAAGCGCAGCGTGCCCTTGAGGAGCTGCACGGCGATCGAGCTCGCGCCGCTGCCGGGCGATACGGCGAACTCATCGAGACGCAGCTCGGCATCCGGACCAAGGGCGAGCTTGGTGTTGTCGTCGAGCCTAAGCTCGGCTTGCGCCTGCGGGCCTGTGCGCACCAGCTCATTGCGATAAACGCGCAAGCCCGCCTTGAGCGTACGCTCATCGAGGCCGCTTATGCCGAGCACAGTCGGCTTGGCGAGTACAATCGTGCCGACCTCAGGCTCGGTCGCCTGCGCATTCATTACAGCCGCACCCGCCGCCAAGCCGAGCAGCAGCGCACCAACTCCGCACGCCCATCTGATTTTTGACATTCAACCCCAGGCGCGTGCGAGCCACGCCTTCCCCCATTTCGGCATAGATTTTTCGCCGGCGAGGAAGGTAACATGCGGCCCTCTGAGCGTACAGGAGGTATGGCCGGCGAAGTGGGCGCAGGCCTTTCATTTCTTTGGGGGTTCCGTGCGCACCCGTACGATGTACTGGCTGGCGATACTGCTGGTGCTCGGCGCGGCGGCAATCGTACGCTGGATCGACCCTCAGCTTCTCGCGAGACTGAGGCTCATCGCCTTCGACACGCTCCAGCAGCTTCAGCCGCGTCAGGCCGACCCGGCCTATCCCGTACGTATCGTCGATATCGACGAGCGCTCACTCAATACGATTGGCGCCTGGCCCTGGCGACGCGAGATATTGGCGGAAGTGGTCGAGGCGCTGTTGACGCATGGGGCCAAGGTCGTGGCCTTCGATATCGTGCTCGCAAGTGCCGAACCCGATTTTGTGGCCGCACTCCCGCCGTCGATCAGGCTTGCGCCGGACATGCAGCCGTTCATGCAGAAGCTGGAGACGCTGCCATCCGGGGATCGTCGGCTGGCCCAATCCATCACTGGATCTCCGGTCGTGCTCGGCCTGATCGGCCGGCGGGGCATTTCCGAGCCCGCGGATGTTTCGAAAGCCGGGTTTGCGCTGCTCGGCACCGATCCGGCGCGCCATGTTCCCTATCTGCCGGCCGCAACGGTCAACGCCCCAAGTCTGCAGGCGGCCGCGGCGGGGCTAGGTCTCCTGAATTGGTTTCCCGAGCATGATCAGGTGGTCCGCAAGGTGCCGATGCTGGTGCGGATCGGAAATGATCTCGCACCCTCGCTGGCTTCGGAGACGATGCGGCTCGCGACGGGAGCGACGACAATCGCCGTGCGTTCTTCTACGGCGAGCGGAGAGACGCCCTTCGTCGGCGAGACGGGCATTACCTCGGTGCGCATCGGCAACTTTCTCGTGCCGACGGACCATACCGGCCAGATGTGGCTGTCCTTTACGCCTCATGATCCCAACCGCTTTCTTTCGGCCGTCGATCTGCTCCAAGGCCGCATCACGCGCGAGGACATCGCCGGTCGCATTGTTCTGATCGGTACGAGCGCGCCCGGGCTGTTCGACATGCGGGCGACGCCGCTTGATGCCGTAGTCGCCGGCGTCGAGATCCATGCCCAGGCCATCGAGCAGATCATTGCCGGGAACATGCTCCGTCGACCGGATCTCTCGGCGGGGCTGGAGGTCGTGTTCACGACGCTGGCGGGTCTGCTCCTGGCCGTCTTCGTGCTCCAGTCCGGGCCTGTGCTCGGTGCCGTCATGGGCGCTGTCACCATGGCGACGGTACTGACGGCAGCTTGGCTCGCCCGTACGTATGGCTCGCTTCTCGACCCGTCATTTCCTGCGTTGACGCTGACGGGGCTCTACATCTTCTGCACCGGCTTCTTCTATTTTCAGACGACGCGCGAGCGCAATCGCGTGCGGCAGGCTTTCAGCCACTACATGGCCCCGAGCATCGTGGAGGAACTCGCGCGCCGGCCCGAGAAGCTGCGGCTTGGTGGCGAGCGACGCACAGTCACGCTGTACAGGTCCGATCTTGCGGGCTTCAGCAGGCTTTCCGAAGATCTCGAGCCGCACGAGTTGGTGGCGGTGATGAACGAGTACCTGACCGCTATGACCGACATCGTCATGGCGCACGAGGGCTTCATCGATAAGTACATCGGTGACGCCATCGACGGCGTATTCGGCGCACCTGCCGACGATGCGCAGCACGCCCTCAATGCCGTGAAGTCTGCCCTGGCGGCGCGCACAAAGCTCAGCGAAATGAATGCGGCAGGCCTCGCCATTCGAGGCCGCACGCTCGAGCAGCGCATCGGCCTGCATTCCGGCGTCGGCATCGTCGGCAATATCGGGTCGAAGCGGCGCTTCAACTATACGGTCGTCGGGGACAGCGCGAACCTCGCCTCGCGCATCGAGGGAGCGAACAAATACTACGGAACGGCAATCCTGGCCTCTGAAGCCACGATGCAACTCGCTGGACCAACGATCGCCTGGCGTGAGATCGACACTATCAAGGTCGTCGGGAGATCGAGCCCCGTTCGGATATTCGAGCCGATCGGACTTGTCGGCGAGACTTCGAAAGACAGTGTCGCGACGATGGGGATCTACGCGGAAGGCCTCGATTGCTGGCGGTCGAAAGATTTCGCCGGAGCCTTCCGCAGCTTCGAGCAGATATCGACCAGCGATCCGCCTGCGCGCTTCTTCATGGAGCGCTGCAGAGCGCTCATCCAGTCATCTCCAGCCGCTGACTGGTCTTATGTGCACGTGCTTGAACGGAAGTGAGGTTCACACGTATCGACTTGCTGACGAGCATCGAATCTGTCTACTGCGCGCAGCGCCGTCGCCAAACCCGTCTCGTCGATCGCTCATTCGGGTCGTTTTGAGCCGCGCGTTAACACATTATTAACCATTGTTGAACATAAGTTCGTAAGGACGCGGGGGTCCTTGGGGCGGGGGCAGTTGGCGAGCACATCACGGTGGCTCGCGACGATTCTGATCCTGACACGAGACGTTCGTTGCCATCGGCGTAGGGGTCGGTGCCGCATCGCGGCTCCGGATGCATGATGCCCTTCCTGCGCTCCGGCTCTTTCGAGCCATGACATCCCAACATTGATCTAGCCGACAGGGTGCCCGGTCACCGACGTCACTTCTTGACGTTCGGCCGAGCGGGCGACGCTGCCAGCAGGCGCCGATCGCGCTCGCGCGCGCATCGCGGCTTGCTGACCCTATCGCGCGATCGACGGCAGACGAATGTAGTTGGTGATCGGAAAACAAAGGGCGCATCGATGACTTCCATCGTTTCATCTCTGACCGTCAATCAGATCAAGTCACTCTCCACTACCGCGATCGCCGACCTGACGACCGATGATATGGCCGCTCTGAGCGCCAAGCAGCTCGCTGCACTCAGCTCGACGCAGATCGCTGCCTTGGAAACGACGGATCTCGTGGCCCTGAGTTCCGATCAGTTGAGCGCCATCACGCCCAAAGCCCTCACCGGCCTGACACTCGCCCAGCTTGACGCCGTTACCACCAATCAGATCACCGGGCTTACCGCATCTCAGGTTGCGGCTCTCTACTCCGACCAGATCCAGTCGTTGGACTCCACCCAAGTCCAGGCACTCAACAGCACGCAGATTGCAGCACTCGGTTCCGAAGCCCTCGGCTCTATGACGACGGCCGAGCTTGCGACCTTCACGACCGAAGAAATCGCCGCCATCAACGTCCGGTCCCTCGCTGGCCTCTCCACCTCGCAGGTAGCGTCGCTTTCGACCGACAAGATCGCCGCCATGAGCGCCAAGCAGATCGCGGCGCTGACCAGTGCCCAGGTTGGCGGGCTGACGACCTCGCAGGTTGCGGCCCTCAGCACCGATCAGATCGGTGTTCTAAACGCCAAGCAGCTGCAGGCCATGACCACCTCGCAGGTTGCGGCCTTCACCACGACGCAGCTCGGGGCCCTGAAGGCGACGCAGGTGACGGCGCTGAGCAGCGATCAGGTGCAGGCACTCAACAGCACGCAGGTCGGGGCTCTTTCGAGCACCCAGATCGCGGCACTCGGCTCAGCGGCCCTCGGCACGATGACCACCGCTGAGCTTGGCACCTTCACGACCGACGAAATCGCTGCCATCAGCATCAGGTCCCTGGCCGGCCTCTCGACCGCGCAGGTCGCTTCGCTGACAACCGATAAGGTCGCCGCCCTGACGGTCAAGCAGGTCGCCGCACTGACCAGCGACCAGGTGGCTGGGATGACGACATCGCAGATTGCAGCGATGACGACTGACCAGATCGGCGCGCTCGGCGCCAAACACCTTGCGGCGATGACGACGACGCAAGTCGCGGCCCTCACGACCACGCAGGTCGGATCGCTGAAAGCGACGCAGGTTGCGGCGCTGAGCAGCGACCAGATCCAGGCGTTCTCGTCGACCCAGATCGGGGCTCTCGGCAGCTCACAGATCGCGTCTCTGAGCTCTGCGGACCTTGGCACGTTGACGACCGCTGAACTTAGCACCTTCACCACCGACGAAATTGCGGCGATCAATGTCAAGGCGCTGTCCGGGCTCTCGACCGCGCAGGTCGCTGCGCTGACAACCGATAAGGTGGTTGCGCTGAGCGCCAAGCAGATTGCCGCGCTGAGCAGCGATCAGGTCGGTGGGATGACGACCTCGCAGATCGCGGCCCTCACCACGGATCAGGTCGGCGCCCTGAGCGCCAAGCACCTCTCCGCGCTGACGACGTCGCAGGTCGCGGCGCTCACCACGACGCAGATCGGGGCTCTCAAGGCGACGCAGGTCGCCGCGATGAGCAGCGACCAGGTGCAGGCTCTGTCGTCGACGCAGGTCGGAGCTCTTTCGAGCACGCAGATCGCGTCCCTCGGATCGGCGGCCCTCGGCACGATGACCACGGCTGAACTCGGCACCTTCACGACCGACGAGATCGCCGCAATCAACGTCAGGTCGCTGGCAGGCCTCTCGACCACGCAAGTGGCCGCACTCACGACTGACAAAGTCGCGGCTTTGAGCGCCAAGCAGGTTGCCGCGCTGAGCAGTGATCAGGTCGGCAACATGACAACCTCGCAGATCGCGGCGTTGACCACCGACCAGATTGGCGCGCTAAGCGTCAAGCATCTCTCGGCGCTGTCGACCTCGCAGGTTGCCGCGCTCACCACGACGCAGCTCGGGGCGCTCAAGGCGACGCAGGTCGCGGCGTTGAGCAGCGATCAGGTGCAGGCGCTCAACAGCACGCAGGTTGGGGCTCTTTCGAGCACGCAGATCGCGTCTCTCGGCTCGGCGGCCCTCGGCACGATGACCACGGCCGAGCTCTCGACCTTCACCACGGATGAGATCGCCGCGGTGAACACGCGTTCTCTGGCGGGCCTGTCCAGCACACAGGTCGCCTCACTCTCCACCGATAAGGTCGCAGCGCTCAGCGTGAAGCAGATTGCGGCGCTGACCACTGAGCAGGTCGCGGGAATGACGACCTCGCAGGTTGCTGCGATGACCTCCGATCAGATCGGTGCCTTGAGCGCCAAGCAGCTCCTGGCGATGTCCACGTCGCAGGTTGCCGCTCTGACCACGACGCAGGTCGAATCGCTGAAGGCAACCCAGGTCGCGGCGCTGAGCAGTGGTCAGGTCCAAGCGCTCAACACAACCCAGGTCCAGGCGCTCAACAGCACGCAGATTGCGGCACTCGGTTCGGAAGCCCTCGGCACCATGACGACGGCCGAGCTGGCAACCTTCACGACTGATGAGATCGCTGCCATCAATGTCCGGTCTCTCGCTGGCCTGTCCACAACTCAGGTGGCCTCGCTGAGCACGGACAAGGTCGCAGCACTGGATGTCAAGCAGATCGCGGGATTGACCACCGACCAGGTCGCCGGGATGACGACGACGCAGGTCGCGGCGCTCACGACGGATCAGGTCGGCGCCTTGAGCGTCAAGCACCTCGGCGCCATGACGACATCGCAGGTTGCAGCCCTCACCACGACGCAGGTCGGCGCTCTGAAAGCCACTCAGGTCGCAAGCTTCAGCAGCGACCAGATCGTGGCGCTGACGAGCACCCAGATCCAGGCACTCAACAGCACACAGATTGCGGCCTTGAGCTCGACAGCTATCGACGCCATGTCGACGGCCGAGATCGCAACATTCACGACCGATGAGATCGCTGCAATCAGCGTGAGGGCCTTGGCAGGCCTCTCCACTGACGACATCGCGGGACTGACCAGCACACAAGCTGGAGCCTTCACGACGCCGCAGATCCAGGCGATGACCACGGCGCAGGTCGAAGCGGTCCTCGCGGCCTACAACGACGTGTGATGACATCGGGCGCGGCTTCGGCCGCGCCGCCAGGCTCATGATTTTCGCCCGCACGCCCCACGTGCGGGCGAAGTGCATTTGCAGGGCCGCCCTGCAACGACAAGCTCGACGCAAGCCAGCGCTGATAGCCATACGACGACCCTTTATCTATCGTCGTAGGCCTCATCGTCAGGCTGCTTTGCCGCGGGACGCTCGTGACAATCAACAATGCCATTGCCTCCGGGCAGACCTCGCCGCTTGCCGGTATTCTGGAACGGGCCCGCCGCCAGCAATTGACGCTTGGCGAGTTGGTGCAGATCGCCGAAAGCCTCGTTGCTGCTGGTCATCCGGCGCTGGCCGCCGACCTCTACAAGACGTGGATTGCTTTCAATGACGGCAATCCTTTTCTCCATCTTGCGTGCTTCAACTATTCCGTCGCCTGCAAGCAAGTCGGCGACGTCTCTGGCGCCATCCAGGCGCTGCGCCATGCCCTGAAGCTCGAGCCGAAATTCGGGCCTGCGCACATCAATCTTGGCCGGGCGCTGGAAGAATGCGGGCTCGTCAGCGAGGCCGTCGAGCAATGGCGCAGCTACGCCAATGCGAGCGCGGACATCACCGCAGATCGGCTGAACCACCGGCTCATCACGCTCCAGCAGATCGGCCGTGTCCTGGAGGGCGCCGGACTATTGGAGGAGGCCGAAGCGGCGCTGTTGCAGGCCATTGAATTGCAGCCGGAGAAGCTCGAGGCCGGCCAGCACTGGTCCTCTCTGAGGCAACGTCAATGCAAGTGGCCGGTTCTGGCCGCGACGGCGCATGTGTCATCGCGCCAAATGCTTGATGCGATGTCGTCGATGGCGCTCGCTTGCTATGCCGACGATCCCCTCTTTCAGCTCGCCAAGGCCTATCGCTACAGCAAATCTGCTGTTGGTCGAGTCGAGACCGGTAAGCTCCAGCGCATTGCGCCGCGGCGCAAGTCGGGGACCGGCAAGCGCTTGCGCGTCGGGTACGTCTCGTCTGACCTGCGCGAGCACGCAGTTGGCTTTGCTCTCTGCGAGGCCTTGGAGCTGCACGACAAGACCAGCGTCGAGATCTTCGGCTACTACTGCGGCGAGCCGCGCTCGAATGACGCGACGCACACGCGCATCAAGAATGCCGCCGACTGCTGGCGCGACATCAGCACGGTCGGGGACGCCGAAGCTGCCGCGCAAATCGCGGCCGATGAGATCGACATCCTCGTTGACCTCAATGGCTACACCAAGCAGGCGCGGACGAAAATCTTCGCCTATCGGCCGGCGCCGGTCATCGTGAATTTCTGCGGTTTTCCCGGTTCCACGGGCAGCCCGTTTCATCAGTATCTGATCGCGGACGACTGGATCGTACCGCCTGGGAACGAGATCTATTTTACCGAGAAGGTGCTGCGGCTCGCCTGCTACCTTCCCTGCGATCGCAAGCAGCAGATTCCGCCGAGACCGACCCGAGCGGAAGCTGGGCTTCCCGAGGACGCCTTCGTCTATGCGTGCCTCAGCGGTGCGCAGAAGATTACCGCGAATGGCTTCGCGCGCTTTATGACGATCCTTGCGGCGACGCCCGGCAGCGTGCTTTGGCTGCGCACGGGCAACGACGGCGCCAACCAGCGCCTGCTCCAACAGGCTCAGCAGAGCGGTGTCGCGCCGGAGCGTCTCATCTTTGCGCCTTCGGTAGCGGGCCATCCGGACCATATTTCACGCATGGGCGTGGCCGATCTCTTCCTCGACACATTCCCCTACGGCGCGCATGCGACGGCGACCGACGCGCTCACCGGAGGATTGCCGGTGCTGACATTTCCGGGAAAGAGCTTTGCGTCTCGCGTCTGCGCCAGCATTGTAGCGGTTGCCGGCGCCCCGGAGTTGATCTGCAGCAGTCCGGACGAGTACATCGGCCGCGCCATCGCCTTTGCGCACAATCGCGATCAGCTCGCGGCGCTCAGGAGCAGTCTGCAGCGGCAACTCCCAACGAGCACATTACACGACACGCCGGCGTTCGTGCGCCGTCTCGAGCAGCTGTTCTGGCAGATGCAGAGCGAAGCCGAACGCGGCGAGACGCCGGTACCCGATCTACGCAATCTCGATCTCTACTATGAGATCGGCGCCGGCATCGTTCTCGAAGGTGTCGAGTGCGAGGACGACAGCGCCTACCGCCGGCGCTATCTGGAAAAGTTGGCGGAGTGGAACGACTACGCGCCGCTGTCACGCGACACCCGCTTATGGACCGAACCTCAGACCTGACCCCGTTCCTCCATCAGCGGAAGCCCTGCGATAGGGGCGACCGGAAGAACAGCTCTACAAGCTTGCTGCGATTGTCGGACAGGCAGAAAATGTGCTCCGGTGACTCGCTTGAGAGCTCGGCAACGTCGAGCTTGGTGATGGTGTCCGTCCGGCTCGAGCCATGCTCCCACGTAAAGCCCACGCCGATGCGGTTCGCTACGGCCTCCAGCACGCCTTCCCGCGTATCGAGCGTAATGACCGGTGACACGGCGATGCCCGCCGCCCGAAAGGCATGATCGACAACCCGCTGGGTCGACGACTGCCGGGTCCGAAAGATGAGCCGCTCGTGCGCAAGCTCGGCACAGGTGACACTCCCGGCGCGGGCGAGAACGTGCTGCGTGTGGACGATGGCGACCACCCTCTGGCACAGACAGACCTCGCGCCGGAAGCGACCGTCGTCGGGCACTTCCGGTAGCACCGCAACGTCCACGCGCTGATCGACGATGGCGTCGATGATGGACGCCCAGCTCCCCATCTCGACCTGGATGGAAATATTCGGGTACGCCCGTATGAATGCTGCGACGAGCGTCATGCCGGGCATGGAATTGCCCAAACCGATACGAAGCTCGCCGCCCGACAGCATCTCGTGCTGACGCAGGATCGAGACTGCCTCGCTCTCGGCCGCCTGGATGCGCATAGTAACGGTAGCAAGCTGGCGGCAGATCGCGGTCGGCACGAGCCCGTTGCCGCGCCGATCGAATAGTTTCACGCCGAATTCCGCTTCGACCTCGCGGACTTGTTGTGTCACGGCCGGCTGCGAGATGCCGAGACGGCGCGCCGCGGCGGAGAACGTACCGGCTTCGAAGACCGCATTGATCGTGCGGATACGCGCCGACGTAAGCGACATCGATCCGTCACCTTCCGTCCCATTCGGGAAAAGCCTCAGCTGCGCACCCTATAAGCTAAACTTCTAACCGTTATGTGACTGTCAAAGTTTGCCTTTAGCACGAAGCCGTCGCCCGCCGGAAAACAGCAAGGCTTCAGATGGCAAAGTTCGAGCTGACAGGCGTCCGTAAGAGTTTCGAGCGGACCGAGGTGCTGAAGGGGGTCGACCTCGACATTGCCGACGGCGAATTCATCTCTCTGGTCGGGCCCTCGGGATGCGGCAAGTCCACGTTGCTGCGGATCATCGCCGGGCTCGAGAATCAGACGGACGGTAGCGTGCGAATCGGTGGCGATGTCGTGGACGGTATCCGGCCCGCAGATCGCAATCTTGCGATGGTCTTCCAGTCTTATGCGCTCTACCCGCACCTCACTGTTTTCAACAACATAGCCGTGCCATTACGCATGCGACGCCTCTCGGCGCTGCAGCGCCTTCCGCTCGTGCGCTGGCTCGTCCCGGGCACGCGCAGTACCGAACGCGGCATTCACGCCGATGTCGAGAAAGTTGCCGAGCTGTTGGGTATGAAGGATCTGCTGCACCGTAAGCCGGCGCAGCTCTCCGGTGGTCAACGCCAGCGTGTTGCCGTGGGGCGCGCGATTGTCCGCGAGCCGCGCGGTTTCCTGCTCGACGAGCCGCTTTCGAACCTGGACGCCAAGCTGCGCGTCCACATGCGCACCGAGATCGCTCAGCTTCACCGCCGGCTCGCCGCGACGTTCATCTACGTCACGCACGACCAGGCCGAGGCGATGACCATGTCGGACCGTATCGCCGTCATGATGGATGGGAACATCATCCAAATCGGCTCGCCCGACGACGTCTACGACGATCCGCAGGACCTGCGCGTCGCCGAGTTCATCGGTAGCCCGAAGATCAACATTCTGGAGGACGCCACGGTCGGCGAAGATCGCGGGCTCGTGCTCGCAGGTAAGCGCATTCCGGTCGCGGTTTCCGCGCAAGCAGGCCATTCGATACGTGTCGGCATACGCCCCGAGGCGATGCGGCTCGCGAGTTCCGAGAGCGCGCTGGTTTCCGGACAGCTCGCGCACAAGGAGAACCTCGGCGCCGAAGTGCTGCTTCATGTCGATGTCGACGGGCAGAGCGCGCCGGTGATCGTCCGGCTCGACCACGGTGGCGCCCGCGGCATCCGCATTGGCGAGACGATCGGTCTGACGTTCGCCATGGAAGACCTCCGACTGTTCGATCCGGCGGGGCGGCGCGTCGGCGCGAAGGCTGCGCAGAAAGAGCTGGCCTATGGCTGATGTCGCCATTGCATCGACTTTGAGCCAAGAAGCCGCGATGTCGGCGCCTCGCGCCCAGTCGCGTCTCCTCGTCAAGCTGCGTCGCCCCTTGGCGGCTCTCACCCTTCTACTGCCCGCGATGGCTTTGATGACCGTGCTGCTGATCGGGCCGGTCGTCGCGGTGCTGGCGATGTCGCTCACCGACTACCAGCTCGGCGCGCCTTCGTGGTCGTTCATTGGTCTTGAGAACTACCTCGAACTGTACGGCGACCGCGTCTTCTGGACGTCGCTCATCAATACGCTCGTCTACGTCGCGATTGTCGTGCCGGCATCCATGGCGCTCGGCCTCGGCATTGCGCTGCTGATCGAATCTGGCACGTCACTGCGCGCTTTTTACCGCTCGATCTTCTTCATCCCGGTTATGGCCACGCTGATCGCCATGGCGATCTCGTGGGAGTACATGCTGCATCCGCAGTTCGGTCTCATCAACCTGACGCTGAAGTCACTCGGCCTCCCGGCGCAGGCTTGGCTTACCAATCCGGAGCTCGCGCTTCCGACGATCGCGGCGATCGGCGTGTGGCAGCTGTTCGGTTTCAACATGGTGATGTTCCTGGCCGGCCTCGTGTCTATCCCGCCGCATCTCTACGAGGCCGCCGTGATGGACGGTGCGCGCTCGGCGTGGTTGCGCTTCTGGCTCGTGACCTGGCCGATGCTCGGTCCGGTGACGATGTTCGTCGCGATCATCTCGGCGATCCGCTCCTTCCAGGTATTCGACACCGTCCATGTGCTGACCAAGGGCGGGCCGAGCAAGGCCACCGAGGTGCTCCTCTACAGCATGTATTCCGAAGGCTTCGAGTTCTTCCGGTCGGGGCATGCGGCAGCGATCGCCGTGGTCTTCCTCGCATTCGTGCTGCTGCTCACCATCCTCAAGGCACGCGTCATCGAGAAGAAGGTGCACTACGCATGAGCACCGCGCGCGGCATATCGCTCTGGGGCCTGCTGCGGCATGTGGTGCTGCTGATCGCAGCGGCTGTCGTCCTGCTGCCCTTCGTGTGGATGATCGTGACGTCGCTGAAGCCGCAGTCGGAGATCTTCCTGTCGGAGATCCGCTGGTGGCCCGAGCGTCTCCATGCCGTCGAGAACTACACGAAGGCCTTCGACCGCGCACCGCTCATGCGCTTCCTGCTCAATGGCGCTATCGTGACCGTGACGATCTTCGTTCTTCAAGTGATGATCGCACTGCCTGCCGCTTATGCGCTTGCCAAGCTGCGCTTCTGGGGACGCGAGGCAGTATTCGCGCTCGTCCTGTTCTGCATTCTGATCCCGCCGCAGGCGACGGCGATCCCGGTGTTCCTGCTCTTCCACAACGTCGGCATTCTCGACACTTACGCCGCGCTGATCGTTCCCTTCACGATCTCCGCCTTCGGCATTTTCCTGATGCGGCAGTTCTTCATGACCGTGCCCGACGACCTCGTCGACGCGGCGCGTATGGATGGCATTTCCGAGATCGGGATCGTCTGGCGCGTGATGCTGCCGACCGCGCTTCCCGCGCTGACGGCGTTCGGCATCTTCTCCATCGTCGCCCATTGGAACGACTACTTCTGGCCGCTGATCGCCGTGAACAGCAAGGAGCTGTTCACGCCGCCGGTCGGCGTCGCGACGTTCCGCAACGAGGAGGCCGGCACCGACTACGGTCCCCTCATGGCCGCCGCGACGATCATCATTGCGCCGCTCATCATCGCCTTCCTGCTCGCGCAGCGGCGGTTCATCGAGGGCATCACGTTCACGGGGATGAAATAACCGCAAGAACGGACGGTTCCGCGTCCGCGAGATGCAAGTGTAGATCAGGAGATCGACAATGCTAAAGCAGACCCTGCTTTCGGCCGCGATGGTGCTCGCCACCGTTCCGGCCATGGCGCAGACCGAGGTGGTTATCCAGTATCCCTACGGCGAGCTGTTCAACGAGACGCACAAGCAGATCGCGGCTGCCTTCAACAAGCAGAACCCCGACATCAAGATCACGTTCCGCGCGGCTTACGACTCCTACGAGGAGGCGACGCAGAAGGTGCTGCGCGAGGCCATCACCAAGCAGATGCCGGACATCACCTTCCAGGGCCTCAATCGTCTCAGGGCTCTGGTCGATCGTGGCCTCGCGCAACCGCTCGATGAGTTCATCAAGGCCGACAAGGAGCTGGAGACCGAGGGTTTCCACGCCGCGATGTTCGACATCGGCACGCTCAACGGCAAGGTCTACGCGCTGCCGTTCGCGATCTCGCTGCCGATCAGCTACTACAACCTCGATCTCGTGAAAAAGGCCGGCGGCGACCCCAACAACCTCCCGAACACCTGGGAAGAGGTGATCGCGCTCGCCAAGAAGATCAAGGCACTCGGCCCCGACATCAACGGCGTCACCTATGTCTGGGACATCACGGGAAATTGGCTCTGGCAGGGGCCGGTGTTCTCGCAGGGCGGCGCGATGCTGACCGAAGACGAGTCGAAGGTCGCCTTCGGCGGACCGGAAGGACAGTTCGCCGTTCGGATGCTGGCAAGCCTCGTCAGCGAAGGCGGGATGCCGAACATGAACCAGCCGGACATGCGCGCCGCCTTCGCCGCCGGCAAGACGGGCATCCACTTCACGTCGACTTCCGACCTCAGCAAGGTCACCGAGATGATCGGCGGCAAGTTCGAGCTGAAGACGCACAAGTGGCCGAGCGTGGCTGCCGGTAAGGGCCGCCTGCCGGCTGGCGGCAATCTCGGGGTTATCCTCGCCAGCGATCCCAAGAAGCGTGAGGCCGCCTGGAAGGTCATGAAGTTCTGGCACGGCCCGGAAGGCGCCGCGATCATGGCCAAGACGACCGGCTACATGCCGCCGAACAAGAAGGCCAACGAGGTTCATCTCAAGGACTTCTACATCCAGAGCCCGAACCACTACACCGCCGTCAGCCAGCTCGACCTGCTGACCAAGTGGTACGCATTTCCCGGTGAGAACGGCCTTAAGATCACCGATGTGATCAAGGACCACATGAACTCGATCGTCACCGGCAAGCGCGCCGGCGAGCCAGACAAAGTGCTGGCGGAAATGACCGCCGACGTGCAGAAGCTCCTGCCAAAGAAATAGTTGCGTCGAAGTCCTAGTTGTCAACAGGCGGCAGCGCGATCCACTGCCGCCTGTTGCTATTACCTTTCACCACAGAGAGCGCCGCGATGAAACTCATTCATATGAGCGACATTCACCTGACCACACCCGGTAGCTCGATTGGCAACCGCGATCCCAACGCCAACTTCGAAAAGGCACTCGCTCACGTGCTTCGCGATCACAGCGACGCTGAGCTTCTTGTCATTACCGGCGATCTCTCCGACTGGGCCGACCCTGATGACTATGTGCGCCTGAAGACACGCCTAGCCGATCTGCCCATGCCCGCGCACGTGTGCATCGGCAATCACGACGACCGCGAAACTTTCCTCGAAGTCTTCCCCGAGTGCCGCGACGACGCCGGTTTTGCACAGAACGTCGTCGACACCAGCATGGGGCGTTGCCTGCTTCTCGACACGTGGGGTCCGAAGACGCACGCCGGGCACTACTGCGAAGCCCGTCAGGCTGGGCTCGAGCGTCAGCTCGCCGGCCACGATGGCCCGTTCCTGATTTTCATGCACCACAATCCGATCCCGACGCACCTTGCGCCGATGGATCAAATTCGCCTGCTCGACGACACCGCGTTCCGCCGCATTGTCGCCCGGCATGCGCACAAGATCCGGCATATTTTCTTCGGGCACTGCCATCTGCCGCTCGCCGGATCCACTGCCGGCGTGTCGACGACATCGCTTCGCGGCACGAACCATGCCTCTATCGCGGTCTTTTCGGAGGCACGGCTGCTCACGCGCTCGCTGTTGCCGGAATCTTATGGTGTCGTGTTCGTTGGTCCTGATTATGTGACCGTGCACATGGTCGAGTTCGGCTACGATGGGCCGATCGACATCGAAGGCACACCGGACTACGCCGACTGGGACAGGGAAACTGTGAAGCGATGAGATTTGTCATCCTGACCGACACGCATTTTCTCGAGCGGGGTCGCACTAACTACGCCATCGATCCGGCATGGCGCCTTGAAGCAGCGATCGAGACGATCAATCGCGAGCACGCCGACATCGATTTCGTGATCATCACAGGCGATCTCGCCCATTGGGGTCAGCTCGAAGCCTATGCGCATCTGAAGTCGACGCTGGCCTCTCTGAATGCGCCACTATTGCTCATGATGGGCAATCACGATCGGCGGATGCCATTCCGCGAGGTGTTTCCCCGTGCGGATTTCGATGCTGATGGCTTCGTCCAGTCGCTGCGTGTTTTCGAAAGCGCGACCGTCCTCACGCTCGACACCCTCGACGAGGACGGGCCGAGCCACGCCGGTGTGCTTTGCCCCAAGCGCCTAACGTTCCTGGAGCGCGCTCTCAATGAGGCGCCGAATGACCGTCCGCTGCTGCTGTTCCAGCATCATCCGCCGTTCGCGACGGGCCTGCCGCACATGGACCGGATCATGTTGCGCAATGGTGCCGAGGAGGCCGAGCTTTTCGACCGCATTCGCCGCCCGGACTTTATGTTCATGGGGCACGTGCACCGCCCGATCGGCGGCGTTTGGCATGGCGTGCCGTTCCACATCCAACGAGCGCTCGCCCACCAGGTCGCCTTCGACCTGCACACGAAGGAGACCATCCCCGGCTCGCACGAACTGCCGGACTATGCCCTGGTGACGGTGACGGGTCGCGACGTCGTCGTTCTGACGCGGTCGTTCCTCTACAACGGACCTGAATTCTGGCTCAGCGATTCCGCCGCTCAAGCGGCAGCTTCGATCGAAGATCTGAGGTCTTGATCCCTTCGCAGGGAAGCCGCCTGTCACCAAACTGTCGCGTAATTGTCGCAATCTCCCGGCGATCAAATTCATTGGGGGCGCCGGATGGACGAGAACAATTTCGAGCTGTGGAGCCGTTCCGTGGGCGGCAAGCCGAGCCACTTCGCGGCTGGCCAGACGATTTTTGCAGAGAATGAGCACGGCGTTCACGCGTACATCGTGCGTTCGGGCTCTGTCGAAATCGTAATCGATGGTCAAGTCGTCGAGACCATTGGACCCAACGGTATTTTTGGGGAAATGGCTCTTATCGATGGTGGCCCCCGCAGCGCCACGGCCAGAGCCAAGACGGCGTGCGAACTGGCACCTATCGATCAGCGAATGTTCGGCCTGATGGTCGACGAAGCCCCCTACTTTGCGCTCAATGTCATGCGCCTGATGGCGGCGAGGCTGCGCAGAAAGTACGACTGATCGCTCAAGCGGCATTAGGCAGCCCGTCAATCGTTGACGAGTCGCGCTCTCCCGAGTGCTGCGCACCCAACGAACGCACATTGCAAACCCGCTGAGAAAACCGAGCGGCCGAAATTCGGAATGGCGACCCCGGCAGGATTCGAACCTGCGACCATCCGCTTAGAAGGCGGATGCTCTATCCAACTGAGCTACGGGGCCTGAAGGCGGCCGGACATACAGTTCGGCACTGCCGAATATGCGGGCTGAGCCCGCGCCAGCATTAGCCGAGGGAAAGCGCGCGCGCAACGGCGAGTCGGCGCGGCGTGGCGCCTGCAACCCATTGGTTGCGTAATGTGGCGCCAGGTCTTTGCATCTGACCCGGATCAATGTGCCCGGCCCCGGCCCATGATCATTCGACGTAGCAGGGTGGGGAAACTTCCGTTTGGTACCCGTGCGGGCGTGTACTGTCGTAGGGCGCGCACGAAAGGCGACAAATGCAAGAGCAGTGGCAGTCCAAGCTCGGCTTTATTCTGGCGACGATCGGGGCCGCTGTCGGGCTGGGCAGCATCTGGCGATTTGCGTATGTCGCGGGCGAGAACGGTGGGGGCGCTTTCCTCGTCGTATACACGGCGATGATCCTCATCATCGGCATCCCGCTCGTGATCGCAGAGCTCGCTATCGGGCGGCGTGGTGCCGCCGATGCCGTCAGCGCCTTCGAGATGGCGACACCCAGTGGCAGCTGGCGCTTCGTCGGAGGTATTGGCGTCATAGCAGCAGGTGCCATCCTCACGTACTACGCCGTGATCGCGGGATGGGCCGCGAGATACTTCTTCAGGAGCTTTGGCAGCGCACTCTGGGCCGTCGCGCCCGATGGCTACGGGGGCTATTTCGACAGCTTCATCGCGGAT
The DNA here is from genome assembly GCA_023430315.1 of Pseudomonadota bacterium. Classification (GTDB taxonomy): domain Bacteria; phylum Pseudomonadota; class Alphaproteobacteria; order Rhizobiales; family Hyphomicrobiaceae. The sequence goes on along the minus strand of JAEZAW010000198.1, from coordinate 2,863 downwards.
GGCGCCGCGGTCGTCTTCTGGCAGGCGCTGATGCTGGTCCTCACCGCGTGGGTGGTCGGGACCGGCGTGAATGCGGGCATCGAGCGGCTCAACATGTGGCTCATGCCGCTGCTCGGTGTGATCGTCGTCGCACTCGCGATCTATGCCATGAGCCTGCCGGGATCGGAAAAGGGCGTCGCGTTCCTGTTCGCGCCGGATTGGTCCGCCTTTGGCCAGCCGTCGCTCTATCTCAATGCGCTCGGCCAGGCGTTCTTCTCGATCGGCATCGGCATGGCCGTCTTCGTCACGTACGGCAGCTATTTGCAATCCTCTGTGCGCATTCCGGCCGCAGCGGCGATCATCGTCGTCATGGATACGCTCTTCTCGATCGCGGCGGGTCTTGCCGTGTTTCCGGCCGTGTTCGCCTTCGGTGGCGATCCGGCCTCGGGGCCGGGCCTCGCCTTCGTCGCTTTTCCGCAGATCCTCCAGAAAATGCCAGCAGGTCATATCATCGGCCCGACGTTCTTCTTCCTGCTTTCCGCGGCGGCACTCTCATCGATGATTTCGCTGCTCGAGACGTGCGTTGCCTACGGCATTCGTCGCCGCGGCGCGACGCGCGTGCGTGCGACGGCACTCATGACCGGGCTGATATTCGTCCTCGGGCTTCCATCGGCATTGGGCCATGGCGCCGTCTCATGGCTGACGCGCGCGGGTACGCCGGTCCTCGATCTGATCGATCAGAGCGTGTCCAATTTCGTCCTGCCGCTGAGCGGCCTGCTCATCGCCGTCCTCGTCGGTTGGCAGATGGAGCGCGGGCGCGCACTCGCTGACGCCGATCTCGCACGCGATGCGACTGGATGGGCTTGGCTCTGGCTCATGCGCGTCGTTGTGCCGGCGATGATCGTGGTGATCCTCGCGCGATCGCTCGGTCTGATCTGACGGCGCCGCGTGCCTACTCGGCCGCCTGCTGAGCCGGTGCTGCCTTTCCGCCTGAGGAAGCTCTGTAGTGCAACGGGCCACCGCGGAAGGGCGCGAAGCCCGTGCCGAAGATCACGCCAGCATCGACCAGGTCCGCATTCTCGACGATGCCCTCGGCGAGGCACTTCTCGCATTCGCTGATCAACGGTTCGACCAGCTCGCGCCCGAGACGTTCGAGCTCGCGCTTGTCGTAGGGCTTCTCGGTCTTGACGGGCTTGCCGTCCTTCCAGACGTAGAAACCTTCGCCCGTCTTCTTGCCGAGTTTGCCGGCGGCGACGAGGCGCTCGAGGCGCGAGCCCTCGGCCGAGAAGCCGAGAATGCGACCGACATGAGCGCAGATGTCGAGGCCGACCGTGTCGGCAAGCTCAATCGGACCCATGGGCATGCCGAACGCGCGCGCCGCCTCGTCCAGCAACTCGGGTGCCTCACCGCGCTCGAGGCGCTGCATGGCATTCATCATGTAGGGTGCGAGCACGCGGTTCACGAGGAAGCCGGGATTGCTCTTCACGATGAGCGGGAACTTGTCGATCGCGGTGACGAAGGCGCAGCCCTTGCGCACTTCATCCTCGCGTGATTGCTTGCCGCGGATCACCTCGACGAGGGGCATCTGCGCGACGGGATTGAAGAAGTGAATGCCGATAAGGCGACCCGGATCGCTCAATCCCGCGGCAATGTCCTCGATCATGATCGAGGAGGTGTTGGTCGCCATGACGGCACCGAGCTTCATCTTGCCTTCGAGGCTCTTGAATAGGTTCTGCTTGACCTCGACCTTCTCGACGATTGCCTCGATCACCACATCGGCACGCGGAATGCCATCGCCGTTCGGATCGGCGATGAAGCGGGCTTTGGCGGCATCCTTGAGCGCTTTCGTGCGGAACCGGCGCGAGAACAGCTTTCCCTGCGCGGCGATGCCTTTGGCGATGGCATCGGCCGAGAGATCCTGCAGCGTGACTTCCATGCCTTGCGCGACGCACCAGCCGGCGATGTCGGCGCCCATGACACCTGCACCGATGACGTGCACGCGCAGTGGCTTGAAGGTGATGTCCTTCGGCGCCTGCGCCTTCAGCATTTCCGAGAGCTTGAACACGCGACGCAGATTGCGCGAGGTGTCGGAGACCATGAGCGGCGCAAAGGCGCGTGTCTCGGCGGCCTTCATCGCATCGAGGTCGCCGCCGTGCTGCTCGAAGAGATCGATCAGTCGGAAAGGTGCGGGATAGTGATCCTCACGCACTTTCTTCGCCGTCTCGGCGCGCATCTTGGAGACGAGCAGGTTCCTCGCCGGCCAGAGCCGCGCGAGACTGCGCCAGCCGCCCGCGGGTTTGGAGCGGCGCTTCTGCGTGATCGCCTTGCGGGCTGACCAGGAGAGGTTCGCGGGACTGGCGACCAGCTCGTCGATGAGGCCCATGGCGCGTGCGGCGCTGGCGCGGATCATGGAACCCGAGAGCATAGCCGGCATGGCGGCGAGGGCGCCCGCTTGGCGGATCGAGCGCGCCGTACCATTGAAGCCCGGGAAGATGCCGAGGCGGACCTCGGGAAAGCCAATGCGCGTGCTGTCGTCGCGCGTCGCGATGCGATAGTGGCAGGCGAGCGCCAACTCGAGCCCGCCGCCGAGGCAGAAGCCGTGGATGCCGCACACAACCGGCACCGGCATCTTCTCGATGCGGTCGAGCATCGCGAGCACGGGGCGGATGCCCTCGATGACCTCTGCTTCGCTCGTGAACTGCTCGAACTCGCGGACGTCGGCGCCGACGATGAAGCCCTTCTCCTTGCCGGAGAGGATCGCGAGACCGGCGATCGTCTTGTCGCGTGCGCCGGCCTCGACGCGCTCGATGATCGCGCCGAGTTCTTCGAGCGGTCGGCGACCGAGCGCGTTCTGGCTCTCGCCCTCGCGATCGAAGATGGCCCA
>JAEZAW010000166.1 GCA_023430315.1 Pseudomonadota bacterium | reverse complement strand
GTCGAGGGCTTCGGCGACGATGCCGGCATTGAGGCGGTCGCGGAAGGGAAAGGAGGTCGAAGCGAACTGGAGGCCGCGCACGGTGCTCCGGTCGATGCCGGTGAGGCAGTCCCGCGCCGCCTCGACGGCCATGGTGACCGCGTCCTCGTCCCAATTGCAGATGGCGCGCTCGCCCTTGGCGAGGCCCTTCAGCGCGGGGTTGAACCAGGCATTGGCGGCGGCGATGGCCTGACGCTGCAATCTGAGGCGTGGGATATAGGCGCCGAACGCCAGAATGCCGGCGGTCATGGGGGCTCCTTCGATGCTTCCTCGGTCGATTTTTCCGAAACAGTGCACCTGCCGTCGAGCAGCGTCAACGGCGGCTGTGCCCGCGAGTTTCTTAATGACTTGAGCGTACGGTTTCCCGCTCGTGGCCCGCTGCAGCCGAATGCGCGTCATGCCTTGGCGCGCTTATTTGGCTTGGCGGAGAGCACAATGTGGTACGTTCTCGTAATTGCTGCACTTCTGGCAGCACTCCTGATATGGTGGATCATGAGATCTACGCCCGATAGGGGCAAACTCAATCCGGTGCTGAACGCAAAAGCGCTGGCGGCGAGTGCAGCAGCACGCCGCAAGGCAGTGCAGGCCGTTCACCAGCAGAATTGGCCGGTCAGCCGGCTGAAGTTCGGAAAACGCTAAGTTCGAACATCGTGACGGATCTACGCGCTTGCCGCGCGAGATCGTATTGGTCGCGGAGCGCAGTGCAATGGCGCACTGCTTCGCGTAGAAGCAGGAGGTTCCGTTGTCAGTTCACAAGTTCAAGGTCGGCCAGACGGTCGACTTTTCGCCAGGCCGTGGTGCCCTATCGTCCGGTTCCCGCTTGTACAAGATCGTCAAGCTCCTGCCTTCCGAGGGCGGGCAGCTGCTGTATCGGATCAAGGGAAGCTCCGAGCCTTTCGAGCGCGTTGCGCGCGAGATGGACCTGTCGCTTCCCTGATTTCGACGCCTGACAATCGCCGAGATGTGCCTATCCGCGGGCGCTAGGCATCGCCGCGATCGTCGACCGGCGGCTTGATGACGCCCCCGACTTCCTCGTCTTCATCCTCCACCTCCAGGATCAAGGCGCCCGCATTATCATCGGCGTCATCGACGGCTTCATCAGCCTCGACCTCCACTTCCTCCTCGGGCACTTCCGCTGCTTCGGCAACAGGTGCGACGGTAGCGCCCTGGAAACCGCGACTGCGCTTCCAGGACGGCGTCTGAGGCGCCGCATTCCGCGGATGGATCACGGCCTTCGTATCGAATACCGTGCCGCAGCTCGGGCACGAGATCTCGGTTCGATTGAGATCGTAGAACGGCAAGCCGCAGTCCTCGCTTTGGCAGATGCGCTTCGTGCCGCGAGCTTTCAGATTCGTGATCATGTGTTCGATCCATTCTGCAGGAGTGCATTCTGCTCGCGAGCAGAATGAGATGGCTTCTCGTCCGTTATTGCTGCGCCTGAAGTGTCGCAGCGAGGGTTGAGGCGAGGACGGCGATGCGATCCAGCTTGCGAGCGGCAGCCCGCCTGCTGGCCTTGTCCGAGATTTTCAAGAGCTCCGCCGCCTCGTGGAGAAGCACGTTTATTTGTTGAATGCCGTCAGTCGTCATTGCCGATCCTTCCATGGCATGACTTTGGGCGTGAACTTGCAGCCCATTGCACTGGTGATGTGTCGTGGATCGTGGCGCGAAACATTTCGCGACATTCGGCTTTTCGGGGGCTCACATTCCTAGCCACTCCCGAGCCGTCAGAGGTTGAGTATCCTACGTTCGTCGATTAAATGGAAGGAATTACTCCAATCGGCCTCAGCGGAAGGTGTGCTATGCTCCACCCAGAGGTGTTCTCGTTCTTCGACGAGCCCACGAATACGGCGAGCTATGTGCTCAAGGATCCGGCTTCCAAGGCGGCTGCGATCATCGACAGCGTGCTCGATTTCGACGCCGCATCAGGCCACACCTCGACCAAGGCCGCCGACGGGATCATCGCGTTCGTCAAGGAGCGCGGTTTCGATGTCCAGTGGCTGCTCGAGACGCACGTCCACGCCGACCATCTCTCGGCGGCGCCCTATCTCAAGGACAAGCTCGGCGGCAAGATCGCCATCGGTGCCAACATCACAGTCGTGCAGGACGTGTTCGGCAAGGTCTTCAACGCCGGCACCGAGTTTGAGCGCGACGGCAGCCAGTTCGACGCACTCTTCAAGGACGGCGACAAGATCCGCATCGGTGAGATGACCGGATACGCCATGCACACGCCCGGCCATACGCCGGCATGCATGACGTACGTCTTCGGTGACGCGGCCTTCATCGGCGATACGCTCTTCATGCCGGACTACGGGACCGCGCGGGCCGACTTCCCAGGTGGGAGTGCGCGTGACCTCTATCGCTCGATCAAGAAGGTGCTGGCGTTGCCGCCCGAGACGCGGCTGTTCCTGTGCCACGACTACAAGGCGCCGGGACGTGACGTGTTTGCGTGGGAGACGACCGTAGCCGAGCAGCGCAAGTCCAATAAGCATGTGCATGACGGCGTGAGCGAGGACGAGTTCGTCGCCATGCGCGAGGCACGCGACAAGACGCTCAGCATGCCCAAGCTGATCATCCCGTCCATTCAGGTGAATATGCGTGCAGGAGATCTGCCGGAGCCGGAAGACAACGGCGTGCGCTATCTGAAAGTGCCGCTGAACAAGCTCTGAAATCATGCTGGGCAGTGGTGTTTCGGGGATTTCACGGCGCGGCGTGCTTGCGCTTGGCAGTGGTTGTCTGGCGAGCGCGCTCGCAGGCATCGGCGCGGCTTCGGCCAGCGAGACCATAAAGCTCAGCGATGCCGATGACGTCTTTGCACGCGAGCAAATATCGGGGACGTTCGTCACGTACGATGCCGCAGCGGACCGCTTCGTCGTGCTCAATGCGGAGCGAGCGGCGACGCGCTTCGTGCCCGCCTCGACCTTCAAGATTCCGAACAGCCTGATCGCGCTCGAGGTCGGTGCCGTGAAGGATGCGGACGAGATGTTCCGCTATGATGGCAAACCACGCGCTGTTGCGGCGTGGCAGAAGGACATGACGCTGCGCGAGGCCGTCACAGCATCCAATGTGCCGGTCTTCCAGGAGATCGCGCGTCGCGTCGGGCTGGAGACGTACAGGACGTGGCTCGCGCGGCTCGACTACGGCAATCGCGAGGTTGGTGAGAATGTCGAACGCTTCTGGCTCGATGGGCCGCTAACGATCAGTGCCATCGAGCAGACGCGCTTTCTGGCTCGGCTTGCCGAGCAGCGCCTGCCGACGGGTGCACGATCGCAGGAGATTGTCCACGACATCATCCGCATCGAGGAGAAGAATGGCCGCGTGCTGTTCGCCAAGACGGGATGGAATGGCAAGCTCGGCTGGTGGGCCGGCTGGGTCGAGCAGGGCGCGCGGAAGACGGCATTCGCTCTGAACATGGATATGGCGCGGATCGAGGAGGCGCCGAAACGGATCAGCCTCGGCAAGGCGCTGCTCGCCAACGTTGGCGTTTACTAGGCCTGCATACCAGTGGATGGCCAAGCCCGGCAGCCTCGGCTATGACAGCAAGCCGATTGCCCCGAGCGCAGGATCCCCGCATGGCCGAAGAGCTGCCTTTCCGCAAAGAAATCGAGTTCGTCTATGGCGAGGCCAAGACGCTCGCACCGGGCATCGTGCGTATCGTCGCCAATAACCCGAGCCCCTTCACCTACAAGGGCACGAACACCTACATCCTCGGCGAAGGCCGCGAGGTCATGCTGATCGACCCTGGCCCTGCGGATGCCGCGCACCTGGATGCCATCCTCGCCGCGCTCGCCGGGCGCAAGCTTTCCCACATTGTCGTCACGCACACGCATCACGACCATGTGGACGGTCTGCCCGCACTCCAGGAGCGGACCGGGGCACCGACGGCCGGCTTCGGTCGCACGGTCGCGACACCGGGCAAGACACGATCCAGCCCTGCCGGCGGCGAGTACGTCGAGAAGGATTTCAAGCCCGACGTCGTGCTCAAGGATGGCGATCGTCTCGAGGGCAATGGCTTTGCGCTGCAGGCACTGCACACGCCGGGCCACGCACCGGACCATCTGTGCTTCGCGCTCGAAGGGACGAAGCTCTTCTTCTCCGGCGATCACGTTATGGGCTGGAATACCAGCGTCGTCGCGCCGCCCGAAGGCAGCATGAGCGCCTATCTTGGAGCGATGGAGCGTCTGCTCGCGCGCAACGATGAGATCTACTTCCCAGGCCACGGTGGGCGCATCTATGAGCCGCAGCGGCTCGTGAAGGCGTACATTCTGCACCGGAGGATGCGCGAGCAGGCCATCATGGAGTGTGTGCGGAACGGCCAGACGACGATTCCGGAAATCGTCGCGGTCATCTATCGCGGGATCGACCAGCGCCTGATCAAGGCCGCATCACTCTCGGTCGCGGCGCACATCGAGCATCTCGTCGAGCGCGGACTGTTCATTTGCGAGGGGCCTGTCCTGGACCCGGTGCGCCTTTCCGTACCTTAGGCGGCACCTTTGTGCCCTTAGCCTTGGCCTTTCCGCGCGGCGCGACCGCATTCGGAACGGAAGCTTCGAGGCGCGCGCGGAGCTCGGTGTAGAATTCCTTGATGCGGCTTGCGTTGCGGCCGAAGTCGGCGCGGCCGTAGCGCGACATGGATCGCACGTCGACGCGCGTCGTGCCGCCGTCGCTCTCGACCCGCACGATGACTTCGTCGGTGAAGCCGAGGATGAGCGTACGGTCCTCCGCCTCGATGTGGCCGGCAGTGCCATCCTCCTGCGGTGGCTCCTCGGAGATGATGCGCCATTTGAGGCGGCGCATGGCCTCGCCGACGGCGTCATAGACCTCCTCGGCGGGGCGTTCGGTGATCAGCGGCTTGATCTCGGGGTAATGCAGTTCCTGCAGCTCGGCGATGGCGCCGCCCTGATAGGCGACGGGATTGGCCGCTTTGGGCCGGTCACGCGCGAGCGCTGCGAACTCGGGTGGATGCTCGAAGTCGGTCGTCACATCGGCAAGCGGCGCCGTCCTCAGGTAGAAAGGCACGATGCTCGCAGGCCATGCGAAAAGCGCAAGGCTGACCGCGACGCCGGCCACGGCGCTCCAGGCACCCGGCACGCCCTTACGCCAGATCACGACGCCGGCAGCGAGCCCGCTCAAGAGGGCGAGGCCTGCGCCGGCAAAGCCAGTGAGCACGAGGCCGATGGCAAGTGGCGTCTCGATGCGGCCGAAACGGTGCAAGACCAGCGCGACGAGGATCAGCACGGCGCTGAACAGCGCCAGGCGGCGCGCCCAGGTCGCGAACTTGGTGCGGGGCAATGTGGCGGCCAGCGTCATGATATCGGCGGATGTCCCTTCTGGCCCTGAAATATGACAGCAGCTGCCGAAGATTTGTTAGGCTTTGCGCCGATCTTATTGGCTTTATCAGCTACCCTTGTCCGCGCTACTCATAGTCGGGCTTCCCGTCAAGAACAGGACACACGTGACATGGCTACGCTCACCAATTTTGCCGCCCGCGACGTCGAGACGGTGCTGCATCCTGCAACCAACCTCGCGACGCACCGTACGACCGGCCCGATGATGCTCGAGCGCGCCGAGGGCATCCATGTCTACGACTCGTCCGGCAAAGAATACATCGAGGGGCTGGCTGGACTCTGGTGCACGGGCCTCGGCTACGGCAACACGGAGCTGGTCGAGGCTGCCGCGGAGCAGATGCGGAAGCTCTCCTTCACGCATCTCTTCGGCGGCCGCAGCCACGAGCCGGCCGTTCAGCTCGCCGAGAAGATCAAGGAGATCGCGCCGTGCCCGACCTCCAAGGTGTTCTTCACGAGCTCGGGCAGCGAGGCGAATGATTCGCAGATCAAGCTGCAGTGGTACTACAACAATGCCATCGGCAAGCCGAATAAGAAGAAGATCATCTCGCGTATGCGCGCCTACCATGGCGTGACCATCGCGGCGGGCAGCCTGACGGGCCTGCCCATCTTCCACGCCGACTTCGACCTGCCGATCGCGCGTATCCTGCACACGGACACGCCGCACTACTATCGCTTCGCCAAGGAAGGCGAGAGCGAGGAGGAGTTCGCCTCACGCCTCGCAGGCAAGCTCGAAGCGCTGATCGAGCGCGAGGGCGCCGACACCATCGCCGCCTTCATCGCCGAGCCGATCATGGGTGCGGGCGGCGTGATCGTGCCGCCGAAGACCTATTTCGAGAAGGTGCAGGCCATCCTGCGTCACTACGATATCGCGTTCATCGCGGACGAGGTGATCTGCGGCTTCGCGCGCACGGGCAATATGTTCGGCTCTCAGACGTTCGGGATGCAGCCGGATACGGTGTCCATGGCCAAGGCGATCACATCGGCTTACATGCCGCTGGGCGCTGTCACGGTGCCGGAGCACGTCTATCAGGCCATGATCGACGAGAGCAAAAAGCTCGGCGTGTTCGCGCACGGCTTCACGTACTCGGGTCATCCGGTGGCGTCGGCCGTGGCCGTCAAGACCCTCGAAATCTACGATCGCATCGACATCGTGGGCCACGTGCGCAAGGTGGCGCCGACCTTCCTCAAGCGGCTCAAGGAGCTCGACGCGCACCCGCTCGTCGGCGAGACGCGGGGCGTCGGCCTCATTGCCGGCATCGAGCTCGTCAAGGACAAGAAGAGCAAGCAGTCCTTCGATCCGCGCCAGGGCGTCGGTGCCAAGGTGAACGTGTTCGCGCAGGACGAGGGCCTGATTTCGCGCTCCATCGCCGGCGATACGCTGGCGCTCTGCCCGCCGCTGGTGATCAACACCGATCAGATCAACACCATGTTCGACCGCATGGCGCGGGCGCTCGATCGCGGCCTCGACTGGGCGCGTAAGGAAGGCATGGTCGGCTGATCGCCTGAGAGCGGCCGGTGCTTCCAGCACCGGCCAAATTGGCGTCGCTCAAGCTTTCTTGGTGAGGCCCCGCTCCGCCAGCACTTCTTCCGCCACCTTGAAGGCCTCGATGGTGGCGGGGATGCCGCAATAGGCGACGGTCTGGTAGAGCACTTCCTGGATTTCCTCGACCGTACAGCCGTTGTTGATCGCCGAGTTGACGTGCAGGCGCAGCTCGGCGGGCTTGCCCATGGCCGTCAGCATGGCCATGCAGAGCATGCTGCGGACTTTCCGCGGCAGACCGGGGCGCGCCCAGATGTCGCCGAAGGCATAGGTTTCGGAAAACTGTCTCAGCGGTCTGTTGAAGTCGTTCGTCGACGCGTCGCGGCGCTCAGCATAGGCGGCGCCGATGACCTCCTTCAGAATCGACCGGCCTTTGGCGCGTTGCTCCTCGATATCCATGGTGTTCCCCTATTGCGTGCGGCTGTTCAGGATGCCAACTCTCGGCTGACCGGGTACGCAATGCAAGCAAGTGGCGGACGGACGGGAGCGCGGCGCATTAACCACGCATCGGCAGCTATTTCCGGACGCTGTCGACATTCATCCCGCTGTGACCCGCTAATGACACAATCGATTGTAACCTCTGGATGAAAGCGGGGGGCGTGCTTGCTTCTCCCAACACCGGGGTCTAGACAGACCCATCCGTGCACGACCGGAATTATTTGAGGCCGATGAGACCGCCCCCGATATTGCCACCTGTGGAGCGCAAGCCGAAGCGCCGGAGCCGCAGCTTCTTGCTGAGCTTCCTGGGGTTCTCGTTCGCGTCGGGTATGGTCCTCTTCCTCGGCGCCTCCGCGGTCGGCGGCTATTTCCTCTGGCGGGCGACGAGCGACCTGCCGAGCTACGACAATCTCGCCAAGTACGAGCCGCCCGTGATGACGCGCATCCACGCGCACAACGGAGCGCTCATCTCGGAGTATGCGCACGAGCGGCGCATCTTCGTGCCGATCAATACCGTGCCGAAGCTTTTGATCGCGGCCTACCTCTCGGCCGAGGACAAGCGCTTCTTCGAGCACAACGGTCTCGACTTCATGGGTATGGCGCGTGCCGGCTCGCGCGTCATCATGGACCAGATCCAAGGGCGCCGGCGGCGCGCCGAGGGCGCCTCGACCATCACCCAGCAGGTCGCCAAGAACTTCCTGCTGACGAGCGAGCGCACAGCTGATCGCAAGCTCAAGGAAGCGATCCTCGCAGTGCGCATCGAGCGCGCCTACTCGAAGGAGAAGATCCTCGAGCTCTATCTCAATCAGATCTACCTCGGCCTCAATACGTTCGGCGTCGCTGCGGCATCGCTCACGTATTTCAACAAGGAGCTGAAGGATCTTGCGATCGAGGAAATGGCCTACCTCGCGGCGTTGCCCAAGGGGCCGAACAACTACCATCCTTTCCGCAAGGAGAAGGAAGCGACGGCGCGCCGCAATGCCATCCTCGGATTGATGGCCGAGAACGGCTACATCTCCGAGCAGGAAGCCAAGGCTGCCTCGGCGAAGCCGCTGATCGTCAATATCCGACCCTATGGCGTGCAGACTCATGCCGCCGACTACTTCGCCGAGGAAGTGCGACGCACGCTGATCGCGCAGTTCGGTGACGAGAAGCTCTATCAGGGCGGCCTCTCTGTCCGCACGACGCTCTCGCCGCGCTATCAGGCGCAGGCGCGCCGCGCGCTCGTCGAGGGGCTGGTCTCGTTCGATCGCAAGAGCGGCTGGCGCGGGCCAGTCGAGAAGATTGCCGTCTCAGGCGACTGGGGTGTGCCGCTCGGCGCCATCGATTCCCCGAACGATATCCAGCCCTGGCGTCTCGGCGTCGTGCTCAAGGTCGACCGCGAGAGGGCGACGGTCGGGCTTCGACCGGCGCGCCAGCAGGACGGCAGCCTCGCCGCCGAGCGCGAAGCCGTCGAGGTGCCCTACGAGGAAGTCCGCTGGGCGAACAAGAAGCCGGGTAAGCCACCGGGCGCCAGCGACGTGCTGAATGTCGGCGACGTCATCTATGTCGCGCCCAAGAATCACGACGAGCCGCAGGGCGTTTGGTCGCTCATGCAGATTCCCGAGATCGGCGGCGGTATCGTCGTCATGGATCCCCACACGGGACGCGTGCTGGCGGCCGTCGGCGGTTTCTCGTTCGCGCTGAGCCAGTTCGATCGCGCTGCCCAGGCACGCCGCCAGCCGGGCTCCTCGTTCAAGCCTTTCGTCTACGCCGCCGCGCTCGATAACGGCTACAAGCCGACGAGCGTCGTACTCGATGCCCCGATCACCATCGAGCAGGGTGCCGGCCTCGACGTGTGGCGGCCGAAGAACTACAGCGGCCAGTTCTATGGCCCGACGACGCTGCGCGTCGGCATCGAGCATTCGCGCAACCTGATGACGGTGCGCCTCGCCCAGGACATGGGTATGCCTCTCGTCGGCGAGTATTCCCGCCGCTTCGGCATATACGACGAGCTGACGCCGGTGCTCTCGATGGCACTCGGCGCCGGCGAAACGACGCTGCTCCGAATGACTGCCGGCTATGCGATGATCGCTAACGGCGGCCGGCAGGTGCGCCCGACCTACATCGACCGCATTCAGGACCGCTGGGGCCGTGCCGTCTGGCGCCACGATGACCGCGGCTGCGCGGAGTGCAATCAGAAGAGCTGGAACGGTCAGGCCGAGCCCGAGATCGCAGACGATCGCAGGCAGATCATCGACCCGCATACGGCCTACCAGATGTCGTCCATGATGGAGGGTGTCGTTCAGCGCGGTACGGCGACAGCGCTCCGTTCGATCGGCAAGCCGCTCGCTGGCAAGACCGGCACGACGAACGATGCCAAGGACGCGTGGTTCATTGGCTTCTCGCCGGATCTCGTCGTCGGTGTGTTCGTCGGCTATGACACGCCGAAGCCCATGGGCAAGGAGGCGACGGGTGGTGCCATCGCGGTGCCGATCTTCGGCTCGTTCATGAAGATGGCGCTCGCCGACAAACCCGCGACGCCGTTCCGCATTCCGCCTGGCATCAAGCTCGTGCGTGTGAATCCGCAGACGGGCCTGCGTGTACAGGCCGGCGATACACGCAGCGTGCTCGAGGCCTTCAAGCCGGACGAGGAGCCGGATGATCCCTATTCGATCATCGGCTTCACCGACGAGACCGGCGGCTTCGCGCCGCAGCCCGGGCAGGAAGGCGAACAGCAGCCGGCGGCTGGCGGTGGTTGGGCACCGCGCACCGATCGTGGCGGCGGGCGCGGCGAGGATGCGCGCGCGATCACCACACGCCGCGGCGTCTGGTAAGCGCCACTATTCCGTGCGCAGGGCGTCGATGGGGTTGAGGTGCGCCGCGCGCCGCGCCGGGAAAAACCCGAACACGACACCGGTCAATGCCGCCGCGCCGAGTGCCATGAGGATGGCATTGGGCGCGATCAGGATCGGCCACTGAGCCGACAGCGCGACGCCGGTGGCCGTGGCGACACCAATGGTGACGCCTATGAGGCCGCCGAGCAGGCAGAGCGCCACGGCCTCAACCAGGAACTGCATCAGGATATCGCGCCGCCTGCCGCCGACAGCCATGCGCAAGCCGATTTCGCGCGTGCGCTCGGTGACCGAGACGAGCATGATGTTCATGATGCCGATGCCGCCGACGATGAGCGAGATGGCGCTCGTTGCGGCAAGCAGCCAGCCCATGGTTGTCAGCGCGGACGTTCGCGCGCGCATGAACTCCGAGAGATTGCGGACGTTGAAGTCGTCCTCGGTGCCGGGCTTGATGCTGCGGCGCTGCCGAAGCAGGTTTTCCATCTGGGCCTGGGCTTCGGCGAGATCGGTGCCGGGATCGAATTTGACGTGGACGTTGCCGACGTTGTCGTTCACGAGCTTGCTGCGCCCGACAATGCGACCGCGCGCTGCCGTCATCGGCAGCATGACCACGTCGTCCTGATCGCGGCCGAACGAATTCTGCCCCTTGCTGTCGAGCACGCCGACGATCTGGAAAGGCACGTTCGTCACGCGGATCGTGGCGCCGAGGGGATCGCCGCCATTGAAGAGCTTGTCGGCGACCGTCTTGCCGATAAGTGCGACGCGCGCGGCCGTCTTCACTTCGTTCGGCGTGAAGCCTCGGCCTTCGACGATCTGCCAGTCGCGAACCTCGTTGAACTGGTCGTGGATGCCCATCAGGGAGGTCGTCCAGTTCGCATTCCCATAGACGACCGGTCCCGTACCCTGAAGGAGACCGGAGATCGCGACGACGCCGGGAATCTTCTCGCGCAGGGCCTGCATGTCGCGCTCCGAGAGCGGGAGGCGCGTGCCGGCACCGCCAGCGCGGCCACCAACGCGCGTCGAGCCGGGAAACACGACGAGCATGTTCGAGCCGAGCGATGCGATCTGGCGATCGACCTCGCTGCGCGCGCCGGTACCCACGGCCACCATGACGATGACCGACGCAACGCCGATGATGATGCCGAGCGTGGTGAGGATCGAACGGAGCGTGTTGGCGCGGAGGGCCGTGAGCGCGATACCAAGGCTGTCGAAAACATTCATTCCGCAGCCCTCCCCATGAAGCCTGCCTGGAGGATGTCCTCGACGACGTGACCATCGCGGAAAAGCACGCGGCGCTTGGCGTAGTCGGCGACATCAGGCTCGTGCGTCACGACGACGACGGTGATGCCCTCGGTATTGAGCGTGCAGAAGAGCGCCATGATCTCTTCGGACGTCTTGCTGTCGAGCGCGCCTGTCGGCTCGTCGGCAAGCAGGAGCTTGGGGTTGTTGACGAGCGCGCGCGCAATGGCGACGCGCTGCTGCTGGCCGCCCGAGAGCTGGCTCGGATAGTGGTCCATGCGGTCCTTGAGGCCGACCTGCTCGAGGCGGTGTCGCGCCATAGCCTCGGCATCGGCAGGACGCGGGTGCGCATAGAGCAGCGGCAGCATGACCTGACGGAGCGCGGACGTCCGCGCGAGCAGGTTGAATTGCTGGAAGACGAAGCCGATGGTGCGGTTGCGCAGGTCCGCGAGCGCATCGGAACTCAGCGTCGCGATATTGCGGCCGTCGAGCTCCATGGCGCCCTTTGTCGGCACATCGAGGGCGCCGATGAGGTTCATCATGGTGGACTTGCCCGAGCCGGATGGGCCCATGATGGCGACGAACTCGCCGAGCTGAATGCTGAGCGAAACGCCGTCGAGGGCGCGCACGGTCTGCTCGCCGACGGTGTAGATCTTCGAGACGTCGCGCGCCTCGATCAGCGGCTTGCTGCTCGGCCGGGCGGCGATCACCTCATCTGCGCGGCTCGATAGGTCCATGACATCGTGCTCGGGACTGGAAAACGAGGCGCCCTTCAGCGCTTCACGGTCTGGCGTTGCCGGATGACGACGCGATCACCCAGCTTGATGCCGCCGCCGATGACTTCGGCGAACTGGTCGTCGGCAATGCCAAGCCGGACCTGGCGCTGCTCAGGTTGGCCAACAGGGCCGAGCGTCCAGACGGACGCCATGCGGCCCGTCTGCCGCTGCTGGCGCCAGTGCTCGAGCAGGGGCTTCTGCTCCGCGCTCAGCGTCGGCTCGAGCGCGGTCTCGATGCGCTCCATGAAGCGATTGCGCATGGCGGCGGCATCAGGGCCACCACCCGGGCCACCCGCCTGCCCGCTGCCGGGCGCGCCGCGGCGACCATCAGAGGGGCCGCTATCGGATGCGCCTGCGCTTTCGCCCTGACCTTCGCCGGCGCGTGCCTTCTGGCGTTCGGCGCGGGCGGCCGCGCCTTTGCGTATAACCTCCTGCACCACGGCGACCTGCTGGTCGGGCAGCTTGAGCGCACCCTTCATCTGCTCGACGAGCCGTTCGCTGCGCTCGGCCGCCTGCGCGCCTCCGGATTGGGGCGTGTTGGCCGCTGCATCGCGTGGGCGGAAGCGCAGCGCGTCATTGGAAACGCGAACCACATCCCGACGCCGCGCGGTCTCGATCTGGACGTTTGCGGTCATGCCCGGGAAGAGGCGGCGATCCTCGTTCCGCGCCCCGATGATGACCGTGTACGTGACGACGCTCTGCAACTCGGTGGCGGCAAGACGCACCTGCGTGACTTTGCCGCGAAAACGTTCTTCAGGATAGGCATCCACGGTGAACTCGACTGGATTGCCCTCACGGATGGCGCCGACATCGGCCTCGTTGACCTGGGCCTCGATCTGGATGTGGCGCAGGTCCTGCGCGATCTTGAAAAGCTCAGGCGCCTGCAGGCTCGCTGCGACCGTCTGGCCGACATCGATGGTGCGCGAGATCACGGTGCCGTCGATGGGAGAGACGATCAGCGTCCGCTCGAGATCAAGCTCGGCAACCTTGAGCGCCGCTTCCCGCTGCGCGATCGTGGCTTTCGCATTCTCGATCTGGGCATCGATCACGGCGATATCGGCGGTTGCCACCTCCATGTCCCGGACCGCCGTGTCGAGCGTCGCTGCCGAGGCCACACCCTTGGTGGCGAGTGTTTCCTGGCGCTCGAGCAGGCGCTTGGCATTGCGCAGCACGGCTTCGGCCTTGGCGCGAGCCGCCAGCTGATTGGTGACGCCAGCCTGTGCTGCGACGAGGTCAGCCTTGGCCTGAGCGACGCGGGCGGCGAAGGTTTTGTCGTCGAGGCGCGCGAGGAGATCACCCTCCTTGACCTCGCTGTTGAAGTCGGCGGAGAGCTTGTCGATCCGACCGGAGAGCTGCGAGCCGACGCTCACGGTAACGACGGCGCGGACAGGGCCTGATGTCGTCACCAAGCGACGGATCTCGCCGCGGTTGATCTCTGCCGTGTCATAGGCGAGGGCGCTGTCGCTGGAGCTGCCAAACCCGCCGAGGCCCATCATCCAGGCAACGCCGGCGCCGGCCGCTGCGAGTGGGATCGCCAGGGTAAAGAGATACCTGAACCGCGCTGCCATATGTCCGACCCGCCTGCGCTCACTGCCGCACGCACCAAAGGACCGGCCCCGGAGGGCCGGCCCACGCTACCTTAACGCCAGAGTGAACCTGATTCCGTCGCGTTATCCCGGTGCGTGCTCACTCATTGTGTCGGAAAGGCATCACGCGGAGAAGACAGCTCACCATTACAAATTGTCCAGCAAGCTTGCTGGTGGTGCGCGGGGGCCATGAATCCCGGGTGAATAGCGCATTCAGAGCGAGTTCACGGCCTTCCGTCCAATCTTGGGATACCCTGGAGATATCATCTTCCCCGGCGTGAATATCCAAGGCGCGGAGCCCAGGGTCTCCGCGCCTTTCACATGTTCGGGGCCCGTTTCAGGCCTGATTGAAGACGCGCAGGGGCCTCAGCTCGCCGCGCTCGATCTCGCAAAGCGCAATCAGCGTGCCCTTCGAGAGGGCAAAGGCTTCCCCGCTCATGACTGGCGCATCGCGACCGCGCAGCAATACGGGCTGACCGCGCGCGAGGCGGGCCGCATCCGACTGCGAGACATTGACCTCGAGAAGCTCCGCGAGCGCACTCTCGACGGGTCGCAGCAGCGACTTGAGCTCGACGCCACCATCATCGAGATTGGCGGCCTCTTCCAGCTCGTCGATCGTCACGGACTGCGCTTCCTCGAAAGGCCCAACGCGGGTGCGCCGGAGCGCCGTCACATGGCCGAGGCAGCCGAGCGTGCGGCCAATGTCGCGGGCGATGGCGCGGACATAAGTGCCGCGACCGCATTCGGCCTCGAATACAGATGTGTCGGACGCGGGCATGTCGACGAGTTCGAGCCGGTCGATCTGCACCGGGCGGGCTTCGAGCTTCACGGCCTCGCCTTGGCGCGCGAGATCATAGGCGCGCTGGCCGTCGATCTTGATGGCCGAGAAGGCGGGCGGCGTCTGCAGAATCTCGCCGAGGAAGCTTGGCAGCAGGCCCTCGATGGCGGCGCGCGTCGGGCGCAAGTCGCTGCGCTCGACGATCTGACCTTCGGCGTCGTCGGTATCGGTCTCCGCGCCCCATTTCACGGTGAAGCGGTAGGCCTTCTGGCCATCGACGGCGTAGGGCACGGTCTTGGTCGCCTCGCCGAGAGCGATCGGCAGAATGCCCGTCGCGAGCGGATCGAGCGTGCCGGCGTGTCCGGCCTTCTGCGCCTGGAATAGCCAGCGCACCTTGCCGACGGCCTGCGTCGACGTCATGCCGATGGGCTTGTCGAGCACGACCCAGCCATTGATCGGATTGCCCTTCTTGCGGCGCCCCACTTTATTCCTCTCCCTCTTCGTCGTCTTTCGCCTTCACGTCACGTCTCACCCGCTCGCTGTCGAGCAGGCGATCGATGCGCGTTGCTTCCTCGAAACTCTCGTCCTCGCGGAAACGGACGTCCGGCGCGAACTTCAAGTTTAGCGCGCGGGCGACCTCGCCGCGGATGTATTTCTGATTACGCCTGAGTGCTGCGAGAACCGGCGCGACGTCATTTCCGCCTAGCGGCATCACGTAGACCGTCGCGAGCTTCAGGTCCGGTGACATGCGCACTTCGGGAATGGTGACGACGGCGCCTGCGAGCGTGTCGTCATGAATATCGCCGCGTGCCAGCAGCTCGGCCAAGCGGTGGCGAACCAGTTCGCCGACACGCAGCATGCGCTGGGATGGGCCACTGGCGGCGCCGCGGGCCGGGCCGCGCCCGGCACTCGTCTTCTGTCTGGACATTTTCTCACTCGGCAACGGGTTCGGACCGCCGCCAGCTCCTTAGAAATTCCAACTTGGCAATGTTGCCGGAAGCAAAAGGCGGATGAGCACGCGGCCCATCCGCCTCCTGATAACTTCAGGCCCTTAGAGGGTGCGCGCGATCGTCTCCACCTGGAAGCACTCGATCTCGTCGTCCTCGCGGATGTCCTGGTAGTTGGCGAACGCCATACCGCATTCCTGACCCGCGGGCACTTCCTTCACGTCGTCCTTGAAGCGCTTGAGGATCGCAAGCGTACCTTCGTGGATGACGGTCTTGTCGCGCAGCAGGCGAACCTTGGCGCCGCGTTCCACCTTGCCTTCCGTGACGAGGCAGCCGGCGACCTTGCCCTGCTTCGAGATGTTGAAGACCTGCTTGATGGTCGCGTAGCCGAGGAAGACCTCTTTCTTCGTGGGCGCGAGCAGGCCGGACATGGCAGCCTTCACCTCGTCGACGAGGTCGTAGATGATCGAGTAGTAGCGGATCTCCACGCCCTGTTGGTCGGCCGAGAGCTTCGCCTGCGAGTTGGCGCGCACGTTGAAGCCGAGGATGACGGCCTTCGATGCGTGCGCGAGGTTGATGTCCGACTCGGTGATGCCGCCGACGCCCGAATGGACGATGCGGGCCATGACCTCCTCGTTGCCGAGCTTGGCAAGAGCACCCATGATCGCCTCGACCGAGCCCTGCACGTCGCCCTTCACGACCAGCGGGAATTCCTTCCTGTCGGTATCCTTGAGGCTCTGCATCATCTGCTCGAGCGTGCGCGGCGTTCCGGCCGTGCCAAGCGTCGCGCGGCGCTTGCGGATGCGGTAATCCGTGATCTCGCGAGCACGTGCCTCGCTCTCGACGACGGCGAACTGATCGCCGGCCTCGGGAGCATTGTCGAAGCCGAGGACTTCGACGGGCACCGACGGTCCGGCGCTCTCGACATTGTGGCCGGTGTCGTCGATGAGGGCGCGCACGCGTCCCCATGACGAGCCGGCGACGATGATGTCGCCGACCTGGATCGTGCCGCGCTGAACGAGCAGCGTGCCGACCGGTCCACGGCCGCGCTCGAGCTTGGCTTCGATGACGAAGCCGTCCGCGAGTCGGTCCGGGTTGGCCTTGAGGTCGAGCAGCTCGGCCTGCAGTGCGATCGCCTCGAGCAGCTTGTCGAGATTGGTGCCCTTGGTTGCCGAGACCGACACCTCGAGCGTTTCGCCGGACATGGTCTCGACGACGATCTCGTGCTGGAGCAGCTCTGTGCGCACGCGGTTCGGATCGGCCTGCGGTTTGTCGATCTTGTTGATGGCAACGATGATCGGGACGCCGGCCGCCTTGGCGTGATTGATCGCCTCGACGGTTTGGGGCATCACGCCGTCGTCGGCCGCGACGACCAGAACCACAATGTCCGTCACCTTCGCACCGCGCGCACGCATAGCCGTAAACGCCGCGTGGCCTGGTGTGTCGATGAAGGTGATCTTCTGGCCCTTGTCCGTCGAGACCTGATAGGCGCCGATGTGCTGAGTGATGCCGCCGGCTTCGCCGCTCGCCACGTTGGCGTGACGGATCGCGTCGAGCAGCGACGTCTTGCCGTGGTCGACGTGGCCCATGATGGTGACGACGGGCGCCCGCGGCTGCAGGTTCTGGTCCGTGTCCTCGCCGCCAGCGAAGCCTTCCTCGACGTCGGCTTCGGAAACGCGCTTCGGCGTGTGGCCGAAGTCCTGCACGATCAGCTCGGCCGTGTCGGCATCGATCACGTCGTTGATCTGATGCATCGCCCCCTGCTTCATGAGGAAGCGGATCACGTCGACCGACTTCTCCGACATGCGGTTGGCGAGTTCCTGGATCGTGATGACCTCAGGAATGATCACTTCGCGCATGATCTTGTCGCGTGAGATCTGGATGCCGGATGCGCGACGCGCATCGCGCTCGCGCTTACGACGCAGCGACGCCAGCGAGCGCTCGCGCTGCTCGTCATTGAGAAGCTTGTCGACGGTGAGCTTGCCGCGTTCGCGGCGATCGTCGGCGACTTTGACAGGTGCTCGAGGCGCACCCTTGAGGTTGGCGCCGCCCCTCTTCTTGCGATCGTCGTCGTCCGGTGTCTCGTCCGCGATCGGCCGCCGCTTGGGAACAGTCGTCTCGGTGACCGTCCGACGCGCTTCGGTCGGGGCGGGCGCACCACCGGTGCGGGCTTGCGCCGGAGCCGGTGCTGCGCCACCTGCGGGTCTCGGAGCCGGCGTCGGTGTCTGAGGCGCGCGTGCAGTCTGCGGAGCAGATGCAGCAGGTGCCGGTGCAGGTGCCGCCGTGGGAGCGGGAGCCGCCGGTGCAGCCTCGCTGACGGGTGGCTTCTTCGCAGCCTCGGCAGCAGCGGCAGCTTCCTCCTTCGCACGCTGAGCTGCGCGCTCGGCTTCGAGGCGCTGCTCTTCGGCGAGACGCTTGGCGTTCTCCTCGGCGCGGACCTTCTCGTCGGCGGCAGCCTGCTCGAGGGCCTTGCGGCGCGCGTCGAGCTCGCCCGCGGAAAGATCGCCGAGGCGTGCACCACCAGCCGGAGCGGCGCCACCGCCGGCCCGTCCACGTGGCTCATCCTCCTGCCCAGGGCCAGAGAGCGTCCGGCGCTTCTTGCGCTCGACCACGACCACATTCTTGCGGCCATGGCTGAAGCTCTGCTGGACGTGCCCGGACGCTTCGGTGCGCTTCAAGCTCAGGGGCTTGCGACCGCCCGCGGGGGCCTTATCCGGGGTTTCCTTGGTCTCACTCATGCCTGTTCCGATCTCGCCCTTGAACTCGGCTCGCGCGACGCGTGAGCGGAAGCCGGCGCCCGATAGCGCCTCAACCGCTCTGCCTCGCGAGAAAACCTGGTGGCTGCGCCGCCGCGTGCCAGTGCAGCGTGTACCACATTCGAACGCCCCATGGCCAAGCTCAATTC
>JAEZAW010000136.1 GCA_023430315.1 Pseudomonadota bacterium | reverse complement strand
CCTACGGGCTCGTTGCGCGCGAGGTCGAGCGCGTGGACTCCGGCTACCGCTCGATGAATTCGGTGCAGTCCTCGCTCGTCATGTACCCGATCTATGCGTACGGCTCGGAAGAGCAGCGCACGAAATACCTGCCGAAGCTCGGCTCGGGCGAGTACGTCGGCTGCTTCGGACTGACGGAGCCCGATGCGGGCTCGGACCCCGGCGGCATGAAGACGCGCGCCGAGAAGGTCGCGGACGGCTATCGCCTGACAGGCTCGAAGACGTGGATCTCGAACGCACCGATCGCGGACGTGTTCGTGGTGTGGGCGAAGTCGGCGGCACACAATGACGAGATCCGCGGCTTCATTCTCGAGAAGGGCATGAAGGGGCTCTCGGCACCGAAGATCGGCGGCAAGCTAAGCCTCCGCTGCTCGATCACGGGCGAAGTGGTCATGGATGGCGTCGTCGTGCCGGAAAGCGCGATGCTCCCGAACGTCTCAGGCCTCAAGGGCCCGTTCGGCTGCCTCAACCGCGCGCGCTACGGCATTGCATGGGGCGCCATGGGCGCGGCGGAGGACTGCTGGCACCGCGCGCGCCAGTACACGCTCGACAGAAAGCAGTTCGGTCGTCCGCTGGCTGCGACGCAGCTCGTGCAGAAGAAGCTCGCCGACATGCAGACGGAGATCTCGCTCGGCCTGCAGGCGGCGCTGCGCTGCGGACGCCTTTTCGATGAGGGACGGCTCGCGCCGGAAGCGATCTCGATCATCAAGCGCAACAACTGCGGCAAGGCGCTCGACATCGCCCGTATGGCACGCGACATGCACGGCGGCAACGGCATTCAGATCGAGTACCACGTGATGCGTCACGCGGCGAACCTCGAGACGGTCAACACGTACGAAGGCGCGCACGACGTGCACGCGCTCATTCTCGGCCGCGCGCAGACCGGGCTGCAGGCTTTCTTCTGATAATGTGAAGCGGGAGGTTCGTGATGCTGGCACTCAGGCCGAACTGCGAATGCTGCGACAAGGATCTCCCGCCCGACGCACCGGATGCGGTGATCTGCTCCTTCGAGTGCACGTTCTGCACCGACTGCGCGGAGCATCGCCTGCCCGGCGGGCGCTGCCCGAACTGCGGCGGCGAGCTGGTCAAGCGTCCCGTGCGGCCGGCCGATCGGCTGACGAAGTTCCCGCCTTCCGACAAGCGGGTCGTGAAGGCGCACGGCTTCTGCGGGAGCGCGTGACGCCGAGGCGTATTCAGAGTCCGCGGCCACCCGCAACGTCGATCGTCACACCCGTCACGTAGGACGCTTCCGGCGAGCAGAGCCAGAGCACGCTCTCGGCGACTTCGCGCGCCGTGCCGCCACGCCCGATCGGCACGCTCGAGGCAACACGCGCGACGCGGTCTGGATCGCCTGCGCTTGCGTGGATGTCGGTCTCGATGACGCCGGGGCGCACGCCGTTGACGCGAATGCCCTCCGCCGCGTGCTCCTTCGCGAGACCGATGGTCATCGTGTCGATGGCCCCCTTCGACACTGCGTAGTCGAGGCACTCGAAGGCGCCACCGAGGCGCGCGGCCATCGACGACATGTTGACGATCGCGCCGCCCTTGCCGCCGAGACGCGTCGACATGCGCCGGATGGCCTGCTGGTTGGCGTGAAAAGCACCGACGAGATTGACTGCGATCGTACGCGAGAGCTGCTCCGCGCTGATATCGACGAAGCGCGTGTGCGGCCAGAGAATGCCGGCGTTGCTGAAGAACGCATCGAGGCGACCGAACGTGCGGTCTACGGCCTCGAAGGCAATGCGGATCGCGACAGGGTCAGCAACGTCGCACTGAATTGCGACGGCACGGCGGCCCATGCGCTCGATATCCGCGACCACACTTTCGGCAGCATCCTTGCGGCCAATGTAGGTGAGCGCGACGTCGTAGCCGCGTTCGGCCGCAAGGCGCGCAGCGGCGGCGCCAATCCCGCGCGAGCCGCCCGTAAGGAAAAATACACAGCTCATATCAGCCCCTGAAGCCATGGAGGTTCTCGTTCAGTATGAAAGCATGGCGCGCCGCGCCGCAATGATCGATCGCAAAGCCGAGCCGGAGAAAATGGGCAAACTTGCCCTTGATCCGGCCATGTCCGTTTCCCACGTCCTAAGAATGGCCAGCCGATCAACCGCAATAGAAAGGTTGCCTCAGCATGACGACACCCC
This sequence comes from Pseudomonadota bacterium, assembly GCA_023430315.1. Taxonomy (GTDB): domain Bacteria; phylum Pseudomonadota; class Alphaproteobacteria; order Rhizobiales; family Hyphomicrobiaceae. The sequence goes on along the minus strand of JAEZAW010000136.1, from coordinate 13,235 downwards.
TCGAAATCTCTTTCCACGGAGTCGACAAGAGCGAAGCGCTCGAGGCGCGCATCCAGGAGAAATTTGAGCGCCTGCACGGCCACTTCGATCGCATGACGCACGTGCGCGTCGTGATCTCGTCGCCGAACCGCACAGACGCGCGGGCGAAGATGTTCACGGTGAAAGTCGACATCGGAATGCCCGGACAGCAGCCGATCGTGGTGAATAGTGAGGGGGACTACACGGACGTCTTCATTGCTCTGCGTGATACGTTCAATGCGGCACAGCGAAAGCTCGATGCCACCGCAGGCAAGATGACCAACACGGCAAAGCGCGAGCGCGCACGGCGCAAGCCCGCGCCGAATGGTGCCGCGTAGCGCTTCTAGCCCCAGCCGATCCCGCGCTCCTGCTCAATGCGCTCGTAGTTGCGCTGCACATCGACGGCGTAGTCACGCGTGATCGGAGCTGCGTCGCGCCGTTTCGCGAGCTGCATGTGGAAGACTTCCTGCGAACCCGTGCGGAACATCATCTCCGCGCTGATCAGGTAGAACTCCCACATGCGGCAGAAGCGCTCGTCGTACATCTTCGCGATCGTCGCGCGATTGGCTTCGAAGCGCTGATGCCAATGGCGCAGCGTCGTCGCGTAATGCACGCGCAGGAACTCCAAGTCGGTCACCCAGAGGCTGTTGTTCTCGGTCGCAGGAAAGACTTCCGAGAGCGCGGGCGAGTAGGCACCGGGGAAGATGTATTTCCTGAGCCAGGGGCTCGCGGTACCGGGCGGGCTCATCTTGCCGATCGAATGCAGCAGCATGAGACCGTCGTCGGTCATGAGATCGTTCACCTTGGCGAAGAGCTCGCCGTAGTGGCCGACGCCGACGTGCTCGAACATACCCACTGAAACGATGCGATCGAACTTGGTCTTGAGCTGACGATAATCCTGCAGCGCGAATTTCACGCGACCTTCGAGATCTGCAGCCTTCGTACGCTCGACGGCGAGCGCGTACTGCTCCTTCGAAAGCGTCACGCCCGTCACGTGCACATCGGCGACTTGCGCGAGATAGCGCGCGAGACCGCCCCAACCCGATCCGATGTCGAGCACGTTCATGCCGGGTTTCAGATTGAGCTTCGCCGCGATGAGCCGGCACTTGTTGCGCTGCGCGGACTCCAGCGTCTCGCTCTCCTCGCGGAAGTAGGCGCAGGAGTAGAAGAGCTCCTTGTCCAGGAAGAGCTCGTAGAAGGCATTGCCGAGATCGTAGTGGTGCGCGACGTTCTGCTGCGCCTTGCCGATCGGATTCGCCTGCTGAAAGCGCTTGAGACCGCGCGAGACGCTGCGCAGCACGCGCTGCAGCGGCTGATTGCCCAGCGAGAGGCGGTTCACCGAAAAGAGCGTGAGGAAAGCGCGCAGCCCCGTGTCGGGGAATGTCATGCGCCCATCCATGTACGCTTCGCCGGCGTGCAGCTCCGGATTGAAGAAGAGCTTTCGGTAGAGGCTCGGATCGGTGAGCCGCATGTTCGCGGTCGGCCCCGGCTTCACGCCGCCGAACACATGCGTCTTGCCCTCGGCATCGACGACGTTGAGAGTGCCGACCTTCACGAACGAAGTCAGCATCTTGGACAGTGGGAACATGGCCCCCCCGCTGTTTGGTGCGAATTCTAAAGTCGGCGGAACCTTGACCCGCAAATGCCGCTCAGTCCACCTTTGAAGGGCCAGCGTCCAGATGTTTCACCATATGCACGATGGTGCGGTCGCTCAGTACCTCGTTGTGCTCGATCGCGTAGCCATTGCGGCCATACCAGTCGATAAGATGACGCAGCGGCGCGCCGGTGTAGAGCCGCATTGTTCCGAGCCTAAGCTCTCGCGCGCGTTGTTCAGCAGCCCTGAGCATGGCGCGCCCGAGCCCGCCCTGTTGCGCCTGCGGATCCGCTGCGACGCTCCAGATCAGCAGATCGGCGGGGCGCGGCTCCAGAATGAGCACGGCCGTGATCGCGCCGTTGGCCGTCACCCAAACCTCATAGTCGCGGAATATCTCGGCGTAGTCTGAAAGCAGCGGCAGCGGCTCGACGCCAAGCAATGTGCGATTGCGCGCATAAGCGGCCTGCTGAACGGCAACGACAGCGTCCAAATCCGCGCGCTCGGCGCGGCGCAGCGCAAGATCGCCCGAGACGAGCATCAGCCATCCTCCTTGGTGCAGGGCCGCACCTTGCACAGAGCCCGCCGAGGGCACAATATCGCCCGAGAACAAAATCCTGCGACGAAGGAAACGACCATGACCGCCCTCGCCGAGCCTCAGGCGACCAGCCACGACTACGCGAAACTCGCATCCGATCTCGAGCGGCTGCTGAGACTGCGCTCGTTCCCGTTCGCCATGAAGCTCTTCGAGAACCGCAGCGAGATGGAGGCCATCCCGCGCATTCGCCGGCCCAAGGCCGTGCATACGCTCGATCAGGCCGTCGCGCAGGCCTCGCGCCTCGGCTGGACGGTCGGCGTCACATCGGAAGATCTCGTAGGCGCGCAGTGTCGTGCCGTCGTCGGCCTCGGGGGCGCCAAGGACGAAAAATGGAAGTCCGGCGCGCACATGGTGAACGTGTGGTTCTCGACGCCTGATGACGCGCAGAAGCACCAGGCGGCGATGCATTGCGTGCCGGATGGCCAATACGAAGCGCTGGTCGTTGCGCCGCTCGCTTCGGGACGGCTCGATCCGCCGGATATTGCCCTCTTCTACGCGACACCCGGCGCGATGATGTACTTCATCAACGGGCTGCAGTGGGCGGGCTACAAGAAGTTCGATTGGGGCGTGGTCGGCGAGAGCGCCTGTGCCGACAGTTGGGGCCGCGCGCTGACGAAGCGCGAGCCATCGCTCTCGATCCCCTGCTTTGCCGAGCGGCGCTATGGCGGCGTGCTCGACGACGAGATGCTGATGGCGTTGCCGCCCGATCAGCTCGCTAAGGCGATCACCGGCATGGAGGCCCTTGCGAAGAACGGGTTCCGCTATCCCTTCGCGCAACACGGCATTCAGAACGACGTTCGTGATGGCATGGCGCGCAGCTATCCGGACCGCGGGAAGAAGTGATCCCATACGGTAAATCCAAACCAAGGTTGTGGCTTGATGGCCGCGGGGAGCGACGAATGACCGCTATGTGGCCGGATTTTGCAACTCGGTCATGAAATCAGCCCGCGGATAAGGCTAGGGTAAAGTTCGTCGGATATGCTCGCCGCCGTCGTGCTTCGGACGGTCGGCTGGCGGCCTGGAGCGCCGACCGACTTTGATATCGGCTGCGGCATCGGCCGTCACGAACGCGGAACTCAGAGGGAATCAGGCAGAATGGTCGTGCGGAGAATCGCGTTTGCGCTGGCGGTGATGCTCGGCTGGTCGGGCACAGCGGCAGCCGGGCCAGCGATCCTGTTCGATGCAGGCAGCGGGAAGGTCCTCTACGCCGAGGATCAGGACCAGCCCTGGCATCCCGCTTCGCTGACCAAGATCATGACGGCCTATCTCGTCTTCGAGGCCCTCAAGAACAATACGATCACGCTCGAGCAGAAGATCCCGGTCAGCACCAATGCGCACGCGCAGCCGCCGAGCAAACTCGGGCTTCCGGTCGGCGCCGAAATCACGGTCAACCTCGCGCTGAAGGCGCTGATCATCAAATCGGCGAACGATGCGGCGGTGATGCTCGCGGAAGCGATAGGCGGCGGCGGTACAGATGAGGCGTTCATTCGCTCCATGAATGCCACGGCGCTGCGGCTTGGCATGACGCAGACGCGCTTCGTCAATCCCCACGGCCTTCCGGCACCCGAGCAGGTGACGACGGCGCGCGATCTCGCCCGCCTGACGAAAGCCGTTCTGGCGGACTTTCCGGGTCAGAGCGAACTCTGGTCGATGGCGGACATGCAGATCGGCCGCCGCCGTCTCAGAACCCACAACGGACTCCTGCGCACCTACGAAGGCGCCGACGGCCTGAAAACCGGGTTCATCTGCGACTCGGGCTTCAACGTCGTCGCGACGGCGACGCGCGATAACCGGCGGCTCGCGGCGGTCGTGCTCGGCGAGTACACCTCGCGCGATCGCAGCCTGCGCGCGGCAAGCTTGCTCGAGCACGGCTTCCGCACCTACGGCTGGAAGGAGCTTTTCTCGAGCCCCACCCTCGAAACGGTACCTGTGAGCGCCGAGAGCGCAGAGCCCCGCAGCGTTCGCGAGATGGTGCTGTCCTTCGCATGCAACGGGAAGCGGCAGGCGCGGGCCGTACCGACCAAACGACAGAAGAAGGCGCGCGTGAAGAAGCGCGACACGGCTACAGCCGGGAATGCAGCAGCGGCAAAGAGCGAGTGACGCCGCGGCCCAGCCCGTAGGTTCGTCAAACGATCAGATCGAGCTTGTTTTCACGATAGCGGCAGCCGGCCGGCGGCGCGTCGAGATCGTCGTCTGCCCGCGCGGGCGGCGCGGTTTTGGGCTCGGGCAAGGGCTGCGTATTTCTTTGAGCCCGAGGCACCGGCGCGGTCCGCGCGGACTGATCATTGCGCTCGATGCCACTTTCTGCCGGACCGGTCGTCTGCGCCGTGGCGGGCACGATGAGGAGAAGGCTGAGCAATCCTGCTGCTGCGATCGATCGTGCTGGCATCATGGATGAGCCGCTCACCATTTGTTGACCAGGCTATGTTGCGCTGCAGCGAAATGCACGCCGTGCAGGCCTGCCATGCGGCCCGCCGCTCGGGGTTTCCGCGGCCAAATTAGTCGCGAAGGACTGGTCCGGCAACGCGCTTCCCGACTCTTGAAGCCTGATTGTCCCCCGTGGCCAATTTGCGGCGCTCGGCGGCCAATTGTTTTCTAATTGCATGATGTGCAGGCGAATTCGCGCTCTAGGGCGACGTTTCGACCTCGACGGGACCGGCCGTATGCGGACCTGGCGCGTCAGTCTTCCAGATCGCCGTCAATATAGCGATGCCGGCCAGCGCGGAGACGACCGTAGCCACCAGCACGTCGCGCGACGAAAGTCGCAAACGGCGCCGATAAGCCTCGGAAATACGTGAGTTTCTCGCCATAGCTCCGTGCCCGGTTACATTTATTAATTATGACCCTGATTGGCGCGGGCACCAGGGCACGTTTGGCCGCGCGACAGAACATCTCATTGTGTTTCGGCGCCGGATGTCGCCTCTGCTCAAAAGGCGCCGCAAGCCAGCTTATGACGGGATGGTCACGAACCCGTCACGAACCCACCTCAATCCAAGGCTTGAACACGCGGCCGCCGATGCCAACTTACCAAACTGGAGCAAATAGTCGGCAGAAGTGTGCTGATTTGCGCCTCAAGTCGGGAAATTTTGGGGTCACTGCAACGAGATAGGTGAGATTAATCCGAGCGCAAACTTTGTTTGCTCAAGGAGATCTTTAATACACCGAGACAATCGGTGGGCGGCCATTAACGAAAACGGCGGCCTTCGCTGCGAGAGATTCCAAAAGAGTTGTAGAAATCTGGTCCATGGGGTAGCAACCCCAAATCATCGGACACAATCAAAGAGTTCTAGCGACGTGTCGAGTGGACGTTTGAAGTGCTGCGTGCTCGTCGATTTCGACGGTACAATAGCAACAGTAGATACGACGGACGCGCTTCTCGAGCGTTTCGCCGAGCCCGGTTGGCTGGATATTGAAGCCGACTGGCAGGCGGGCCGCATCGGCTCACGCGAATGCTTGGTGCGGCAGATCGATTTGATCAAAGCTTCGCCCCAGCAGTACGACGATTTCGTGTCTTCCATCGAAATCGACAGCGGCTTTCTGCCTTTCGTCGAAGAATGCAAATCCCGCGATCTGGATGTCATGGTCGTTTCGGACGGTCTCGATCGGACCGTCGGCACCGTTCTCAAGCGCGCCGGCCTCGACCTGCCCTTTCGCGCCAATCACCTCCAGGCAATCGGAACAGACCGCTGGCGGTTGACGTTCCCTCATGCACGGGGTGACTGCCAGCCGTTGTCCGGAAACTGCAAGTGCCAGTTCGCGGACGCAGCGCGCGGCTCAGTCCGTGTCGTCGTCGGCGACGGGCGCAGCGATTTCTGCGTCGCGGGCCGTGCCGACCTCGTGCTGGCAAAGAGCTCGCTTGTCGAGCACTGCCGCAGGAATGCCCTGCCGCACTTCGCCGTCACAAATTTCGATGAAGCGACGGAAATCTTCGTCCGCTGGCTCGACGACCGCGCGGGCCTTGGCGAAGACGCTCCGATGATCCTCAGCGAACAAGCAAGAGACGAGTAGCCTCATGGACAAGTCCATCCACTGGAACGATGCCGGCGCCACCACGGCATCGGGTTCTACCACGCCGAGGACCGAGGAAGAGCTCCTCAAGCTCGAGGACGTCTACTGCTCGCACGGCGACACGGTGCACTACACCAACCCGCCTAAGATCTTCGACCGTTGCGAAGGCTCGTACATGTACGACGCGCAGGGCCGGGAATTCCTCGACCTGCAGATGTGGTACTCGGCCGTGAATTTCGGCTACCGCAATCCGCGCCTCAACGACGCCGCGCACCGCCAGCTCGACCGTCTTCCTCAGGTCGCCTCGCAGTATCTCCACCGCGAGAAGATCGAGCTTGCCTCGATTATCGCTCAGGATGCCGAGAAGAAGTTCGGCATGAAGGGCCGCGTGCACTTCAATGTCGGCGGCGCGCAGGCTGTCGAGGACAGCCTCAAGCTCGTGAGCAACTTCAAGAAGGGCAAGAGCCTGATGTTCGCGTTCGAGGGCGGCTACCACGGCCGCACGCTCGGCGCGTCCGCGATCACATCGTCCTATCGCTACCGTCGCCGCTACGGCCACTTTGGCGAGCGCGCCCAGTTCATCGAGTTCCCGTATCACTTCCGCGGCCCGAAGGGCATGTCGAAGGAGGAGTACGGCGAGCTGTGCGTGAAGAAGTTCGCTCGCCTGTTCGAGAGCGAGTACAACGGTGTATGGGATGCGAAGGTCGGCGAAGCCGAATACGCGGCATTCTACGTGGAGCCCATTCAGGGCACGGGCGGCTATGTCATCCCGCCGCCGAACTTCTTCAAGGGTCTGAAGAAGGTTCTCGACGACCACGGTATCCTCATGGTCGCCGACGAAATCCAGATGGGCATCTATCGCACCGGCAAGCTCTGGTCGATCGAGCACTTCGGCGTGAAGCCCGACATCATCGTATTCGGCAAGGCGATCACCAACGGCCTCAACCCGCTGGCTGGCGTCTGGGCGCGTGAGGAGCTGATCAATCCGACGAGCTTCCCGCCGGGCTCGACGCACTCGACGTTCAATGCCAATCCCATGGGCACGGCCGTCGCGCTCGAAGCCATGCACATGATGGCCGAGACCGACTACGAGAAGATGGTCACCGAGAAGGGTAAGTACTTCCTCGAAGGCCTCAGGGATCTGCAGAAGCGCCACAAGGTCATCGGCGATGTCGACGGTCTCGGCCTCGCACTCCGCGCTGAGATCTGCGAGCCGCACGACAGCTTCACGCCCTCGAAGCGACTGGTCGACCTCATGGTCGACGAAGGCCTCAAGGGCGACATCGACATCGACGGCCGCAAGTACGGCCTCGTGCTCGATATCGGCGGTTGGTACAAGAACGTCATCACCCTCGCGCCGAGCCTGCATATTTCGAAGAGCGAAATCGATCTCGCGATTCGTCTGCTCGATGCGCTCATCACGCGCGTGACGCGCAACTAAGGAACCATAGGATCGTTTGGCGCATAGGATGCCCGCTCCGGATCACGGGGCGGGGTCCGGAGCCGGGGTTGCAAAGGTGGCCGGCGCGCCAAGGCGACAACAAAGCAGGACATGATCTCAATCATGCAGGTAGTAGAGAGTACGGGTAAAGTCATTGCGAGCGACCGGTATGTCTATGACCAGCCGGGTTTCGGGGAGAACGGCCGCGTTGGCTTTCTCCTGATCCACGGCCTTGGCGGGACGCCGGTGGAGCTGCGCTTTGCTGCGCAGGGCCTGACCCGTGCCGGCTTCACGGTCTACTGCCCGCTCCTCGAGGGGCACGGCGGCACCGAAGCCGAGCTCAATGCCACCACCTGGCAGGACTGGTACGACAGCGTCGTCGCCGCGCATGACGAGCTGCGCGCGCGTTGCGACATGGTCGTCGTAGGCGGACTTTCCTCCGGCGCACTGCTCGCGCTGCGCCTTGCCGCCGATCGGCGCGATGAGGTTGCCGCGACCGTGCTTCTCGCGCCGACGCTCTGGCCGAACGGATGGGCGGTACCCCGCGCGCTGCGGCTACTTAAGTACGTGCCGCGGAAGCAGATCGCGAATCTCTTCAATTTCTCCGAGGCCGCTCCGTACGGCATCAAGGACGAGCGCATTCGCCAGTTCGCGCTCGACTCGCTGCAGGGCGAGGGCCGTTCGATGAACGACGTCTTCGGTCGCAGCGGCTCCATGCTCTGGGAGCTGCGGTCGCTGCGTGCTGCTGTACGCAAGCAGCTCGCCGACGTGAAACAGCCGACGCTGATCTTCCATCCGCGCAACGATGACCAGGCCGATCTCTCGAATACCACGGAGATCCAGCGTGCGCTCGGTGGCCTCGTGGATGTGGTCGTACTCGACGACAGCTACCACATGATCACGCTCGACCGTCAGCGTTCGCTCGTCGTCGATCGCGCGATCGATTACGGCCAGCGCCTTACCGCTACGCTTCAGCCACGCAAGGACGCGACGCCGGCAGTCAATCAGCTCGCCGCCGAGTAAGCTCCGTCTATTCTTTCAGGCACGCCGCGAGGTCTGTTGCGAGATTGCGCAGCAGCGTCGGATAGTGGGCCACGCCCGCTGGGATCGACACGCCGAGCGGATCAAGCACGCCGCGACGCGCCTTCGTTTTCTCGGTGATCGTCGCCACAAGCCGCGGCTCGAACTGCGGCTCTGAAAATACGCACACTGCCTTCAGCTCTCCGATCCTGCGCCGAAGCGCGGTGAGCCGTTTCGCGCTCGGCGCGACTTCCGGACTGACCGTCACGGATCCTGCGGCTTCGAGGCCGAAGCGCTTCTCGAAATACTGATAGGCATCGTGGAAGACGATGAACGGACGACCGGTGAGCGGTTTCGTCTTGGTTTCCAGTTCCGCCGTGAGCGCGCTCATCTCGCGGCCGAAGGCTTCAGCATTAGCTTTGAACCGGTCGGCTTCGGCTGGGTGAACTTTGGCAAGCACCTCCGCCATGCGGGTCGCGATCGTCGCGGCATTGACGGGGTCCAGGTAGAGGTGGCCGTCGGTAGCATTCGCATCGTGGTCGTGGGCAGGCTCGTGCTTGTGCCCATGCTTATGTCCGCCGCTCTTTCCTGAGCTTCCGTGATCATGATCCTCGAACGCACCGCCCGTGCGCATCTTGAGAAGCACGATTTCGGGGGCGTCCTCGAGCGTAACTACGCGCACTGTCGGAGGCAGCGACCGGGCTACCTTGGTCATGAAAGGCTCGAGCCCGTTGGACACGTGGAACACGACGCGCGCAGCGGCCATGGCCTTGGCATCCGACGGCTTGAGCGTGAACGTGTGCGGAGAGGCCACGCCATCGATCAGGAGCTTCGGCTCCGCGACGCCGGCCATCACGGCGGTCGCGATCGAGTGGATCGGCTTGATGGTCGCCACGACATTGAGTTCTTGCGCGTGCGTGGCTCCACTGGCAAAGGCCAGCGCGAGCGCGGCCAGTCCCCCCACCCGTACAATCGACCGACGCATTGATGTGCTCCGTTCCTGACGTCCCGCGTATTCCTTAAGATGTTATAACGTTACCTGTCTAGAGGTGATATCGGAAGAAATCAGAATTGACGCGGGAGTGCCGGGCGCGGCGCTCGCGACCCTTGACGTCGAAGCGCAAGCTTACATATTAGCATTTCACTCGTGGTGATTTGGCCGGCCGGCTTGCAGCCACGTAAAACAACTCGCTAAAGAGGCCGCGCGCATCCGGAATTCGGTGAGCACGGCATCCATGGCCGGTCCGAGTCCGGATTTTTTGTGTCGGCAGTGCCGACCGCGCGGAGAGGACGCATGGCGAGCGTATCGATCGAGCCGAGCCGAGGCATCGCGCCCGGCACACCGGCGACGCCATCCCCTGAAAATCTGAAGCGGACGGCGCTCGAGGAGGCTATCTCCCCGACGAGCCCCTCAGTGACGTTCTCAGCTTCCGAGCCGCTCGAGCTCGATTGCGGGAAGTCCCTCGGCCCGTTCACCGTGGCCTACGAGACGGCCGGCACGCTCAACGCCACGAAGACGAACGCGGTCCTCCTCTGTCACGCGCTGACGATGGATCAGTACTTCTTCCGCACAAACCCGGTGACCGGCAAGCCTGGCTGGTGGATCGACATGATCGGGCCCGGCAAGCCGATCGACACGAACCGCTTCTTCGTCATCTGCGCGAACATTCTCGGCGGATGCATGGGCTCGACAGGCCCGGTCTCGATCAATCCTGCAACTGAGCTGCACTACGGTCTCGACTTTCCCGTCATCACCATTCGCGACATGGTGCGCGCGCAAGTGCGCCTCATCGATCATCTCGGCATCGACCAGCTCTTCGCCGTAATCGGCGGCTCGATGGGCGGGATGCAGGTTCTCGAGTTTGCTGCGCACTTCGGTGATCGCGTCCATTGCGCGGTTCCGATCGCAACCGCCGCGTGGCATTCGGCACAGAACATCGCCTTCCACGAGGTCGGCCGCCAAGCCGTGATGGCCGATCCCGAATGGTCGGAGGGGCGCTATCTCTTCCGCGAGCGCGTACCGCGCCGTGGCCTCGCCGTCGCGCGCATGGCCGCACACATCACATACCTTTCTGAAGCCGCGCTGCACGCCAAGTTCGGTCGCAACCTGCAGGACCTCGACGCACGCACCTTCTCCTTCAGCGCCGACTTCCAGGTCGAGAGCTACCTGCGCCACCAGGGCTCGACGTTCGTCGATCGCTTCGACGCCAACAGCTATCTCTACATCACGCGCGCCATGGATTACTTCGACCTCGCCGGCGAGTTCGACGGTGTGCTCGCCAACGCATTCCGCGGCACGAAAACGCGCTTCTGCGTCGTGTCCTTCACCAGCGACTGGCTTTATCCGACCCACGAGAGCCGCAAGATCGTGCAGGCGTTGAATGCCGTCGCCGCCAATGTGAGCTTCGTCGAAGTCGAGAGCGACAAGGGCCACGACGCCTTCCTGCTGGAAGAGCCGGTCTTCTTTCGGACCATCAGCGGCTTCATCAACTCCGCCGCGTCACGGCACGGCATCGCGCCGGCAAGGAGTGCGGCTTGATGCTCGCTCGCCAGGAAGATCACACGATCGCGCCACCGCGCGTCGATCACCTTCTGATCGCCAATCTCATCAAGCCCGGTGCTCGCGTCCTCGACGTCGGCTGCGGCGACGGCGCGCTGCTCCAGCTTCTGAGCGATCGCAAGGATGTCGATGCCCGCGGCGTGGAGATCGAGCGCGAGCGCGTGAACGCCTGTGTGGCGCGCGGCCTCTCGGTCATCCAGGGCGATGCCGATCAGGATCTCGACGCCTACCCCGACGACGCGTTCGACTACGCGATCCTCTCGCTTACGATCCAGGCGACGCGCAATCCCAAGAAGGTCCTCACGAACCTGCTGCGGATCGGCCGGCACGCCATCGTCTCGTTCCCGAATTTCGGCCACTGGCGGGTGCGCACGAAGCTCCTCATGACGGGCCGGATGCCGGTCACCGAGCATCTGCCGGACACCTGGTACGACACGCCGAACGCCCATCTGTGCACCATCAAGGACTTCGCCGACCTCTGCCGGCTGGTCGATGCGCGGGTCGAGCGGGCGGTGGCGTTCAACGCCTGGGGCCAGCAGCTCGGCACGTGGGTCCGCCTGCCGCTCACGATCCATAACCTGCTCGGGGAGAAGGCCGTCTTCCTGCTCTCCCGGCGCTCGGGCAAGAAGTGACCCCGCCGGCCCAATTTCTTACTGAATTTCGCGCCAAAGCGACCTCTTGGAAGGGGTCGTTTACCAAGCAGTAAGGACCCCTCGCCGAGAAGGTCATTCCAGGCTTCCGCCGTCGCGATTTTGGCGGCAAAGATCCTTGACAGAGCAGGCGCTCTATAGCTACCTGCTGCGGCAGCGACTGGCACTCTCGAATTGTGAGTGCTAACAGTCGCCGGCGACCGCACCCCGCGGCTCCCAAACCAGAGCAAAAACCCCATTTCGGAGCAGGTTCTCCATGAAGTTTCGCCCCCTCCACGACCGCGTGGTCGTCCGCCGTACTGACAGCGAGACCAAGACCGCTGGCGGCATCATCATCCCCGACACCGCCGCCGAGAAGCCCCAGCAGGGCGAGATCATCGCGGTTGGTCCGGGTGCCCGCGACGAGAGCGGCAAGCTCGTCCCCCTCGACGTCAAGAAGGGCGACAAGGTGCTGTTCGGCAAGTGGTCGGGCACCGAGGTCAAGATCGACGGCAAAGAGCTGCTGATCATGAAGGAGAGCGACATCATGGGCGTGCTCGACAAGTAATCGAGCCAGGCCCCGTCGCTTCTTTCCGAGAACGAAATTCCTCCTACTCCATCAGGAACCCTGCACATGGCAGCCAAAGACGTAAAGTTTGCCGCCGATGCCCGCGAGCGCATGATGCGCGGCGTCGACATCCTCGCCAATGCCGTGAAGGTGACACTCGGCCCCAAGGGCCGCAACGTCATCATCGAGAAGTCCTTCGGCGCGCCGCGCACGACCAAGGACGGTGTAACGGTCGCGAAGGAGATCGAACTCGAGGACAAGTTCGAGAACATGGGCGCGCAGATGGTGCGCGAAGTGGCCTCGAAGACCAATGACGTCGCCGGCGACGGCACCACGACGGCGACCGTCCTCACGCAGGCGATCGTCCGTGAGGGCCTGAAGTCGGTTGCGGCCGGTATGAACCCGATGGACCTGAAGCGCGGCATCGACAAGGCCGTCGGCCAGGTCGTCGAGGAGATCAAGAAGCGCTCGAAGAAGGTCAAGAACTCGGACGAGATCGCCCAGGTCGGCACGATCTCGGCGAACGGCGAAAGCGCGATCGGCAAGATGATCGCCGAGGCCATGCAGAAGGTCGGCAACGAGGGCGTGATCACAGTCGAGGAGGCGAAGAGCCTCGAGACCGAGCTCAACGTCGTCGAGGGCATGCAGTTCGATCGCGGCTACCTGTCGCCGTACTTCATTACCAACCCCGACAAGATGGTTGCCGAGCTCGACGACCCCTACATCCTTATCCACGAGAAGAAGCTTTCGGGCCTGCAGCCAATGCTGCCGCTTCTCGAGGCCGTGGTGCAGACCGGCAAGC
>JAEZAW010000132.1 GCA_023430315.1 Pseudomonadota bacterium | reverse complement strand
GGGTCTCCCCGGCGGGAGCGCGAGGGCTGGCCCTCGCCTCGCTTGCTCGACCTCAGAACTATTTCACCGCCCCGATGGGAAATACTCGTCACCGTGGCGGTAGAATATTTTCCACGCGCCATCCTCGAAGCGATAAGCCTGCGTCACGCGCAACGTGCGCTCGTACTCGCGGCCATCGAGGCTGCGGATCATGTGCTCGAAGTCGGCGGTCATCGCCATGGTGCCATGCATGGCGGTCGAGACGTTCTCCAGCCGCGTCAGACGCGCATGCACCCGACCCGTGACCCAGTCCAGCCGATGGCCGACTTCCGGCCAGCCCTTCTCCATGCCGCCCTGCGCGCCGAAGATCATGCTGTCGGGTTTGTGCGACCAGAGCGCCTTGAACGGCTCCGAATTGCCTTCGAGCTGCGCGGCGATGGCTTTCTCGAACTCGGCGCGGAATGCCGCGAACTTTGCTTCCAGCTCTGCCTGCTGCATGTCCACCTCCGGGTTCAACCACCAATGCCACGCGATGCGAGAAAGCGCGGGTTCCTGACACGCAGCTCCGCGATCAGGAGCGTGCGGAGAGCCTCGGCGAGACCGCGCTCCTTGCCCTTGGGCAGCGTACCGGCGCGGATGTCGCGCGCGAGCTGCGCCGTCGATCCTTCGCCTTCCTCATAGAGACTGTCGAGCAGCGCCCATTCTGCAGCTTCGACCTCCTCGGCGAGCGCGCGACGGGCGATCTCGAGTGCATTGGCGATCATGGCACCGGCATAGCGCTGCTCGGGAGAGAGCGCAGGCAGCACTTCGGCGCGCAGCATCTCGGTTGCGAGATCGAGGAGCGCGTCGGCATCGATACGACGCGTGGTCATGGGATCGGCCTCCCGGCTTCGAGAGCAGCAATGGCTTCGAGCGCGTCGAATTCCATTTCGACCGGCATGAGGCCGGTGAGCGCCAGCTCCAGCGATCGCTCGCCGCCCGTGAGAAAACGCTGGCCTTGCAGGAGCGCGATCGCGGCCCAGCGCGCAGCGCCGAGGATTTCCCAGAAGGCGAGCTCGGCTTCGTTGATGGGCGTGTCCGATACGGCGTTGTAGCCCGTGAGCAGATCGGCGCGCGTGGCGATACCGCCGGCCGCGAGCGTGTCATTGCCGAAACGCCAGCAACGCGCGCAGAACCAGCCGAGATCCTCGCGCGGGTCGCCCCAGTGGCAGAACTCCCAATCGAGTATGCCCGTCAGGCGGCCGCCCTCGATGAGATAGTTGCCCGTGCGGAAGTCGCCGTGCACGAGCGAGACTGGTCGCAGTGCAGGCTTGTGAGCGAGCAGCCAGGAGATCACATACTCAAGTGCAGGCCGCGGCTCGCTTGCCTTGTCGAGCGCGCGGCGCATTTCGGCGACGGCAGCACCTGCGGCATCGGGCTCCGGCAGCGGCAGAAATGTCAGCGTCTCTTGCGGCGGACGGATCGAATGAATGCGCGCGAGCTGGCCGCCGATTTCGCGCGCGAGGGCGGGGCCGAACTCCGCGAGCTTCGGATCGCGTGTGATGCGCCGCGCCTGCGCTGTGCCGGAAAGCAGACGCTGCACCGTGAAGGGCGCGCCGATGACGCTCTTGTCCGCGCACTCGGCAATGGGCTCAGCCACCAGCACGCCCGCAGCGTGCGCGGCTTTGATGCAAGCGAACTCGCGTGGTCGGTCGAGGCTCATGGGCAGACGCGCGACCGCGTCCGTGCGCAGGACCAGCGCCTGCGATCCGGCGCGCGGACCGCCTGAAATAGCGACGTCAAGGCGCCAGTTCTCCTGCACGGCACCGCCAGACAGGAGATCGGCCCGCGTGATCTCCACCCGCTCGGCATCGACTGCCTGCGCGAGCCAGCGCTGCAGCGGATCGAGATTGGCCGGATCGAGCGTGCGGGGACGAATGTTGGCTGCCATCGTCATTCTGTCGGCAGGAGATGGCCGCCGTCCACGGTCAGCACGCTCCCCGTCATGAAGGAGCCTGCCTCGGACGCAAGCAGCAGCAGCGGGCCATCCAGCTCGCCGAGATGGCCGAGCCTTCGCATGGGCACGTGCGCGATCATGCGCTTGCCCGCTTCGGTCTCCCAGAATTCGTCATTGAGCTCGGTCGAGATATAGCCCGGCGCGATGGCATTCACGCGAATGCGGTCGCGCGCCAGCTCCAGCGCCATATTGCGCGTGAGGGCGATAACGGCAGCCTTCGACGCGGAGTAGGCAGAGAGTGTCTTGATCGCGCCGAGGCCGACGATCGACGAGATATTGATGATCGAGCCGCCCTTCCCCGCTGCCACCATGCGGCGCGCCGCCTCCTGGCCGACGTGGAACACACCGTCGAGGTTCACGTCCATGATCTTGCGCCACTGCTCCTCGCGCATGCGCGTGAACCAGGCGGGATCCGTGATGCCGGCATTGTTGACGCAGATCGAGAGCGGCCCAAGTGCGGCCTCGCCCTCGCCGAAAGCACGCTCGACGTCCTTGCGGTCCGTAACGTCCATGGCAACGGCGTGTGCCGTGCCGCCGGCCGCCGTGATCCGCGCCTTGAGGGCTTCGAGCCGGTCCTTCCGGCGCGCGGCGACAACGACTTTGGCGCCAGCGGCGGCGAGAATGGTCGCGAAATGCTCGCCGAGGCCCGAGGAGGCGCCCGTTACGAGCGCCGTGCGTCCGGCCAGCGAGAAGAGATTGGATGACATGCAGTCTCCGACGTATGTCCCTGATAGGTCGGCGCCAATTCACCACTTCCCGAGCGGAGATGCAATTTTCAGAGCGCATGGCTCCGTCGCGTCTCCGACGCGAACAGGGCTGCCGCCCTATTACCCACCCGGGGGACACCCCCGGAGCCCCCGTTCTTTTGAGATTTGAGAGATTGCCGCAACCGACAAGTTTCAAAGGCGGGTGGGTCCGGGAGGGTGCCCCTCCCGGTTGGGGCCCGGGGCGAAAGCCCCGTCCGCCCCCCCGCCCGCCGCGGGTAAACCCCTCGAG
>JAEZAW010000359.1 GCA_023430315.1 Pseudomonadota bacterium | reverse complement strand
GCATGTGGAAGGACGAGCGCGGCGAGAACATCCTCGACACGGGCGCGCCCTGGTACGGCGTGTATGAGACCAAGGATGGCAAGTGGGTTTCCATCGGCTCGATTGAGAAGCGCTTCTACGCCGATCTTCTGGAGCGGCTCGGCATCGCGGGCGAGGATTTGCCAAAGCAGCATGACCGTGCCGGCTGGCCCAAGCTCGCCAAGCGCTATGCCGAAGTCTTCAAGACGCGCACGCGCGACGAGTGGTGCGCTGTCTTCGCGGACAGCGATGCCTGCTTCGCGCCCGTGCTTGCCATGAAGGAAGTGATGACCCATCCGCACAATGCCGCCCGTTCGACGTTCGTCGAACGCGATGGCGTGGTGCAGCCGGCACCGGGGCCGCGCTTCAGTCGCACGCCGCCGGAGATCGCCGGGCCGTCCAAGGCCGCAGGTGCCGACAGCGAGGCCGTATTGAAGGCTGCGGGCTATTCGCCGAGCGAGATCGCAGCCCTCATCGAGCGCGGCGTCGTCAGCACGCCGGATTGAGCCAAGAAAAGCAGGAACCAACGACATGGACTTTTCCCTGACCGAGGAGCAGCAGGGCATTCGCGATGCCGTCCTCAAGGTCTGTGCTCAATTCGATGATGCCTATTGGCTCGAGAAGGACCGCCATGGCGGCTTTCCCGTCGAGCTGCATCAGGCGCTCGCGGCCGATGGCTGGCTCGGCATTGCGATGCCGGAAGCCTACGGCGGCGCGGGGCTCGGCATCACCGAGGCCGCGATCATGATGCAGGCGATCGCTGAATCGGGCGCGGGTATGCAGGGCGCCTCCGCGATCCACATGAACATCTTCGGGCTCAATCCCGTCGTCGTCTTCGGCACCGAGGAGCAGAAGCAGCGCGCGCTGCCGCCGCTCATTGCCGGCAAGGAGAAGAGCTGCTTCGCTGTCACCGAGCCGAACGTCGGCCTCGACACGACGCGGCTCAAAACACGTGCCGTGCGCGATGGGAACTCAGGCTACAAGGTCCACGGTGCCAAGATCTGGATTTCGACAGCCCAGGTCGCCGAGAAGATCCTGCTGCTCGCGCGCACGACGCCGCTCGAGGAAGTGAAGAAGCCGACCGACGGCCTCTCGCTCTTCTATACGACCATCGACCGCAAGACTGTCGAGGTGCGCGAGATCGAGAAGATGGGCCGCAAGGCCGTCGATTCCAATCAGGTCTTCTTCGATGGCTTCCACATCCCGATCGAGGATCGCATCGGCGAGGAAGGCAAGGGCTTCCAGTACATCCTGCACGGCATGAACCCCGAGCGCATTCTGATCGCCTCGGAGGCCGTCGGTCTCGGCCGCGTCGCCATCGAGCGCGCGACGCAATACGCCAAGGATCGCGTCGTGTTCGGTCGGCCCATCGGTCAGAACCAGGCCATCCAGCATCCACTCGCGCGCTGCTGGATGAATCTCGAGGCGGCAAACCTCATGGTCTTCAAGGCAGCCTCGCTCTACGACCGCGGCCTCCCCTGTGGGATCGAGTCAAATTCGGCGAAGTATCTCGCTGGTGAAGCCGGTTTCGAAGCTTGCGAGACCGCGATCATGACCCACGGCGGCATGGGCTACGCGAAGGAGTTCCACGTCGAGCGCTATCTGCGCGAGATCCTCATCGCCCGCATCGCGCCGGTCTCGCGCGAGCTCATTCTCTCGCACGTCGCCGAGCGCCAGCTCGGTTTGCCGAAGTCGTATTGAGGATCAATTCTCTTTGTGGTCCGTGGTCGCGACGCGATCTGGATCGTCCTGCGCGCGGCGCTCGAAGCTCAGGAAGTCGTAGTAGCCGCAGCGACCAGGCCCCGGATAGGAGCGGCACACCGAGGGGCGCCCCTTGTAGATCGTGCAGCGGCGCTCCTCCGTATCGAAGAAGCGGCAGATCTTGCCGAAGTGCGGGTCGGCTTTGCGCCTCAGCAGATACTTGTGCCCGTGCGCACTCTTGGTGAAACGCTTGCGCGCTGTCTCGAAGCTGACTTCGTGAAACTTCGCCAGCCGCTCCACATCCCGCTTGTTGATGGCGATCACCGGATAGGAGCAGCAGAAGCCGGGGCACTTCAGGCAATTGTACACGTGGTCCGAATCCTCGCATCCGCAGGGCGGCGCTCCTTAGCAGCGCCGGCACTCGTCCTGCAAGACCGCAGGCTACGAGACTGTGCGCCCGCGAGGTCACGGGGTCCAGTTATTTGATTGGGTGGCCGGACGCGGTCTCGGTTTGCGTCGTTACCAGTCGCATCGTGGGCTCTGCCTTCAGACGAGCGGGTCGAACATGATCTCCCGCACCTCCTGCGCGCAGCGACAGGCGACGGCGAACTTGGCTGCCCACTCCAGTGCCGCAGCGCGTGACGGTACGTCGATAATCACGAATCCGCCTACGACGGCCTTGATCTCCGGGAATGGGCCGTCGGAAACCGTCCCGTCGGTGGCCACGATGCTCGCCCTCTGCCTCTCTACGCCGCCGCCAAAAATCCACACCCCTGCCTCCTGCGCGGCTCGGACGACCGCGTGAGCTGCCTCACCCACGGCTCCCAGCTCCTCCCCCGGGATGTTCATCGTGCCATCGTCGAACGAGATCAGGTACCGCGCCATCCAAGACTCCGCCTATTTCAGGTCGCGATGACAGGCCAGAGCTTGCCAAGACAGCTGATGACGTTCAGCCATCCAATCGACAACCAATCGAACAAGGACACATGGGAAGCAGTCCCTGATGGCCTAAATCCGGCATTGAGCGCGACACCGCCGTTCTCCCGCACACATTGACGGGGAGCAGCACTGGGGTTAGGTGCATTCCCGCGCGCCTCGGCCGGCTGCCGGCGGGGGCGCGCTTTCTCTTATCCGGCACATGGTGCCGGGACACTTCGGGATCGTTTGCCTGATGACCAGTGATGTGCCTGCCGTAACGACACGGCCAACGATGCCTGAGGATCTCCCGGCCATCGTGGCGCTGCAGGCACGCGCGTTCAGCCCCGGTCGCTTCGCAAGGACGGCCTATCGCATACGCGAGGGTGCGCCGGATATCTCGCCCTACTGCCGCGTGGCACTGATGGGGGATCGTCTCGTTGCCGCCGTGCGCATGACCTCCATCACGATTGGCGGACGCCCGGGTGCGCTGCTGCTCGGACCGCTCGCCGTGGAACCCGAGCTTGCCGGTCGGGGATATGCGCGCAGGCTTGTCAGCGAGGCTCTCGATGCCGCCCGCTCCGGTGGGGAAGCGCTCGTGCTGCTCGTCGGCGACATGGCGTACTACGGACGTCTTGGTTTCACACTGGTGCCGCCAGGGCGCATCATGTTGCCGGGACCTGTCGATCCGGCTCGCCTGCTTGCAGCCGAGCTCGAAGCTGGTGCGCTCGAAAAGTTCCGCGGGATGGTTGCTGCACACTCATAGCGGCCATTCCACAGCGGACGTAACCGCTCTGCCTTTCCTGTTGCGGCGTATGTCGGATCAGTGGTGAAAAGGCAGATCAAGCTGCAGAAATTCACTGGGAGGGCTTCGCAGTGAGCACTTACGCCAAGGTCTACGCCGACTGGAAACGCTGCCCGGCGAAATTCTGGGGCGATGCGGCGGAAGAGATCGACTGGGTGAAGCCCGCGACCAAGGTATTCGACCCGCATCTCGGTGAGTACGGTCGCTGGTTTGTCGGCGCCGAGTGCAACACCGCCTACAATTGTCTCGACCGCCATGTCGCCGCCGGCCGCGGTAAGCAGAAGGCGCTTATTTACGACAGCCCCGTCACCAAGACCGTCAAGTCCTACACCTACGCGGAGCTGACCGACGAAGTCGCGACGCTCGGTGCCGTGCTGCAGGATCTCGGCATCCAGAAGGGCGACCGCGTCATCATCTACATGCCGATGATCCCTGAGGCGGCGATCGC
>JAEZAW010000220.1 GCA_023430315.1 Pseudomonadota bacterium | reverse complement strand
TAACGCGCGTGACGGCACGTCAGTTCTTGAAGAGCAGATCGAAGAGCGTCTTGGGCTTTCCGCCTTTGTAGCCCCCGCCTGAGCCGCTGCTGCGGCGACGATCGGCGTTGTACTCACCGAAGTTGCCTTGTGCCCAGGGTGCCCAGCTCGGTGCGCCACCGCCGCTATAGCGCGGCCCCGAGTCGAGCCGGCGGGGTTGTTGGGCGACCTCTCGGTCGACGGGTGCTGCGAGCAGATATTCCTCGCTACCGCCTTCGAGACCGGCGACCGTGAGCTTGGTATCGGACCAGGTCCACTCGGCGGCGCGCGTGCCCTGGCGCACCTGCTCGATGGTGATGACGCGGCGCGCGCGCGTATCGATGACGGCAGCGTGCTCGACCTCCTCGGAGCCGCCTTTGCCGTCCACTGTGCCAGCCGTGAAGCGCAGAATGCCGATGTGCTGCAACGCCTCGGGGCGCATTGACCAGTCAGTCAGCCGCGGCACGCCATCGCCCATGAGCTCGAGCGGGACAGTGAGCCGCGGAAAGCGCGCGTTCGTCGCGAAATGCTGATTGCCTCGCACCTGCAGGCGCCACTCGCCGAGGCTCTGCTCTTCAAGCTCGTGACTTGCCGCGATCTGGGCTGCGCCATTGCGTTCGAGGGCGGCAGCCGCCTCGCGCAGCATGGGCTTCAGCTCCAGCGCCCGGCGCAGCTCCACGATCGCCTCGTCGGTCCGCCCCGTGGCTTCGAGCAGCTCGCCTCGCGCCCAGATCACCTCGGGGCGTTCCGGCTCGAGGCCCATGGCGCGCTCGATGTCCGTCTGCCCGAGCTCCGGACGTCCCATGAGCCGGTAGACCCAAGCGCGATAGGCGTAGGCTTGAGCCGAGCGCGGATCGATCTCGATGGCGCGCGAGAGGTCGTTGAGAGCTTCCTCGTATCGCTCGGCCTTGGCTTGCGCAAAGCCCTGCGCCTCGATGGCGCCATTCGACTTCGGATCGATCGCGACGGCGTGCTGGAAGTCGCGGAGCGCCGCCGGAATGTCGCGTGCGGCAATGGCCGCATAGCCGCGCAGCAACATCACTTCGATGTTGTCGCGATCGATCTCCAGCACGCGCCCGAGATCGTCGGTCGCGTCCTTGTAGCGTTCGAGCGCGAGATAGGCTTCTGCCCGAGCGCGCAGCGCCGGCGCGAAGCGTGGCGCTACGGCGAGCGCGCGGCCGAGATCACGCAGTGCGGCATGCGGGCGTCCCTGGGCCAGATGTACGCGACCGCGTCCGGCAAAGGCCGCGCCATCGGTTTGCAAGACGCCGATCGCGCGCGAGTAGTCGCTGAGGGCCGCGCGGTGATTGCCGAGGCGGACATGGGCAGCGGCCCGATTGGTCAAGGCGGCGGCATAGCTCGGCGCGAGCAGGAGGGCGCGGTCGAAGTCGCGGATGGCTTCGGGCGTGGCGCCGATCTCCAGGAGGACGGTGCCGCGATTGTTGTAGGCCGTGGCGCCTTCGGGCACGAGCTGGATGGCGCGATTGAAGTCCTCGAGTGCGGCGCGGGGCTGGCCGAGCCGTGCCCGCGCGACGCCGCGGTCGATGTGCAGGAGCGCGCGCTGGTCGTTCGGGAGGCTCTCGATGGCGAGCGCGGCATTGTAGAGGCGGATCGCGTCCTCCGCGCGGTCCGAGCGCAGTGCGGCCACGGCCTGACGCACGCGCAAGGCGGCATCGGCGGGCGAGGCAGCAGCCGGCTGCGGAGCAGGTGTGCTGGTCTGAGCTTGGGCAGAGCCGGGAAGGATCACGAACGCGACAGCAGCAGCGCGCAGCCAGTGTGGCGCCATGCCCTGTCGGCGATGTGTCTTTCTATCGAAGGTCATAGGCTCTCTTTCAGCGACCGGCGCCGATCGCCTTCAGGAATCATGACTTTGTAGCACAATTCAGTCGGCGCACGGCTCGGGCCTAGGTGGGCAGCTCGTAGCCGATGGCGGCCTCCAGCTCGATGGTCTTCTGCACGGCCGGGCGGGCCATCATGCGCTGGTAGTGGGCGTCGAGGTTTGGAAACGTGCCGGGCGTCGGCTGTAGCGAGTTGAAGAAACGCCAATACAGGCGGAAGAGATGCATGTCGGCGATCGAGTAAGTGCCGACCGCCCAAGTCCGCGCGCCGAGGCGCTGATCGGCGAGCGTGTAGACGGCACGTGCATGGGCGATGCCGCGGCGACGAGCAGGATGGATGGTCGCGGCAATGAACGACATCCAGGAAATGACTTGCGCCTCGGCTTCGGCGTCACCCTCCGGGAGCAGGCCTGCATCGGGAAAGCGCCGTGCGAGATAGAACAGGACACCCGCGACCTCAGCTAGCGGACGGCCATCGATCACAAGCGTTGGAACTTTGCCCTCGGGATTGAGGGTCAGATAGGCCAGCGTCCGGTTCTCTTTGCGTGCGAACGAAATGGGCCGCGCTTCGAACGGGACGTCGATCTCATGGAGCGCGATGTGGGGTGCCATGGAGCTGGCGCCGGGTGCGAAGTAGAGGGTCAGCATTAGTACCCCCGATCCGAACGCGGCCGTCAGTCCTCGGCCGGCGGCGTGAATTCAGCTTCGCGCGTCCGCCGCGCGATCTTGTCGAGGACCCCGTTGACCACGCGCGGCTCATCCTCGCTGAAGAAAGCCTTGGCGACCTCAACGTACTCGCTGATGACGACGCGGGCCGGAACATCCGTGCGCTCGATCAGCTCGAAGACGCCGGCCCGCAGGATCGCGCGCAAGGTGGAATCGACGCGCGTGAGCCGCCAGCCTTCAGCGAGCTGGGCATCCACGATTGGATCGATCTCGCGCTGGCGGCGAACGACGCCGCGCAGGATCGCCGCGAAGAAATCGCGGTCTGCCGCCGAGACGGACTTGTCTTCTGCCTTCTCGCCGAAGTGGTGCAGGTTGAACTGGCCGATGACGTTGTTGAGGTCGGTCTCGGCGAGGTCCATCTGGTAGAGGGCTTGGACGGCACTGAGGCGCGCGGCGCTGCGGGGCGCGAGCGGACGTGGTTCGTTGGCGGGCGCTCTCATTGTTGTCGCCCGGCGAAGTCGTGGCCGATCTCGAGGAGCTTGAGGCACGCGCGTGCAGCATCGGCGCCCTTGCCGGCGAGCCCGCCTTCGGCGCGGGCCATGGCCTGGGCGTGCGTGTCGACGGTCAGAATGGCATTGCCGACCGGGAGCGCGAGATCCATGGCGGTCTGCATGAGCCAGTGATTGGCGTTGTTGCACACGATGTCGTAGTGCGAGGTCTCGCCGCGAATGACACAGCCGAGCGCAATGGCGCCGTCGAAGGGCTTCGGATCGTCCTCGTCGAAGCGACCGCAGGCGGCGCTGACGGCGAGAACCTGCGGAATCTCCAGTGCACCCGGCACGACAATGCGCTCGTACGTGCAGCCGTGGGCATCGAGCACAGCGAGCGCGCCCGCGATCAATGCGGCGCTCACGTCCTCGTAATAGGGCGCCTCGATGATGAGGATATGCGCGTCGATCTTGCCGGCGCGCGGGCCAATGGGTGTGCCTCTGCCGGCCATGCTCTTACCTAACCTCACGCGTGCCGACGATCTTGAGCCCGTAGCCCTCGATACCGACGTAGCGCGAGCGCGGTACGTTGGTCAGCAGCTCCATTTCAGTAACGCCGAGATCGCGCAGGATCTGGGCACCGATGCCGATCTCCACGCGGCGGCGCTCGGCGCGCGCCTGCGGTGCCTTCGACTGCTCGCGTTCGGAAAGCCAGCTCGAGAGCGAGCGCGGCCTCAGATCGCGGATGAGAACGATCGCGCCGCGGCCCTCGGCAGCGACCATCTGCATGCACTTCTGCAGGAAAGCTTCCGGACGGTTCGGCGTGCCGATGCCGAGAAGATCCGCGGGCATGTTCACCGCGTGGACGCGCACGAGCACCGGCTCGGGTCCGCTCAGGTCGCCGCGTACGAGCACGAGATGCTCGACGGGATCGACGGTCGTCTCATAGACGTGCAGATCGAAGGTGCCGCCGAAGGTGCTCTCGACCTTGCGCGAGGCCGTACGGTTGACGATGCGGTCGTTCTGGAGGCGGTAGGCGATCAGATCCTCGATGGTCCCGATCTTGAGGCCATGGCGCTGGGCGAAGGATACGAGATCGGGCATCCGCGCCATGGTGCCGTCGTCGTTCATGATCTCGCAGATGACGCCGGCTGGCAGCAGCCCGGCCATGCGCGCGAGATCGACGGACGCCTCGGTGTGGCCGGCGCGGACGAGCACGCCACCGTCGCGCGCAACGAGCGGGAAGACATGGCCCGGAGAGACGATGTCCGCGTGCGTCTTGTTGGGGTCGATGGCGGTCGCGATGGTGAGCGCGCGATCGTGCGCGGAGATGCCCGTCGCGATGCCTTCCTTGGCCTCGATCGAGACCGTGAAGGCCGTGCGGTTGCGGGCGCCGTTGTTGCGCGTCATCAGTTCGAGGCGGAGCTGCTCGGCGCGCTGGGCGGTCATCGTGAGGCAGATGAGGCCGCGCCCATGCTTGGCCATGAAGTTGATCTTGTCGGGGGTCGCCATCTGCGCGGGAATGACGAGGTCGCCCTCGTTCTCGCGGTCCTCGGCGTCGACGAGGATCACCATGCGGCCGTTGCGCAGATCATCGAGGATGTCGGTGATCGGCGAGATGAAGCCCTTGCCCTCGGAATATTCCACGCGCGCAAGGTCTGCGACGCTGCCCGGGCCAGTACTGTTGGTAGGGCCGTTCGTCACCGGCGCATCTCCAGAAGCCGCGCCACGTAGCGCGCGAGGGGGTCGATCTCGATGTTGACGTGATCGCCGGGCTTTTTGCCCCCCCACGTGGTTACCGTCAAGGTATGGGGAATGAGGTTCACGCCGAAGCGGGCGCCGTCCACCTCGTTGACCGTGAGCGACGTGCCGTCAAGCGCCACCGATCCCTTGGGTGCGATGAATGGCGCGAGCGCGGCAGGTGCTTCGAAAGTCAGCCGGCGGCTCTCGCCATCGGCGCGGATATCGGCAATGCGCGCGACCCCGTCGACGTGGCCTGAGACAATGTGACCGCCGAGTTCGTCACCGGCCTTGAGCGCACGCTCGAGATTGATGCTGCGGCCCGTCCGCCAATCGCCGAGCGTCGTCAGGGATAGCGTTTCGTTCGAGACGTCGAGCGTGTAGCGGCTGCCGGCGCCCTCGGTCTCGATGCTGGTCACGGTCAGGCACACGCCGTCGTGGCAGATCGATGCGCCGAGCGCGATCGAGTCTGCTGGGTAGTCCGAGCGGATCGTGAAGCGTCCGCCTTCGGCGGCGAGGACGGTGCCGATCCCCGTAATGATCCCGGTAAACATGTGTGCTTTCCGCGCGGTGTGGCCTTGTTCGGGCCGCCGGAGATGTCATGGGTTCATGACCTAGGCCCAATCCGCACGCTCGGCAAGGCGGGCCGGCTGGGTATGTCCGCAATGCAGGGTCGCAAGCCCATGCGCGGGCGGGTTATGGTGTGCGGAAGCGGGAGCGGGAATCGCGCTTTGGGTGCCGCAGCCAGTGGGGCCGCCATGCAACTCAGAAACCACCAAGATATCGTGCAGCGTCCAGTCGAGCGGGCGTTCGAGCCTGGTTATGACCTCGTACGACGGGCTATCGCGGTTCTGTCGGCGCCGCCCCCGGCTGGCGATCTGGCGTCCCATCTGGGCGTCAGCCCGGCCCATTTGGAGCAGGCGCTGTTCGACTGGTGCGGCCTGTCACCGACAGCCTTTGCGCAGGCACTGACGGCGGATCACGTCCGTGGCGTGCTGGCAAACGCCACTGGGGCGCTCGATGGCAGCGCGCCGAGTCGTGGGCCGATCCATGCCTTCGAGGTGCGGATCGCCGCGACCATCACGGATGAAGCGCGCCGCCGGGGAGCAGGCCTCGATATTGCCTACGGCTATCACCCCAGCCCTTTCGGCGAGGCCCTGCTGACAATGACGGACGGCGGTATCTGCGGCATTGCTTTCGCCGATGACGATGTGGGAGGCAGGCGTACAGCGCTCGACGATATGAAAGGCCGCTGGCCGCAGGCAGTGTTCCGCGAGGCGCCGGAGGTCACGGAAAAAGCAGCGAGACGCATCTTCGAGCTATCCGGGGCCGGCCAGCCCGTGCCGTTGGTCCTGATCGGCACGCCGTTCGATCTGCAGGTGTGGCAGACGCTGCTAAAAATCCCGATGGGTCAACTCGTCAGCTACACGCATATCGCGAACCATCTCGGGCGCCCTGCGGCATCGCGCGCTGTCGGTACTGCGAATGGCCGCAATCCCATCTCGTTCGTCATCCCTTGCCATCGCGCGCTCCGCGGCGACGGATCGCTCGGGGGCTACTACTGGGGTCTCGGCCGCAAACGCGCGCTGATCGCCTGGGAAACGGGGCAGGCCAGCATTCGTGGTCGCAGCAGTTAGATGCGCAGGCTGTCGGCGAGGGCCCGCATGTAGCCCTCGGCGGCGACGATATGCTCGATGCGATGCGGCTCGATGCGGGCAAGGGCGTCCGCCAGGCCCTCGGCGTCGGATAGCGGCCGCAGGCGGCGCTCGACACCGGCCAGCCGGCGCCCGTCCAGGTGCCCTTTGAGCGTCGCAACGATCGTCTCGACGTACCCGGCGAGCCGGCCGATCTCGCGCAGCGCACCGCGCCGGCGCCGCGGTCGCCCGTGTCGTTTTCCAGTCGTTCGAGCGCCGCTGCCAGGCGGGCGAGGGAATCGGCGACAGCCTCGGCGTATTCGGCGACTTTAACGCGCTTTACCTTGTCGAGCCGGGCGAGCTTCGCCTGCCAGGCGCAGATGACGTCGGCGAGGCCGAGCAGCTTCAAGGCAATATCGAGGGAGCGCATGGCGCCATCGTAGGCACCGGCGGACGCGCGGGGATTACTGTACCTTCGGGTCGGCGAAGCAGCGGCGCATGGATTCGCAGCGATGCGAGCCCGAGAAGTGCATGCTCGAGCCTTTGGACGGGCGGATGAAGGCGCAGATTTCCTCGAGGCCCTCCGGGGTCAGCCAGCCCTGGCGCCGCCCGCGCTGCACGGCGAAACAGTCGGCCGTTTCCTCGTCCGGGCCGCGAAACTGATGGCCGCACTCGTGGGCGTAGATCCAGAGCTTCACCGACGTCGGTACGCGCGCCATGAGCTTGGAATTGAGGATCAGAAAACCCGGGTAGGCGGCGCCGTAGTCGTCGAGCTGATCGTCGATCACCGTCGGGCGTTGCCCGCACGTCATGCGCCGTCCATCAAGGCGCAGGGATCCCGGCGGGATGATCTTCGAGCTCCCGACGTGAGCTGCGTAGCCTTCGGGCGTGGGCCCTGACTGCGCAGACGCGCCCGAGACCGCCGCTGCCGAGATCACGAATACAATACCCATAAGCTTTGCCAGGCGGTGTCCCGCCAGACAAAGGAATGCGCGCATAGCCGCCACTTCAAATGCCCTCTTCAGAACCCGCCGCATTCCCGCAAGCCCGCATCATGATCATTGCCCGGACTGGCCGTTCCTTTCAATGCGGCATCCAGGTCTTGACCACGGACTTCCGCCGCCGCGGCGCCGGGGCCACACCTAGAACCACTGGAATCGCCAGCTAATTCGCTTTGGCTTCAATCGACTCCATGTCCGCATCCGACAAGCCGAAATGGTGGCCGATTTCATGAATCAGAACGTGCGTGACAAGCGTGCCGAGCGTCTCGTCGCTGTCGGCCCAATAGTCGAGAATAGGTCGGCGGAACAGCACGACCGTGTCCGGCTCTCGGGGAACGTCCATTACGCTCTTTCGCTCGAGGCTGACACCCTGATAGACGCCCATTAGGTCGAATTCGCTCTCGATCCCGAGGCTGTCGAGCACGTCATCGGTGGCAAAATCCTCGACGCGAATCAGCACGTCCTTGGCCAGCGCACGGAACTCCTCCGGGATCTGTCGCCAGGCATCGGCGGCCAGATCCTCGAATTCCTTCAGCGTCGGCGCCCGCGTGTGCGCCCACTTCGGCTCTTTGCTCACCACGACTGGCCTCCGCCCGCGAGCACATAAGCCTCAGATGGCGGAAGGTGAGCCGGTAATCAAGTCATTCGGGGCGCCAGCTCTTTTGTGTCTTGAACACGATTTGGGCACCGAGGATGACGATGGCGAGGCGTGCGAGATGGTGGAGGGCCACATAGGCCACGTCGACGCCGAGGACGAAGGCGAGCAGGTTGAGTTCGGTCTGCCCGCCCGGCGCGAACGCCATGAGCACCGAGACCTGATCGAAGCCGGTCAGGCGGGCGACCAGGATGACGACCACGGCCGTCACAGACAGCAGCACGAAGGCATTGAGGATGCCCCACCGCATGGTGTGGGTGAATTCCTTGAGCGTGAGCCCCCGGAATTGGCAGCCGAGCAGCACCCCGACGCCGATCTGGGCAATGACGAGAAGCTCCAGGGGGAGCCGCACCGTCGTGAGGCCGAGGGCGTGCGCGACACCGCTCATGACCATCGGCCCGACGATCGGGGCTCCGGCCAGACCGAGCCTGTGCGCAAGCCCCCACCCGGCGGCGGCCATGGCGACCAGTGTCGCGAGGTCCGTAAAACTCGATTGAAGAATGCGCACCGGGCTCGCGAAGGGCGTCGGGGCGACGAGGCCGTTGTGGAACTGCAGCCAGAGCGGCACGGCAAAGACGATGAGTACGATGCGCGTCGCCTGCACGAGAATGACCGTGCGCTGGTTGGCGCCGGATGCTTCCGCCATGGCCGTCATGTCGGCGAGGCCGCCCGGTACGGCCGAGTAGAACGCCGTCGGGCGATCGAAGCCGGCGAGACGCCGGTAGAAGGTCATGCTCGTCGTCGTGATGAGGATCATGAACGGCACGAGGATCAGGAGGCTAACGGTCATTGCGCCGACCTGCCCCAGAATGGCGGGCGTGAAGGCCGAGCCGACGGCCACACCGAGCGTCGCCCTGAGCGGTCCGGCGAGTGGACGCGGACGCTCGATCGGGAGCTGCGCGACCGAGGCAATTAGGCAGGCCGTGAGTGCGCCGAGATACCAAGGCAGTGGCAAGTGGAAGTAGACGAAGATGACGGCACCTATGGTGCCGATGAGAAACGCGAGCGCGAAGCGTGGCAGGCGCGCCCATAACGAGCGCTTGGTCGCTTCTGGCGCGGGCTCGGCCCCCTGCTCGTGTTGCTGGCGGCCAGCGCCATCGGCCATACTGCTTTCCCCCGAATTCCCGCTTAATGTGTGCTACCAGCTCAGCGCGCCGACGACGGCGGCCGCATGCAGTGACGCCAGTGCCCCGACCAGCAGCGAACGTCCGCCGAGCGCGACGATGTCGGCGCGTCGCTCTGGTGCCATGGCGACAAGACCGCCGATCATGATGCCGAGCGAGCCGAGATTGGCAAACCCGCAAAGTGCATAGGTGATGATCAGCCGCGAGCGGGGGGCGAGTGCGCCCGCGTCGAGCGCCGCGAGATCGAGGTAGGCGAGGAACTCGTTCAGGACGATCTTCTGGCCGATCAGCGCACCGGCAGTGCCGGCCTCGCTCCAGGGAATGCCGAGCAAAAGTGCCAGCGGCGTGCATAGCCAGCCGAGTATCTGCTGGAGCGTGAGCCGAACGCCGGCGAGGCCCGAGAGTGCGCCCAGAATTTCGTTGGCGAGCGCGACCAGCGCCACCATCACGACGAGCATGGCGGCGACCGCGGCGAGGAGCCGCACGCCGTCGGTCGTGCCCTGGACGATGGCGTCCATGGCGGAGCGCGGGCCGCCCTCGATTGCCAGATGAGCCGAGATCGGGCCATCCTCGAAGCCGTCGGGGACTGCGAGCCGCGAGAGCAGGAGGGCGGCGGGCACATTCATGAGCGAGGCCGCGAGGAGGTGGCCCGCGGCTCCGGGAACTTGCGGCGCGAGCAGGCTCGCATAGACGACCATGACGGTGCCGGCGATCGTCGCCATGCCGACAGCCATGGTCGCGAAGAGGGCGCCGCGCCCCATGTCTTTCAGATAAGGCCGGATGAGCAGCGGCGCCTCGACCATGCCGAGAAGAACGTTCGCCGCTGCCGACATGCCGAGCGGACCACCAATGCCGAACGTGCGCTGGAGCACGCGCGCGAGCGCTGCTACGAGCCGCTGCAGAATGCCCCAGTAATACAGAAGTCGCGACAGCGCGCTCATGAGCAGGATGAGCGGCAGGGCCTGGAAGGCGAGAATGAACCCGTGCTGAGGGCGCGTCGCATCGAAAGGTGCCGGCGCGCCCGCGAGATAGCCGAAGACGAGGCCGGTGCCGGCATTGCTCGCACGCTGGAGCGCATCGATCACGCCGGTCGCAGCGTCGAAGATCACGCTCGCCTGCGGGATCTTCAGGAAGATGATGGCAATGGCGGCCTGGAGCGCGAGACCTGCCGCGATGGCGGCAGCCACCTGGCGCGGCGCGAGCGTACGGTGATCCTCGCCGGTCGCCCATACGATCAGCGGTATCAGGACGATGCCCAGCAGACTCTGCAGAACGAGCAGGAATGATTCGGCCATGAAACCCCCGGGCCGAGTGTAGGGGGCCGAGCCGCGATCGCGGAAGCTCGAATTGGCGGCCCGCCACGCAGTGTAGGGGGGGGGGGGGCCGGCCCG
>JAEZAW010000216.1 GCA_023430315.1 Pseudomonadota bacterium | reverse complement strand
CCTACACGGGCGACCAGCCGACGCTCGACACCATGCACAAGGACCTCTACCGCGCCCGCGCGGCGGCCCTCAGCATGATCCCGACCTCGACCGGCGCCGCGAAGGCCGTCGGCCTCGTGCTGCCGGAGCTCAACGGCAAGCTCGACGGCGTCTCCATCCGCGTGCCGACGCCGAACGTGTCGGTCGTCGACCTGAAGTTCGTCGCCAAGCGCGCGACGAGCGTGAAGGAGATCAACGAGGCCGTGCAGGCCGCGGCCGCGAAGGGTCCGCTCAAGGGCATTCTCGGCGTCACGAGCCAGCCCAATGTCTCGATCGACTTCAATCACGATCCGCATTCCTCGACCTTCGCGCTCGATCAGACGAAGGTCATGGACGGCACGCTCGTGCGCATCCTCACTTGGTACGACAACGAGTGGGGCTTCTCGAACCGCATGAGCGATACGGCCGTCGCCATGGGCAAGCTGATCTAGCGATTATCTTCTGCGATAGAAATTCGCTGAGCTTCTAATCAACGTGCGATCGTCCCCTGGCGGTCGCACGTTTTCTTTTGCGCGACGCTCCGGACGAGACGCAGAAGCGCCTGTATAGAAAGGCTTTCCGCGCAACTACGATTTCTTGGTCCGCATACTGCGCGGGCTCGCGACGCGGCTGCGTGTGCTGCGCTGCACAAGGGCAACAACCGTCACTGGCCGCAGAAGCAGCCTTGATCGACTATCAAAATAATGAGACCTTTCTTCTCGCATCGCAGACCTTCCTCCCCGGACGGTCCCGACGCGGAAACAAATGATCGCGCATGAAAGAGCCGGCTCCACGAGAATGCCGGCCGTGCGCAAGCAGGGAGGTAATGCCTATGTCGATCCGCAATTGGGCGGTCGGGACTGCGTGCGCGCTCGCTCTCGGCACCATGGCTTTTGCGCCGGCCGTCCTCGCGCAGGACAAGCCCATCAAGATCCGCATCCAGTCCGTCATTCCGACGTCGGCGGACGAAGTCACGATGCTCAAGGACTTCGCTGCGGATGTCGCCGCGCTGACGAACAACACCGTCACCATGGAAGTTCTGCCGGCCGGTGCGGTGGTCGCCGTCAACGACACGCTCGATGCCGTCGACAAGGGCCTCATCGAAGGCGGCTTCGCCTGGACGCACTACTGGTCGGGCAAGCATCCGGCGGCAACGCTGTTCGGATCACCAGCAGCCGGCTCCGGCGTCGGGCTCGATAATCTCGCGTGGCTCGCCTGGTACCAGTACGGCGGCGGCAAGGAGCTCTATGACGAGCTCTGGAAGGAGATGAAGGTCAACGTCAAAGGCTTCATGCTCCAGCCCGTCGGCCCCGAGGCGCTCGGCTGGTTCAAGGCACCGATCAAGGACATGGCGGACTTCAGGAAGCTGCGCTTCCGCACGCCACCCGGCATTCCCGGCCAGATCTATCGCGACATCGGCGTCGCGTCTGTGGCCATGGGCGGCGGCGATATCCTGCCGGCACTCGAGAAGGGCGTGATCGATGCCGCCGAATGGTGCTGCCCGAAGCCCGACATGGTCTTCGGCTTCCAGAAGGTGCTGAAGCACTACTATCTCGAAGGCCTGCATCAGAATGTCGTCAATGCCGACATGTACCTCAACGGCGATATCTGGAAGAAGATGTCGCCGCACCAGCAGAAGGCCATGGAAGTTGCCGCCAATGCCGCACTGCTGAAAGCGCACTCCTATCGCATTTCCGAGAACGGCAAAGCCCTCAAGGAGCTGACCGAGAAGCACGGCGTGCAGCTCCACGCGACGCCTGACGCCTACTTCAAGGAGTACGGCGAGGCCGCGAGAAAGGCCTTCGAGAAGCACGCCTCGGAGAACCCGTTCTTCAAAAAGGTGTGGGACAGTCAGCGGTCGTTCGCCGATGTCGCGATCCCGTTCTGGGCGCGTGCCCAGAAAGCCAACGCGGGCATCACCGGCGCCTACGCGGCAACTCTCGAGAAGAAGTAGTGGAATGAAGCCGGTTGCGGGAAACCCGCAGCCGGCACGACGCCGTAAGCAGGCGAGTGTGTGCCATAAGCCAAGCGGCGCGCACGGGGGGTGGGTGAATGTCCAACGGACCAGAGCAGACGCCGGAGCTGACCGACGAGCTTATCGCCGGCCGCCGCGAGGTGGGCGCGCGGATGCCGCCCGATATGCCGCGCTGGATGGCTGGCACGATCATCGCGATCGACACGCTCAACCTATGGGCCGGCCGGCTGTTCTCTTGGCTGACGGTGCCACTGATTTTCACGATGATGTACGAGGTCACGGCGCGCTACGCCTTCACCGCACCGACCGTGTGGGCCTATGACATGAGCCGCTTTCTCTACGGCGCCATGTTCGTGCTCGGCGCGGGATATGCGCTCTCCAAGGGCGTCCACATCCGCTCCGACTTTCTCTACCGGACTTGGTCGACCAAGACACAAGGCACGGTCGATCTCGTGCTCTACATCGTCTTCTTCTTTCCAACGATGTTGATCCTGCTGTGGGTCTGCGGTGACTGGGCGCTGACCTCGCTCATTCGCGGCGAGCGCGGCATGGACACGGCCTGGGCGCCCCTGCTCGGGCCCGTACGAATGGCCCTTCCGATCGGCATAGCCCTGCTGACACTGCAGGGTATCGCAGAGACGTTCAGGGCCGCCTACGCGGCGAAAACCGGAAAGTGGCCCTAGCGTGATGAGCGAGAAATTCGCCTGCGCTCGCGGCGCGGTATCGAGCGAATTTCCCGATCAGAACCACATCCGCAAATATGTGAAGCGAACTTCGAAATCGGAACATTACGAATGAGCCCCGAAATCATCGGACTTCTCATGGTCGGGGCGATGCTGTTCGCCATCTTCATCGGCTTCCCGATCTCGTTCACGCTTCTGTTCCTCGGCATCGTCTTCGGATACTGGGGCTTCGGGCCGCTGGTGTTCTACCTGCTGACCCTCCAGTTCAACGCCTCGATGATGGAGCAGACGCTGGCCGCGGTCCCGCTCTTCATCTTCATGGGCGTGATGATGGAGCAAGCGAACCTGATGGAACGCCTGTTCGACAGCGTCCAGAAGCTGCTCGCGAATGTGCGTGGATCGCTCTATCTCGCGGTCATGTTCGTCGCGACGATCTTCGCCGCGGCAACGGGCATCGTCGGTGCGTCGGTAACGATCCTCGGCATCATGGCCGGCAAGCCCATGATCCGCTCGGGCTACGACGTCCAGCTTTCGTCCGGCCTGATCGCCGCCGGCGGCACGCTCGGCATCCTCATACCGCCGAGCATCATGCTGGTCGTCATGGGGCCGGTTCTCGAAGTCCCGGTGACCTCGCTCTTCGCGGCCGCCATCCTGCCGGGCCTGCTTCTGGCCGTGCTGTTCACCGCATATGCCATGATCCGCTGCTGGATCAATCCGGCGCTCGGGCCGCCGTTGCCCGAGGAACTGCGCGCCAAAAGTATGCGCGAGGTTTGGATCGATTTCTTCGCGGGCCTGGTGCCGCCGGCGGCTCTGGTCATGGCGGCACTCGGCAGCATCATCTTCGGCCTCGCGACCCCGACCGAGGGAGCTGGCTTCGGCGCATTCGGCTCTCTTGTGCTCGCAATTCTCTATCGGCGCCTCACGTGGCGCAACTTTGCCGACTCCCTCATCAAGACACTCGAGATCTCTGTGCTGATCTTGTTCCTGGTAGCGGCATCGAACTTCTTCGGCGCCGTTTTCGCCAGGCTCGGGACGCCGACCATGCTGACCGAAGGGCTCCTCCAACTCGAACTCAACCGCTACGTGATCCTCGCCATCCTGATGGCGCTCATCTTCCTGCTCGGCTGGCCACTCGAATGGGTTCCGATCGTGCTCATCGTGGTGCCGTTCCTCCTGCCGCTGATCGACAAGCTGGGTTTTGAAAAGACGTGGTTCGGCATCTTGGTCGCCGTGAACCTGCAGACCGCGTGGCTGTCGCCGCCGGTCGCCCTCTCCGCCTATTTCATCAAGGGCGTGGTGCCGCAGTGGTCGCTGACGGACATCTATAAAGGCATGATGCAGTTTATGGGCCTTCAGCTCCTTGCGCTGGTGCTGATCATCCTGTTCCCGTCGATCGCACTCTGGCTTCCCGAAGCACTTTACGGACGCTAGCCACACCCTCTGCGCCCAATTGATGATATGCCAGCGCCTTGACTTGTAGGGTCAAACGGCGCCATCGATCCGTCTGAAACCTATTCTATACATTGAGCATTCACACAAGATCGCCTAATTGCCCGCCGGGCGCCGTGGCGTGTGATCAGACGGCCGCCCGCGCCCGATAAGGATATGACTCGCATGATGCTGCCGAAGCCCCGCCCCGACCTGAAGCCCAACACACTGGAGTTCGAGACGCTTCCCCTCGTCAAGCCGACCGGCTTTCGCGAGTACGATGCGCGCTGGCTCTTCCCCAACGAGATCAATCTCATGGGGCTCAATGCCATCGGGCTCGGCGTTGCGGCGCTGTTCCGCCGTCGCGGTGTGCCGCTGCGCATCGTCACCGGACATGACTATCGCTCGTACTCCGCCTCGGTGAAGCAGGCGGTCATCAACGGACTTCTCGCCGGCGGCGCCGAGGTGCACGACATTGGCCTCGCGCTCTCGCCCATGGCATACTTCGCGCAGTTCGAGCTGGACGTACCGGGCGTTGCCATGGTCACGGCGAGTCACAACGACAATGGCTGGACCGGCATCAAGATGGGCCTCGCGCGGCCGCTCACGTTCGGCCCCGACGACATGAGCGAGCTCAAGGATATCGTGCTCAAGGGCGAGTACGAGGCGCCAGGCGGCGGCCGCTATATCTTCGTGCCGGACATGGCCGAGCGCTACATGAAGGCGCTCTCGAACCGACCGAAGCTCAAGCGCAAGCTCAAGGTCGTGTGCGCGTGCGGCAATGGCACGGCTGGTGCCTTCGCGCCAAACGTGCTGGAAGCCATTGGCTGCGAGGTGGTGCCGCTCGACTGCAATCTCGATCACAGCTTCCCGCGCTACAATCCCAATCCCGAAGACCTCGAAATGCTGCACGCCATGAGCGCGGCTGTCATCGAGCACAAGGCGGATGTGGGCCTCGGCTTCGACGGTGACGGTGATCGCTGCGGCGTCGTCGACAACGAGGGCCATGAGATCTTTGCCGACAAGGTCGGCGTCATGCTTGCGAGGGATCTCTCCGCCTTGCATCCCAATGCGGTCTTCGTCGCGGACGTCAAGTCGACGGGGCTCTTCCTGACCGATCCCGTGCTGCAAAAGAACGGCGCGAAGGCGCTCTACTGGAAGACCGGTCACTCCTACATGAAGCGATACACGCACGAGCAGAAGGCGCTCGTCGGCTTCGAGAAATCTGGCCACTTCTTCTTTCAGCCGCCGCTAGGGCGCGGCTACGACGACGGCCTCGTTGCGGCCCTTGCCGTATGCGACATGCTCGACCGCAGCCCAGGCAAGACCATGGCCGATCTCGAGCGCGATCTGCCGAAGACGTGGCAGTCGCCGACCATGTCGCCCCACTGCGCCGACGAGAAGAAGTACGGGATAGTCGATCAGATGGTGAGGGCCTACCAGGACGCCGCGGCAAAGGGCGAGAAAGTTGCCGGCCAGTCCATCCGCGACCTCGTCACCGTGAATGGCGTGCGCGTCGTGCTCGAGGACGGCACCTGGGGTCTCGTGCGCGCGTCATCCAACAAGCCTGAGCTGGTCGTGGTCGTGGAAAGCCCGACCTCCGAAGCGGCACAGCGCGCGATTTTCGCGGACATTGACGGGCGACTGCGCAAGTTTCCCGAGGTCGGCGAGTACAATCAAAAGATCTGATATTGCACAAAGGGGCGGCGCGGGCTGGAGAGGCCAAGCCGCCCCTCTTCCTTTTCCGAAATTCCAAGTCAATTCTTTGTGCACTGCAAGCAAAGTCCACCATTGCAGAGCAGATCACTGTCCGCCGCCCTTTGCCGGGGCATGGTGATGGTGTAGCAGAGGGGGTCATGGACCACACAGCCACGCGCACAACGCTGACGTCATTGCCGAACGTGCTGACGTATCTGCGCATCGCGGCGGTGCCGCTGATGGCGGCGTGCTTCGTTCTCATCGATGGCGACGTGGGCCGCTGGGCGGCCCTTTTCGTGTTCGTGTTTGCCTCCGTTACCGACTGGCTCGACGGCTATCTCGCACGTGCCCTCGCCCAGCAATCGACGCTCGGCCGAATGCTCGATCCGATTGCCGACAAGCTGCTCGTCGGCACGGCCCTGCTCGTGCTCGTGAACGACGCGACCATCGACTACATCACGATCTGGGCGGCGATCATCATCCTGTGCCGCGAGATCCTCGTTTCCGGCCTGCGCGAATTCCTGGCGGAGCTGCGTGTGAAGGTGCACGTCACGCGGCTCGCAAAGTGGAAGACCGCCCTGCAGATGCTCGCGATCGGCGTTCTGCTCGCCGGACCGGCCGGAGAGAAATACGTCCCGGGCGTGATCCTCACTGGGACCATGCTGCTCTGGGTTGCGGCCCTGTTGACGCTATGGACCGGCTACGACTACCTCAAGGCCGCGGTCCGCCACGCCATGGACAATTGAGGCGGCTGCGCGCAAGGTGCCGCTCATGACCATCACGCTGCGCTATTTCGCTTGGCTCCGCGAGCGGGTCGGCCGATCCGAGGAGAGGCTCGACGTGCCGCCCGGCGTCGCGACCGTCGCCGACCTCATTCTCTGGCTCAAGGGCCGCGGCCCCGAGTACGCTCACGCCTTCGAGCGCGCCGAGGTTATCCGCGCGGCCATCGACCACACGCATGTCCGCCAGGAGGCGCCTATCACTGGCGCCCGCGAGATCGGCTTCTTTCCGCCGGTGACCGGAGGCTGATGCCATGAGCGTCGCCGTGCAGACCGAGGATTTCGATATCTCGCGCGAGGTCGCAAATCTCACCGTGGGCCGCACGGATATCGGCGCCATCGTCACGTTCACAGGCACGGTCCGCGGAACGAGCGAAGGTACATCGCTCTCGTCGATGACGCTCGAGCACTATCCCGGCATGACCGAAGCCGAGCTCGCGCGCGTCGAGGAAGAAGCGAACAAGCGCTGGCCGCTCCAAGGCACACGCATCGTGCATCGCGTCGGCACGCTCGCGCCCGGCGATAACATCGTGCTCGTTGTTACGGCTTCCGCGCATCGGCACGCCGCCTTCGAGGCTGCAGCGTTCCTCATGGACTACCTTAAGAGTCGCGCCCCCTTCTGGAAGAAGGAGACCGACGCGAGCGGCGAAGGCCGCTGGGTCGATGCGCGCGAGAGTGATGATGCGGCGCTCGAGCGATGGAAGTAGGCCCGCCCCCTAATTCGCGCCCGCAACGCGCTCTGGCACCAGATCGAGCATCGGGCCAATGCGCTGAATGAGCCGTGCCGTCGTCGGCGCGGCATTGAGGCCTGCCGTGATCTTGCCTTTGGTCTCTTTCGTGCCTTCGGGCTCGAACAGCGACAGCAGCAGCACGTAGCGCGGCGTCGATGCCGGCAACACCGCGAAGAACGACGAGATCACCGCCTTCTCCTTGTAGCCGCCCTTTCCGGGCTGCTCGGCCGTGCCTGTCTTGCCGCCGATCTCGTAGCCCTCGAGTTCCGCGCGCCGACCCGTGCCCTGTGTATCGCTGACGGCACGACGCAGTGCCTCGCGCAGCGCGGCGCTTGATGCCGGCGAGATCACGCGCGCTTCGCCCGCCGGCACAGTGTCTTGCCGCAGCATGGTCGGTTTGATTTTGATGCCGCCATTGACGAGACCTGCGGCGGCGGCAGCGAACTGCAGCGGCGCAACGGCGAGGCCGTGGCCATAAGCGATCGTCACACCTTCGAGCGGGCCCCAGTGAGATGGGATCTGCGGCTTCGCCACCGGGCCTGCCTCGGTGCGCATATGGTCCAGCAGACCGAGGCGATCGAGGAAGGCGCGCTGGCGCGGCACGCCCGCTTCCATGGCAATGAGACCCGCACCGACGTTCGATGAGCGCACGAGAATTTCAGCAAGCGTCAGCGGGCGTCCGGGCGGATACTGCTCGGCAATCGTATAGCGGCCGAAACGCAGGGGCTCGCGCGTGTCGTAGATGCGGTTCAGGGAGGAACCGAGATCTTCGAGTGCGAGACCGAGCGTGACCGTCTTGGCGATCGAGCCGAGCTCGAAGGTGCCGCCCATGACGCGATCCTTGCGATCGTCCTCATCGGCACCGGGAAATTTCTCGGGGTCCTGATCAGGGAGCGACACAGCCGCGATGATCTCGCCGCTGGCGGCATCGATAACGACGCCGGAGGCGCCCTCGGCCTTGTACTGCTTCATCGCATCAGCGAGCGTATCGGCGACGGCGTTCTGCACGCCGAGATCCATGGAGAGCCGTATCGGCGCTCTTTGCGAGCGGCGCGGCGCTGCGGCGGCATCGATCTCTCCGATCTCGTCGATGTGCCGCTCGATGCCGGCAGTGCCGCGATTGTCGGGATCGACGTGACCGATGATGTGCGAGGTCAGGTAGCGCGTCGGATACACGCGACGCGGCTCCCGGCGAAAGCCGAGACCGGGAATGCCGAGGTCATGCGCGCGCTGCGCCTCGATGGGTGTCAGGCCGCGCTTGATCCACTCGAAGCGGCGCGTGTGGTCGCCAAGCCGGCGACGCAGCTCGCCTGCATCAAGCTCGGGAAAGGCAGCGGCTAGTCTCTCGGCTGTGAGATCGGCGTCGCGGATCATGGCCGGATCGGCGAACAGCGAAGCCGCGTCGACGTCGGTTGCGAGCAGAATGCCGCGGCGATCGACGATATCGGGGCGGATGAAAGTCTGATGGAGAGGCTCTGCGCGCGCGAGACGTGTCTCCGGATCGCCGCTCGCTGCAAGACGAACGGTCTGCCCCGCAATAGCGATGAAAACGACCGAGATCGCGGCGTGCATGAGCCACGTGCGCTCACGCGGTAGCTCGACGCGCACGGCATGGCCGGGGTCACGCGGCGCGCCGGGTCGCGCTGCCAGCGCAGGCCCGACACGCAGCGGCTCGGGCCGTTTCATGGTCTGCGCTCTCCTTCCGGAGAGGGTCTGCGCTCTCCTTCCGGAGAGGGGCGGCGCTCTCCTGCCGAGGACAGGACGTCGTACTGGCGCGGATCGATAGGGGCGAGGCCGATCTTGCGGGCCATATCCTCGATGCGCTCGGGGCGCGCGAGATAGGCGCGCTCGGCCTTGAGCACGGCGATGTCGAGGCGCGTCTTCTCAATGGTCCGGTCCTGGGCCGCGACGTGCTGCTCCAGCCGCCGCGTTTCATACGTGACTGCGTACAGCACGAACGCCGAAGCGACCGCGAGCAGGACCGTGCCAACTGCGGCTAGGCGGGGCATGGCGAACACCGCTCCTCTACTGAACACTAGCGGCGGGCGAAGCTCTCGGGTCGGATCACGCCGAGACTGGCCTCATCCGCTGGAGGCACCGCCTTGGCCGAAGTCCGCTCGGCGGCCCGGAGGCGCGCCGAACGCGCACGCGGATTGGCGGCAATTTCCTTATCAGACGGGGTTAACGGGCGTTGGTTAACAATTCGGTAACGCGGTGCTGCAGCGGCCTCAGCGGCCGGCGGCAAGTGGCGCGAACCGGATGGATTTCGACCACTTGCGTCCGTGAGGTAACGCTTGACGATGCGGTCTTCGAGTGAGTGGAACGTGACGACGACGAGACGCCCACCTGGCTTCAAGACGCGCTCGACGGCCATGAGCGCGTCCATGAGCTGGCCAAGCTCGTCGTTCACGTAAATGCGGAGCGCCTGGAAGACGCGCGTTGCCGGGTGCTTGTCCTCGCCTTTGGCGCGACCGAGCGTGCGCTGGACGAGATCCGCGAGCTGGCGCGTGGTCGCGATCTCGCTCGATTCGCGCACCCGGCCGACCGCACGCGCGACAGCACGCGAGCGCCGCTCTTCGCCGAGATGGAAGAAGATATCAGCCAGCAGCTCTTCGGAAGATTCGCGGATGACGTCGGCGGCGCTCGGTCCCGACTGCGACATGCGCATGTCGAGCGGGCCGTCGGACATGAAGGAAAAGCCGCGCTCGGCCTCGTCGAGTTGCATGGACGAAACGCCGATATCGAGGACGACGCCGTCGACAGCGGAAAAGCCGGCATCTGCAGCGATGCGGTCAAGATCGCCGAAGCGACCTTCGCTCAGAATGAGGCGCGGCGCGTACTTCGCGACCAGCACGGCGCCTGCCGCGAGCGCATTCGGATCCTGGTCGATGGCGATGACGCGCGCGTCAGCTGCGTCGAGAATGGCCGAGGTATAGCCACCGGCGCCGAAAGTGCCGTCGATGAAGGTCTCGCCGGCCGCTGGCTTCAGCGCGGCGAGCACTTCATCAAGCAACACGGGAATGTGGCGGACCGCACCCTCAGTGGCACGTTCCCCTGGGCGCGCCTGGCGGCCCGCCATCATTCCCGCGCCCCCTGCTGGCCGCCGCCGGGGTCGCCCCCGCCGCGGCGACCCGCGCCGAACAGTTTGAGGTGCTCGCGAACCTTCTGCTGGGCCTCGGCGCGACGGCGCTCGAACTGGCCCGGCTCCCAAAGCTGAAATTTTTCGCCCAGGCCGACAAAAGCGACCTGGGTCGTGATGCCCGCGTGGGCACGAAGGCTCTCAGGAAGCACGATACGTCCGTCCTGGTCGATCGAGAGGACCTGGGAGATACCGTAAAGTGCGACAGAGAGTTCGTCCCGCTCGATCGAATAGTCCGGCAGGCCTGCGAGAAGCCCGTCGATCGTGCGCGCAAGTCTTTCGCCACCTGCATCGACTGCAGGACTGTCGAGCGCGGGGTAGCAGTAGACGTGTCCTGCCCCGCCCTGCTGAAAGCCGTCGCGCTCAAGGATAGCCCGGAAAGGCGCAGGAACTGATACGCGGCCCTTGGCGTCGATTTTGTTGATGAATGTCGAGACAAAGCGGTCCATCCCTTCAGTCGAAGTCCCGTCGTTTTTGCTCAACGCGACAACCGCGACTGAAAACCCGCCTCACGCTCTGAACTCCCGCACGGACCCGCCCTCGATCGACACGCGAGGGCGGTGCAGATGCCTTTCCGCCGTCCTCTCGAACCGGCCGGAGAGCGGGCGGTCGCACGGTTCAGACCCTCTGCAGAACCGGCGCCACGCCCCACATCTCCTGCCCGGTGCGGACGGGCATTAATGGGATGTCATGGGTTTTTATGGGCGTCAACGGGAAACTTAGGACAAATTATGGATTAAACAGGAATTTGATCCCCAAACTGACCTTTATCCTCAGTCTGGGGGCCATACGCTCAGCATTTGGCCGTCGTTCAGATGCTGTCGGGGATAGGCTCAGAAGCCATGGCGGGCGCCCTGTTGCATGAGCCCCGCGACGTGCTATCGCCTGGATATGCGGCCTGATTTTCCTGAATGCCGCGCGAACGGAGGGCCTCGATGCCTCGGGATCTCATCATCGCGCCGTCGATCCTCTCGGCCGACTTCGCCCGGCTCGGTCAGGAAGTGGCCGATGTCGATGCGGCCGGCGCCGACTGGATCCATCTCGATGTCATGGACGGGCATTTCGTGCCGAACATTTCGTATGGGCCGCCAGTCATCAAAGCCATCCGGGGTGCCTCGAAGAAGGTGTTCGACTGCCACCTCATGATCACGCCGGCGGATCCCTATCTCTCAGCCTTCGCCGAGGCCGGCGCCGACATCATCACGGTCCACGCCGAGGCCGGGCCGCATCTCGACCGCTCGCTCCAGGCCATCCGCGCACTCGGCAAGAAGGCGGGCGTCTCGCTCAATCCCTCGACGCCCGAGAGCGTCATAGAATACGTGCTCGACCGTCTCGATCTCATTCTGCTCATGACCGTCAACCCCGGCTTCGGCGGCCAGGCCTTCATTCCTTCGGTCGTGGAGAAGGTGCGCCGCGTGCAGGCGCTTATCGGCAATCGCCCAATCGATATCGAGATCGACGGCGGCATCACGCAGGAGACGGCCCCGCTCGTCGTCGCAGCCGGCGCCAATGTGCTGGTCGCCGGATCGGCGGTGTTCAAGGGCGGCAGCAAGGATGCGTACGCGAAGAACATCGCCGCGATCCGCTCGGCAGCGGCGGCAGCGCGTTGATCGCGCCGCGCGCAGCAACTTCTCGTTAGTGCGAGTTAACAAGAACTAACCGCGAGAAAGTCCTTCCGCGCTTAATGAATTCGCAAGGGCCGAGCGTTCTAATCCGGGACAATTGTACACCGCCTGTCGAGTTCGACATTGCGGATCAGCACACCGGTATCAAGCTCATGCGTAACTCCGCTCGATTGGCGTCCGAAGATATTGCCGTCATGTCTCAGTGGTCGGTGCTGATGCGCTCCTGGCTGCGTGTGCTGGTCGTCGCTGGCTTTGCGGGCGCTGCGGTCTTCACCGCGCTGGCGTTGGTCCCTGCGCGCTATGTCGCCACCACCGAAATTCGCCTCGCGGCGCCGGATGCGGCCGCGGCCACCACCATTGCCTCGCTCAAGTCGCGTGACCTGGCCCGCAAGGTCGTGGCGGATTTGGATCTCCAGAATCTCGCAGCATTCGGCGGCGCGAACACAATACAGGATGTCATTGGCTCGCTGGATCGGCTGTCCGGCCGCCATGCGCGGCGCCCCGAAAGTGCCCGCAACGAGCAGGCACTAGCCGCCCTCACGCGCAGCCTCGACGTTGCGCCGGGGCGCGAAGAGGGCAGCATCATCGTCAGCGCGACGGCGCACACGCCCGATCTTGCGGTGCGGATTGCCGATCATCTCGTCCATCTCCAATTGGCATCGACGGAGCCCACCGGCACGGTGGCGTCCGGGCATGAAAAGCAGCGGCTTACCGAGGAACTGGCGAGGATTGAGGCGGAGATCGCGCGCCTCAAGCGCCCGTCGGACGAAGCGGTCGACGATCAGCGACGCAACGACCTCGCGGAAGCGCTGGCGCAGGCGGAGCGCGAGCGCAGCGACGCGACCGCACGCGCCGAGGCCGTTCGCGCGCTCCTCGACAAAGGCAAAGTCGAGGCTATTGCCGAGCTGCAGACGTCGCCGAGCCTTCATCAGCTCATTGGCGAGCGCGTCCGCCTCGAGGTGCAGAAGACTAGTGCCGAGCGCTCACTTTCGTCTGACCATCCGCGCATCCGCGATCTCAAGGCCCGACTGAGCGAGCTGCGCTGGCAGATGTTTCGCGAGGCAACTGCCATCGCCGAAGCGCTCGACGCAGAGGTCAAGTCGGCCACGACGCGCGAAACCGAAGCGCGCGCACGGCTCGCCCGCGCTGATGCCGGCACTGGCACGCCCGCCGACACCGACCGCCTTGCCGCGCTCGAGCAGGATGCTGCTGCCAAGCGTCGCGCGCTCGAGAGCCTGAGAGCCCAGGAGCAAAGCGTGCCGCGAGCGCCGGTGCGTACTGCCTTCGCCGAGCGTGCAGCGCCCGCGCAGGCCATCGCCATCCCGGCCTTCCCGCGCAAGGGTCAGTTCGCTCTGCTCGCTGCGGTTTCAATCCTGATGATTGGGTTCATGGCGGTGATCGTTCGCGCCCTGCTCATTGGCAATCGACGCTCGGTCGCGGAGACGGGCTTCGCGGATCTTGCTGCAACGGCACGCGATCGCGCGGACGTGCGGCTCGACACCGCCGCATTCGAGGCCCGGCCGATGGATGCACCGGTTACCGGCACGCAGCCGACCGAGGACGCGCAGGCCGCGGTGGCTCCGCATGTGCAGAGCAGCGAGCCGGGGCAGTTCGTCATACTTTCAACCACGACCGACACCGCGCGCCATCTGGCAGGCAGGGCCATGGGGCGGAAAGGCCACCGCACGCTCCTCGTCGCCGACGGCATCGACGGCGCGAGCGAAGCGCGCGACATGATCACCTCGCTCGCCACCGCCGGCCGTCGCTGCGTACTCGTCGACTGGTCGCGCGACGGCAAGGGCCTCGCTGCGAGCCTCGGCGTACGAACGCGACCCGGCATGAACGACATGCTGGATGGCCGGGCGAGCTTTGATGACGTGATCGTGCGACTGCCCGAGAGCGACGTGCA
The DNA here is from genome assembly GCA_023430315.1 of Pseudomonadota bacterium. Taxonomy (GTDB): domain Bacteria; phylum Pseudomonadota; class Alphaproteobacteria; order Rhizobiales; family Hyphomicrobiaceae. The sequence goes on along the minus strand of JAEZAW010000216.1, from coordinate 647 downwards.
TTTCATCGCGGCAGGCAGCGCACCGGCCGATCCCGCGCGACCGCTCGACGCCGGCTGGATCAACCTCGTGCTCGATGCGCTGGACGAAGCCTACGACCACATCGTCGTCGTCGCGCAGATCGACGAGGCACGAAGCCTGTTCGAGACTATCGAGGGGCGTTTCGACGCCGGCATCGTGATGTCGGACCGTCGCGGCCAGGGCTCGACCATCAACGCCGGCCCGGGCGTGTTCCTGGGCTTCGAGGTGACCGAGATCTACATCGTGCAGATGGATCTCGCGCAGCGCCAGGGAGCCGCGCGCCGGCTCAAGCGCGCACGGCGTCAGGCTGCTGCCTGACGCCACGGCTCAACTCAGTTACCGAAGAGACCCGAGAAGAAGTCCCCGCCGCCGCCACCGCCGCGGCGACCCTTCGGCGGCGGGCCCCAGCCCCATCCGCCCCAGCCACCGCTGTACTCATCGCGGCGCGGGCGTGGCGCGTTGGCGAGCTCTTTCACCTTGCGATCGAGTGCGGCCGCCGGATCCGTGCTCGCGACTGAGGCTACGCTCTGGCCGTCGAGAAGCACGGCCTGGATGCGCCGGTCATGACCATAGACATCGGCGAAGCTCGTCACCTTCCCGTGCTCGTCCGCGAGAAGCGTAAAGTAGG
>JAEZAW010000212.1 GCA_023430315.1 Pseudomonadota bacterium | reverse complement strand
AGCGCCGCATCGGGATCGGACCCGCGCACGGCTTTGTGGAGCGCGCTGATGAGATTGTAGTGGCCGTCGCGACTCTTGTCGTAGAGCGGCGCGCGGCGCTGGACGAGTGACACGAGCGAAGCCGTGTTGAGCGGCGGTTCATCGTCGGCGACAGCCGCGAGAACTTCCTCACAAAGATTGATGAAGGCGCGCCCATCGCCATCGGCCATGCCGATGAGGGCTACGCGCGCATCGTCGTCGACCGGCAGCGCGCGGCCCGTTTCGCTTTCGACGCGGGCCAGCAACTCGCCCATGTCGGTGTCATCGAGGCGATTCAGGACCAGTGTCGTCGCGCGCGATAACAAAGCGCCATTGAGCTCGAAGGACGGGTTCTCCGTGGTCGCGCCGACGAGCGTGATCGTGCCGTCCTCCATGTGGGGCAGGAAGCCGTCCTGCTGCGCGCGGTTGAAGCGATGGATTTCGTCGATGAAAAGTAGCGTGCCGCGGCCCTGCTCGCGGCGTGCCTTGGCGCGATCGAACGCCTTGCGCAGATCCTGAACGCCCGAGAAGATCGCCGAAAGCTGCTCGAATTCTAGTTTGGTTTCCTGCGCGAGCAGGCGCGCGATGGTGGTCTTGCCGACGCCGGGCGGGCCCCAGAGAATGAGGTTCGGCATCCGGCCCGCGCGCAGCATCCGCGTGAGCGAGCCCTCGGGTCCGACGATGTGCGCCTGACCGATGACCTCGGCGAGCTTCTTCGGGCGCAGCCGGTCGGCGAGCGGACGCGGGGCGCCCTGCTCGAGGCCGGCTGCTTCGAAAAGATTCGTCATGCTCTGAGCTCCGCCGCGCGCGACACCAGCGGCCACGGCATGATGACCGTGGCAAGGATGGAGCGGCGCCGTCAAGTGTGGCTCAGGGCGGCTATTCAGCTCACTGGCTCAGGACATCCGCTTGATCAGAAAGCGATAGACGCCGCTCGCTTCGGAGCTCTCGACCATCTCATGCTTGGCCTGCTTGCAAAAAGCCACGAAATCATCGACCGAGCCAGGATCACTGGCCAGCACCTCGAGCGTACCGCCCACGGGCACTTCGCCGATGGCTTTCTTGACCTTCAGGATCGGCAGCGGGCAGTTCTGCCCCTGAGTATCGAGCGTCTTGTCGGCCATGCTCTGCAAGCTCCGTCGTTCGATGACCCGCGTACTCGATCCCGTTGGGAGAGCGCCGGGGCGACAGCATATTCAAGCCTGCGTATAGATTAATATGATGGCTACGTCGAGCCCGCCCTCAGCGCGTTAGGACGCGCTCCATGTAGACGGCGTCGTCGCCGTAATCCCTAAGCTTGAGGCGGAGGGCGTCTGTGGTGGCATCCTTGAAGCCGAGCTTCTCCCAATAGCCGCCCGCGCCACTGACCGCGACAAGCATCGCCGTGCGAAAACCCTTGTCCCTTGCCACTGCGAGCGCTCGCTCGCATATCGCGGCGACCACACCACCACCACGTGCCGCTTGATCGACCGCGACATCGTGGACGTACCAACAGTCAGCCTCTGCCGGGATGTTTCCGAGCAGTTGATGGAGGGCAGGCGGCTTCTTGCGCATCCAGGGATGGCTGCAGAAATAGCCGACGATGGTCTCCCCATGTGCGAGCACGAAGCAGCCTTGCGGCGCCAGCCGAATGCGCTCGTCGAATACCTCCATGCCCTCGGCGTAAAGGCCGAGGTGCTTCTTGGAGAGGCTGGCGATGTCGTAGGCGTCGGCGATCGTCGCGGGACGCCATTGGTAGTTGCTGCTCATTGCGGTCGAGTATCTACATCGCCGTATAGCCGCCATCCACCATCAGCTCGACGCCGGTGATGTAGGACGCTTCGTCGGAGGCGAGGAAGAGGTTCGCGTACGCGACCTCATCGACCTCGCCCGCGCGGCGCATAGGCACCGCTCTCACCATTTTCTCGCGCATAGCCGGATCGGCCGTCAGCTTCGACGTGCGCATTGGCGGCAGGATGCCGGGATGCACGGAATTGACGCGGATTCCCTCGGGCGCGTACTGCACCGCCGCGGCCTTCGTCATGGTCCGCACGGCGCCCTTGGCGGCATTGTAGCCCATGTGCACGTACTCTTGTCCCACCACGCCGCTGATCGACGAGATGTTGACGATCGCGCCGGCCTTCTGCTTCTGCATGACCGGGATGACCGCGCGCAGGCCGAGGAAGTTGCCGCGCGCGTTGATCGAGAACTGGCGATCCCACATCTCGATATCGAGCTTGTCGGGAATGGAGCCACTGATGCCGGCATTGTTGATCAGGATGTCGATGCGGCCATAGGCGGCGAGCGCCGCGTCGACGACGCGCTGCCAGTCGGCTTCTTGCGAGACATCGTGCTTCTCGAAGCGGGCATTCCCGTTCGTCCGCACGATGTCCGCCGCGACGGCCGGGCCGTCCTTGTCGTCGATGTCGGTGAGCAGAAGCTTGGCGCCCTCGCGCGCGAACAGCCGTGCCGTGGCCGCACCCATCCCCGCTGCCGCGCCCGTGATGATCGCGACCTTGTCCTTGAGCCTCATTTGCTTCCTCCGGTTAGCCTGCTTTGCGCAGCGCGTCTCCGGGGACAGCATAGAGGGTGTGGGGCTGGTCCGCAGCCCAAAGCTCGGCGAGGAGGCGCTTGGCGGCATCGGCGCCGAGGACGGGGCCTGCGAGTTCGAGGAACTTGTCGGAGACATCAGCGTCATTGAGCGGCGCGTCGGGGTCGCCCTTGCGGGTCGGCTGGTAGTGCTCGAGCGTGCGGCCGTCCGCGAGCTCGATCGCAACCTTCGCCGAGCGGCGCTTGGGGAAGTCGGCGGCGCACTGCTCGTCGAGTCGAAGCTCGACCTTGTCGGAGAGCGCCTGGACGCGCGTGTCCGCGAGGCGTTCGGGCTCGTAGGCGTTGAGACGTACGCTGCCGTGGACGAGCGCACTTGCGACGAGGAATGGCGTCGAGAATTTGCCTTCAAAGGGTGTGGTCGCTTTTGGCACGCCTGCGACTTCCAGTGTCGCGCGATAGCCGCCGACGCGAATGCTCTTGATGGTCTCGGGCGCGAAGCCGTGTTCGGCCTTGAGATGCAGCACACCATCGATGGCAGGGAAGGCGTGGCCGCAGCAGCCGTGGTTCTTGAAGGTCATCTGCGTGATGTTGTAGTGCGCGCCGAGACCGGCCGTCGCCTTCGACGAGTCGACGGTCGTGCTCATGGCGGCGCCGAAACCAGCCTCGCCTTCGAGCACGTCAAGCGTGCCGGTCATGCCGTATTCGGCGCTGAGCGCAGCCATCGCGCCCGTTTCGGATGCATGACCCGCGTGCAGCGGCTTCGACATCGAGTCCGAGCGGAAGGCTTGTTGAAGAGCCGCCGCCATCGTCGCCGAGGTGGCGAGCGCGTGTGCGAACTGCGCTTCGTTGAGCTTGAGGATTGTCGCCACAGCCGCCGCCGCGCCGAACGTGCCGATCGTGCCCGTCGTATGCCAGAATTTGTAATGCGACGGTTGCACCGCAAGACCGATGCGCGTCGAAACCTCGTAGCCGATGATAATCGCGGTCAGGAGTTCCGCGGCGGTTGCGCCCTTGGCCTGCGCGGCGGCAAGTGCGGCACTGATCGTCGGGCAGCCGGGGTGGTAGATGGCATCACGGAAGATGTCGTCGAACTCGAT
>JAEZAW010000200.1 GCA_023430315.1 Pseudomonadota bacterium | reverse complement strand
CGAGGAAGGTGTCGCCATTGGTGGACTTCACCTCGAAGACGCCGTCGCCGATCTCGAGGATCGAGACGTCGAAGGTGCCGCCGCCGAGGTCATAGACCGCGATCGTGCCGGCATGCTTCTTGTCGAGGCCATAGGCCAGGGCAGCCGCCGTCGGCTCGTTGATGATGCGCAGCACCTCGAGGCCGGCGATCTTGCCGGCGTCCTTGGTCGCCTGGCGCTGGGCGTCGTTGAAGTAGGCGGGAACGGTGATGACGGCCTGCGTGACCGTCTGGCCGAGATAAGCCTCAGCCGTCTCCTTCATCTTCTGGAGAATGAAGGCGGAGACCTGCGAGGGCGAGTACTGCTTGCCGTTCGCCTCGACCCAGGCGTCGCCATTCGCGCCGCTCGTGATCTTGTAGGGGACGAGGTGCTTGTCCTTCTCGACCATGGGGTCGGAGAAGCGGCGGCCGATGAGGCGCTTGATCGCAAACAGAGTGTTCGAGGGGTTCGTCACCGCCTGGCGCTTGGCCGGCAGACCAACGAGGCGCTCGCCGTCGTCGGTAAAGGCAACGATGGAGGGGGTGGTGTTCACGCCCTCGGCGTTGGCGATGACTTTGGGCGTGCTGCCTTCCATGACAGCTACGCAGGAGTTGGTCGTCCCGAGATCGATCCCGATGACTTTTGCCATTTTATTCTCAATCCCTTCGTTGCGGCAAACCGGACGGGTCCGCTAAGGCACCCGATCGTGCTTTAGACCCTTTGGGGGTCGACGGCTCCGGTTCCCTGGAGTTGGTGATTTGGCTCACCGGTATATAGGAGTGCGTCGGAGGGCCTGCAACGCCCGCAACCCACACCCTTGTGACAATTTTGCACTGCGAGATTGCATGAGGCTTATGCCCCGGAAGAGGTCTCGGAAGCACCGCCATTAGCCCCATTGTCGTTGCCGGCTTCGGGCGCGGTTGCGCCGCCGCCTGTTGCCTCTGCACCTTGCGGAGCGGCGGCCTTTTCAGCTTTCGGGCCGCCCTTGGCGACGACCACCGATGCCGGGCGCAGAACGCGATCCTCGAGCGTGTAGCCGGCTTCAAAGACGCGGACGACAGTGCCGTTCGGCACGCTCGGATCCTGGTGCTCCATGACCGCCTGATGCTGGTGCGGATCGAAGGGCGCGCCTTCCGCGGCAATGCGCTTGATGCCGTAGCGTTCGAGCACACTGGCCAGGCCGCGCTCGGTTACCGTCACGCCATCGAGGAGGCCCTTGAGGACCGGATCGGACGTATCGGTCGGAACCGCGGCGAGTGCGCGCTCCAGGTTGTCGGCGACCGAGAGCATGTCGCGTGCGAACTTCGACACGGCATACTTCTGCGTATCGAGCCGCTCGCGCTCGGCGCGCTTGCGGATGTTGTCCATTTCGGCATAGGCGCGCAGAACCTGATCCTTCAGCTCGCGGTTCTCTGTCTGCAGGGCCTGAAGCTGTGCCGCATCCGCGGCCTGCTCCTGAGAGCCGGCAGTCTCACCAGCCTGCTGGCTGTATTCGGCAGCGGCTGCATCGCGCTGGGCAGTGGTGCCGCCGGGGCCGTTCGACTCAGGCTCAGGCGCCCCGGCGCCATTCCCCGGCGCCTGGGGGTCGTGGGTCTGGTTGCTCATGTGTCCTCGTGCTCGTCCGCGTCGATGGCGCGACAAAATGTTCAAAATGAGCTGCCGGTCCGAGCGTCCGGCAGGCTGTCGCGCCCGACCCTCGCATATCATGACCCGGGGTGACAAAATCAAGTCAAAGTGCGGCTGATCAGGCGTGCAGTGTAGTCGACCATCGGGATGATGCGGGCATAATTCAGGCGCGTCGGGCCGATGACACCCAGCACACCGACGATCTTGCGCGAGGAATCGCGGAAGGGCGAGACGATCAGCGATGAGCCCGACAGCGAAAAGAGCTGATTTTCCGAGCCGATGAAGATGTGCACGCCGTCGCCCTTCTCGGCGAGGCCGAGGAGCTGGACGAGCTCACGCTTGGCTTCGAGATCGTCGAAGAGCTGACGAATGCGCTCCAGATCCTCGATGGCGGTCAGATCCTTGAGGAGATTGCCCTGTCCGCGCACGATGAGACTCTTGCGCTCGTCGCCCGCGCCGGACCAGGTGGCGAGGCCGGCCTCGATGACCTTCTTCGTCAGCGCATCCAGCTCGGCCTTGGCGGTGGTGAGTTGTCTCTCGATGGTCGATCTAGCCTCAAGGAGATTGAGCCCGCGGATATGGGCGTTCAGGTAGTTCGTGGCCTCGACGAGAGCCGACGGCGGAAGGCCGCGAGGAATATTGATGACGCGGTTCTCGACCGACTGATCCTCGCCGACGAGGACGACGAGCGCCTTGCCCGGTTCGAGCGGCACGAACTCGATGTGCTTGAGGTGGCCGTCGCGCTTCTCGCTGATGACCAGACCGGCGCAGTGCGAGAGGCCTGAGATCATGTCGCCGGCCTCGGCCAGCACCTGATCGACCGAGCGCTCCCGCTTGACCCTGACCTGAGCCTCGATCTGGCGGCGTTCGTCATCCGTGAGGTTGCCGACTTCGAGCAGGCCGTCGACGAAGAGGCGCAATCCCGTCTGTGTCGGCAGGCGACCGGCGGACGTGTGCGGCGCGTAGATGAGCCCGAGGTGTTCCAGGTCCGACATCACGTTGCGCACGGTGGCCGGCGAGAGCGTCATCGGCAGGTGGCGCGAGAGATTGCGCGAGCCGACGGGCTCGCCGGTCGCGAGATAGGACTCGACGATGTGGCGGAAGATTTCGCGCGTGCGCTCATTGAGCTGGATGAGCCCGCTCGCGCGTTCCTTCGTGGGTTGGTCCAATGCTCACCTCCGGGGGCGCAGGCTTGCAGGCGCCATGGCGGTTCAACATGTTAGGAATGCCCCGATCGTTCGTCAAACTGGTGTGGCGCCATCGGTTTTCAATGGCTTGCGAACATGTGGATGACGCCTATGCTCATGCAACAGAAACGCGCCCCATAACGTACCCATGAGGCCGCCCCAAGGAGGCTGATATGAGCGAACTCCCCCACCACGATCCCGTTCCCGGCGACGCCTTTTCCTGTGACGCGATCGAGCATGTGATCGTGCCGCGTGCCCGCGACATCGGCGGCTTCGAGGTGCGCCGCGCGTTACCCTCGGCGAAGAAGCAGATGGTCGGCCCGTTCATCTTCTTCGACCAGATGGGACCGGCCGAGTTCCTGCTCGGCACCGGCATGGACGTGCGCCCGCATCCCCACATCGGGCTCGCGACCGTGACGTATCTCTTCCAGGGCGAGATCTGGCATCGCGACAGTCTCGGCACGTCGCTGCCCATCAAGCCGGGTGAGCTGAACCTCATGAGCGCCGGCTCGGGCATCGTCCACTCGGAGCGGACGGCGGCGGAGGTGCGGTCACACCAGCACGAGCTGTATGGCATCCAGGCCTGGGCGGCGCTGCCGAAGTCGCACGAAGAGGGCACGCCGACCTTCGCTCACCACGGCGCCGACGAGCTGCCGCGTATCACGGGCGAGGGCAAGCGCGTGCGGCTCGTGATGGGAGAATTGTATGGTCAGCGCTCGCCCGTCGAGTTCCCGCATCCGAGCTTCTACGCCGAGGCGGTGCTCGCGCCGGGCGCCGTGCTGCCGCTCGACCCAGCCTATGAAGAGCGCGCGGTCTATATCGTCGCGGGCGAGATCGACATTGCCGGCGACCGCTTCGAGGCGGGTCGTTTGCTCATCTTCCGGCCCGGAGACCGCATCTCCATTCTGGCGTTGAGCAACGCGCGGCTCATGCTCTTGGGCGGTGAGCCCATGGATGGCCCGCGGCATATCTGGTGGAACTTCGTGTCGTCCTCGCGCGAGCGCATTCAGGCGGCGAAGGAAGACTGGAAGGCGAAGCGCTTCGATACGGTGCCTGGGGACTCTGTGGAGTTCATTCCTGCGCCGGAGTGAAGCCAAAAAGATACGGGCGCTGCTGAGGGCGCCCGCTTCGTTCTCTGACTTGCGAAGTGGCCGATCAATAAGCCGAAGCCGTCTCGCCCACGCCGTCACGCTGGTAGAGGTCGCGGCGGAACTGGATCACGCCATCCTCGGTCGCCCATGCGGTCATGTAGACGAAGTAGAGCGGCATGGGCTTCTTGAGGCGTACGTCCAGACGCTCGCCGGACTTCTTCATGGCGAGCACGCGCTCTTTGTCCCAACCCTGGTCCTGCATGAGCCAGCCCGCGAGCTGATCGATGCCCTGGACCCGCACGCAGCCGGAGCTTGCGGCGCGGAAGTTGCGGCCGAACATGCGATCCGACGGCGTGTCGTGCATGTAGACCGAGTGGCTGTTGTGGAAGTTGATCTTCACGAAGCCGAGTGGGTTCTCGGGGCCAGGCTTCTGGCGGAAGGTCAGGTTCTGGGTCGCGGGGCTGCTCCAGTTGATCTTCGTGCTGTCGAGCTTCTTCCCCTCGCCGCCGTAGGCATCAATGCCGAACTTCGCGAGCACGTCCTGTCCCTTCTGGGACATCGCGCGGCCGTTCGGGATGAGGTCCTTCTGGATCACCGTCGGCGGCATCGTCCAGACAGGATTGAAGTTCAGCTCGTGAATGTGCGAGCGCAGGATCGGCGTCTGGCGATCGGTCTTGCCGACGACGCCGGCATGGCGCGAAACTATCTTGTCATCCTCGACGGCCTCGATCTGAGCCGCCGGGATGTTGACGACGACGTAGCGCTTGGGCAGTCCGCGCGTCATTTCGGTGAGGCGGCTGAGATTCGTCTTGAGCTGGCGCAGGCGTGCCGGCGCCGAAACATTCAAGGCCGCGATCGTGCGCTTGTCGACGATGCCGGTTGGCGTTAGGCCGTTCGAGGCCTGGAAGCGGCGTACCGCGCGCTCCACGGAGCCATCGAAGAAGGACGTGCCGTAGTCATCGGCGTCGCGCAGATCACCAGACATCGACAGGCGCTGGCGAAGAAGCGCCACGGCGGAACCGCTGGCGCCCGGCGCGAGTTGCGCGTCGGGGATCGGCTGCCAGCCGCCCTTCGCGACGATGTCGTTGTAGCGATCGATGGCCGCTTTCAACGCGGCGATGTTCTCGGGAGAGAGCGTCGGAAAGCCCTTCGGGGGATTTGCTTCCCACTGGCGCGCGAAGGAATGATCAAACGAGGGCGGCTGCGTGTAGGCGCTGGCATAAGTCCCGTTGTTCCAGACATTGTTGGCCCAACCGCTGCCTTCCGACGCGCTCGCCGACGTCAGCGGCGCCGCTAAAACCAGCGCGACCGCAAAGCCGCGCACGTACTTCCCCATGTGAGCGAGGGATCCCTCGGCATCACCTTCCCGCTTCTCAACGATCATCTCGGTGCCCGCATCTTTTGGTTATGAACGCAAAACTCAAGCCGACGAAGATCGTGGCCGGATCCTCGCCTTTCTTCCTTGAACCACTTCCGCATGATGATGGCGAAAACCTACCGTCGGCAAGCTTTCTCAAAGGCTTGCCTCAATCTCGCCACACATTCTTATTGCGGCAGTTGAGTGAAAATTGGAAGGCCTGTCGGCCGTGGACTGGTCGCTTGCCGCCGAGCTGATGCAAACGCGTCACGCTGCAGCCGACCCTGCCTGATCCACAGGCGCATCCCCTCACGAAACCAAGGCCTTGGATAGGTGTTCGCTGAGCACTAGTGTCCCGATCGCGAAGTTCGTCACCATCTGCGGCGGGGTATCGAGCGAACTTCGCGATCGAAAGGACACTAGCAACCTAATGTTTCTAGTGTGGTTCAGATTCCGAAGTCCGCCTCCGACACCTGCCGCGAAGTGGTGGCGGACTTCGGCATCACCACACTAGGGTCGTCATGGCGCTTGCGGCCGATTCCAGCTAGATGAGTCGCCATCCGAGCGAGTGCCAGGAACAGGGCTATGCAACAATCCACGAGGAAGGTCGCCGTCATCGGTGGCACACGCATTCCCTTCTGCCGCTCCAATACGCTCTATGCCGATCTCGGCAATCTGGACATGCTGACAGCCGCGCTGAGCGGTCTCGTCGACCGCTTCGGGCTTGCCGGCGTGCATATCGACGAGGTCGTCGGCGGGGCGGTAGTCAGCCACTCGCGGGACTGGAACCTCGCTCGCGAGGCCGTCCTCGGCACCAAGCTCGCACCGACATCGCCCGGCACGACGCTGATCCAGGCCTGCGGAACGGGCCTCCAGGCGGCCATGGGCATTGCCGCTAAGATCGCGATTGGCGAAATCGAATCGGGGATAGCGTGTGGCTCCGATACGACCTCGGACGCACCGATCGTGGTGTCGAAGCCGCTCGCGAAGCGGCTGGTGGCCGTCCAGCAGGGGCGCTCGTTCGGCGAGAAGGTCTCAGCGTTCAAGGGCTTCTCACCGCGGGAGCTGGCGCCATTACCGCCGTCGGTCGCCGAGCCGCGAACCGGTCTCTCCATGGGCCAGCACACCGAGCTGATGGCGCAGCACTGGAAGATCTCGCGCCAGGATCAGGACCAGCTCGCCTATGAGAGCCACATCAAGGCGGCGGAGGCCTATCGCACGGGCTATTTCGACGATCTCATCGTGCCGTATGCGGGCGTCTTCCGAGACAACAACCTGCGCCCCGACATCAGCATCGAGCGTCTTGCGTCGTTGAAGCCTGCTTTCGATAAGTCCGATCGCGGCACGCTCACGGCCGGCAACTCGACGCCGCTCACGGATGGCGCCTCGGCAGTGCTGCTCGCTTCGGAGGACTGGGCGCGTGCACGCGGCCTGCCGGTGCTCGCCTATTTCACGGCAGCGCAAACGGCGGCCGTTGATTTCGTCGCTGGCGAAGGCCTGCTGATGGCGCCGACGGTTGCGGTATCGCGCCTTCTGGATCGTACGGGCCTCACGCTTCAGAATTTCGATTTCTATGAGATCCACGAGGCATTCGCTGCGCAGGTGCTCGCGACATTGAAGGCCTGGGATGATCCTGCCTACTGCAAGGCGCGACTCGGCAAGGACGCTCCGCTTGGGTCGATCGATCGCGCGAAGATGAACGTCAAAGGCTCGTCGCTCGCCGTCGGTCATCCGTTTGCAGCGACGGGGGCGCGCATTGCTGGGCTTCTGGCGAAGCTCATCGGCGAGAACGGCGGACGGGGCCTCATCTCGATCTGCACGGCTGGCGGCATGGGTGTCGCGGCGATCATGGAGAGCGCGCGCGCCTAGGCGCTCTCAAAGTCCATAAAAGACGGGGGTTCGGGGGGTGTCCCCCGAGTGGGTTGCAAGGGCGGCAGCCCTGCTCGCGTCGAAGACGCGAAACGGGCGCCGGCATTTCTGCCGACGCCCGCGAAAATCTACTCAGCTCACTCGAACGCTACTGCTTCGGCTGCTGCACAGCTTCCTTGGCTTTGTCGTAGGCTTCCTTCGTGGCCTCCTTAGCCTTCTCATAGGCTTCCTTGGCCGTCTCCGAAGCCTGATCGATTGTCGGCTTCGCCGTCTCCATGCTGCGATCGGTGATCTCACGCGCCTTTTCGGTCGCGCGCTCGAGCAGGGTTTTGGCCGGCTTGCGGCGCTCGTAGGCGGGAAGGGCCGCGATCACCTCCTTGGTCAGCTCAGGCACGGTGACCTTGCCGTCCGGGCCGAAGCGGAGCGACGAGAAGCGCAGGCCGAGGCGCTTTTCACCGGCGCCGAGAAAGCCACCCGTGCCGATGACGACGCCCTCGACGCGCAGGTCGGAGGTCAGGATGAGCTCTTCGATGTCGGCGATGATCTTGTCGTCGGGGCCATAGATCTTGGCGCCGATGAGATTGTCGCTCGAGAGAATCTGGCCTTCCGCCTGGCCGCGGAAGAAGACGCCGCGCGGAATCTGAACTTCCGCAGCCGGTGCGGTCGATGGCGCGGGCTGTTGTGCGTACGCCGGGGCGGCGACCGCAATTGCAGTGGCTGCAGCAAGGGCAAGAGAGAGGCGTCGCATGGATCAGTGTCCTTCTTCATCACAAGCAGTGGCGCGCACCTGAGCGCGGCCGTCATCCCGATCGCGGAGTGCAATCGGATACGCGCTATTTGGTACGTCCGAGAGATTTCAACAACGTCGCGCGCGCAAATAAGTTCCTGCTTGGACAGGCTAATTCGCCACAATCTCGCCAGCATCTAGCGGAGTGCCGATTCGATCTAGGCTCAGCCCTTTGCGAGCTTGCGTGCGGCCGCGAGCACTTCTTCGGCGTGTCCTGGCACCTTGACCTTGCGCCAGGCCTCCGCGACGCGTCCCTTGGCGTCGATCAGGAAGGTCGAGCGGTCGACGCCCATGTACTTGCGCCCGTACAACGACTTCTCGATCCAGACGCCGAACTTCTCCGCGACGGCGTGATCCTCGTCGGCGGCAAGACGGATGTCGAGGTCGTGCTTCTCGCGAAACTTCTGATGCTTCTTCACGCTGTCGGGCGAGATGCCGACGACGGCGACGCCTGCGCGCTTGAAATCGGGCGCGAGGCGCGTGAAGTCCTTGGCCTCGGTCGTGCAGCCGGGTGTGTCGTCCTTCGGGTAGAAGTAGATGACCGCCGGCCGTCCAATGAGGTCCTTGGGGCTGACGTTGCCGCCGTCGTCCGTCGGCAGCTTGAAGGCCGGCACCTTGGCGCCTTTCTCGACCGGGGCTGTGGTCATCGGGGATATGCCTTCCTTCGGTCGTTTTCCTGCACTGATCGTCAGCCAAGTCGAACGGGACACGTTCGCCCGTCCGTTAAGGCATCTGGTACCGAATCATGCTGAGCATGCCAAGGATAGCTGCGGCCCGGTTATAGCGGGCTGAGCGGCGCCGCTCAGTTGCTGTCAAGCATCTGGCACGACGCAATAAAGACGCATTGCTAGGGCACCTCTCAATGAGACGCCCTGGGGGTAAACCGAGGTGCTGGATCCTGAGCCGAGTGCCTGCCGATTGCCTCGTCACGAGGGGACAGCGGCTCGGGTCTTGAGGGATTCTTGGCCCGTCAACGGGTTAAGGCCAATCGGCCAGGGCCTAATCGGCTAGGGGAAGTCGGCGATGCATGGCCATCTCGGCCAAGCGAGCGGTGGTACCGACGGCAAGCCCGGTCCAGCAGTACTCCCTGCTGCGCCGCCCGAAGTGATTCGCACCGCGGCAAAGCCGAGCGTGAGTCGCAAGCGCGGGGCTCCGAGGGTTCTCAGGTTTTGCGCGCGCGGCGTTTTCGGGATCGTCGCGATTGTGGTGCCGCTCGTGGTGCTCGCTATCGGGCTCCTGTATCTGCGCCTGCTGAGCAGCCCGATTTCGGTGTCGTTCCTCGTCGAGCCCATGCAGCGTGTGCTCAACGAAGATATGCCGGGCGTCCAGTTCCAGATCGAGGACGCGATCATCCAGCTCTCGGCTCAGGGCGGAATCGAGCTTCGACTGACGAGCGTGCGCGTCACCGAGGATACGGGCAGCGTGGTGGCCCTTGCCTCGCGTGCCTCTGTCCAGCTCAGTCTGCGTGCGCTGCGCACGGGCCGCATCGCGCCGGCACGTATCGACCTGCTGGCGCCGCGCGTCGTGTTGTTCTCGTCCGATCGGCCGTCCTACATGCTCGGCTATGGTCACGACCTGCAGGGCCGCACGCTCACGATGCCGACGGGGCCTGCGAGCACGAGCAAGAGCAAGAGCGCGTCCGGCACAGCGCCACCGCACGAGACCGAAGTCGCCAAGACCGTCACGATCATGCGCGACCGCATTGATGCGGTCCGTCAGGTGGCGGAGATCGCGGCCGAGATGCGCCGGCGCAAGGGCGCTGCCTCCTACCTCGAGACGCTGGGTCTCAAGGATGCCTCGCTCATCATCTCGGACGACGGGCAGCAGGCCGTGCTCCAGCTTCCGAGCCTCGAGCTTTCGCTGCGTCACAATTCACAGCGTAGCGTCATATCGGGCTCCGGTACGCTGGCCGGCACGGGCGATCCCTTCAAGTACCGCTTCCGCATGGAAGACTCCGAGCGCCGCGATCGTCTGACGCTCAATGTCGAAGTCGAGGAGCTGGTGCCGCGCACCCTTTCGCTCGGACATGCAGGGCTCGAGCTTTTCGAGGGCCTCGAGCTGCCGCTGGTCGGGCGCGGATCGATCGAGCTCTCGCGCCAAGGCGAGGTGATCAGCGGGACGTTCGATGTCTCGCTCGGCAGCGGGCGCGTGCACCTGCCGTGGCTGGGCAAGGTGCCACTCGAACTCGCGGGCGGCGAGATCAAGGCGAGCTATATCGGCGGGGAGCGCCGGCTGGTGATTGCACCGTCGACGCTGCGCTGGCGCGGGAGCCACGCGACCATCAAGGGCGAGGTCGCGCCTGCTGTCGGCAGCGACGGGGCCGCTGGCTGGCGCTTCGAGGCGCAGGGCGTCGACGGAATGTTGACGGCCGAGGATCTGGGCGTGTCGCCGCTGCCGCTCTCCGCATTGGTCGTGCGCGGCACCGCATTCCCGGCAAGCGGGCATGTTGAGGTTTCCGAGTTCCACTTAGCAGCCGGCGAAGCCAAGGTCGCCATGGTCGGGACTGTCGCGGCCTCGGGCAGCGACCGTATCGCGCGCCTCGACGGGCGCATCGGGCCGATGTCGCTCGATGCCCTCAAGGCGATGTGGCCGCAGGGTCTGGCGCCGCAGACCCGCAAGTGGGTTGCGAACCACATCGTGACCGGCCGGCTCAGCGGCGGCGCCTTCAGCCTGACGAACGAGCGTCGCGATCGGATTGATCCGCGTGATCCGTCGGCCTTCCGGGAGCGCGCGGTATCGCTGACGCTGGACGGCGAGCAAGTCAGCTTCGAATACCTCAAGGGCATGCCGCTGCTCGAGGCGCGAGAGGCGCGGCTGACGGTCGAGGGCACGAATGTATCCCTCAAGATTCCCACCGGCATCATCAGGTCGTCGCCGACACAGTACCTTCAGGTCCAGGATAGCGGCCTCACCGTGGTAGGCGCCGATGACGTACGCCCGAGGGGACGCGTTGACGTGCGCCTTGCAGGACCAGCGAACGCACTCGCAGAAATTTTCAGCCGTCCGCCGCACGAGCTGGTGAGCAGTGGCTGGCTCGAAAGTACGGGCTTCGACGGCAAGCTCGACGCGCGCTTCACCGCGGTCTTCCCCATGTATCCGGGCCTGTCGATGCAGGACGTGCAGATCGCCGAGGGCAAGGCGAGCATCGTCGAGGGACAAGCACGTAAGGTAATGGGCCGCTACAATGTCACGGGCGCGTCGCTGAAGGCGGAAGCCCGCGACAACGGCGTCGATGTCGTTGGTGAAGCCCTGCTCGATGGTGTGCTTACCAAGCTCGGCTGGCGCTACGCATTTGGCGCGGGCGCGCCGGCTGATGCGCAAGGGCTTCGTCTGCGCGCCAAGCTCGGCAACAGCGAACGCGCCCAGCTCGGCTTTCAGATGGGCGATCTCGTCAATGGCGAGGTGGATGTTGACCTGACCGTGCGGCCCGGTGATGACGATGGGCAATTTGCGCGCGTGACCGCCGATATGACCGCGGCCGAGATCCAGCTCAGCGATCTTGCATGGTCCAAGCCGGCAGGGCAGCGCGCCGAGCTCAGGTTCGATATCGGCAAGCGGCGCGAGGGCCACCTCCTGCTGCAGAACTTCCGCCTCGACGGCGACACCATCGGCGTCAGCGGGTGGGTAGCGCTCGGCGCCGACAATCGGCCCGTCGAATACTTCTTCTCGGACTTCTCCCTCAACACCGTGAGCAGTTTGACCGTCCGCGGTATCCTGCGGCCTGACCGCATATGGGAGATCAAGGCCAACGGTCCACGCTTCGATGCGCGCAGCGTCTTCGGCGGCTTCCTGAGCGTCAACTCGGGCGCGCGCCATGAGAGCAATGGTCAGCATCAATCCGTCGGGCTCGATCTCGAGGCCAAGGTCGACACGGTGACGGGTGTGCCGGATGTCTATGTGCGGACCAACGCCGATCCGCGCTTGCGTGGTGTGCAACTGAAGCTCATCTCGCGCGGCGGTCACGTGCGGGAGATCGATTTCAGCGGCCGCCATGACAATGGGCGGATGCTTCGCGCGTCGCTGAAGCCGGCCGCCGGAGCGCCGCGCGTTTTCACCGTCGACGCCGAGGACACGGGCGAGGCGCTGAAGCTCATCGGCATCTACCGCAGCATGCGCGGCGGCGAGGGCCGGCTCGAGGTCAATCTCGATGGTGCTGGCGCAGCGGAGCGGCGCGGTACGATGCGCGTGCGCAGCTTCTACATCATGGGCGATCCCGTCGTGAGCGACATGGCGTCCGCCTACAACGACAGCGGTCAGCCGGCGATCAAGCAGGGATCGCGCGGGCAACAGGTCACACGCGAGCAGATCGAGTTCGATCGCCTGCGCGCCTCTTTCGCGACCGGCAATGGTCAGCTCGTGATCGAGGAGATGGAGGTCGTCGGGCCCATTCTCGGCGCGACATTGCGCGGCAAGCTCGACTATCGCAGCGAGCAGGTGCATCTCGGCGGCACCTACACGCCGCTTTCCGGGATCAATCGCGCACTCTCCGGCGTGCCTCTCTTCGGCGAGGTGCTGACCGGCCCGCGGCGCGAGGGCATTGTCGCGATGACGTTCGCCATTCAGGGGCCGATGAGCAGTCCGCAGTTCGTTCCCAATCCGCTGTCGCTGATGACGCCGGGCTTCCTGCGCGAGATTTTCCAGATGGCGCCGAGCAATCCGACGGTCACGCCGGGGCGTCTCCCCACGCAGAACAAGCGTTCGCCGCAGCCGCAGACGTTGGCAAGTCCGCCGGCGACGGGCCCAGCCGAAACGCCGGCTCAATCTGCGCCGGAGGCTGATGCGACAAAGGCCGCGCCGAAGTCGCGGCCGCGCACAAAGGCCGTGACGCCCGAAGTTACTGATGGCTGGGCCGCGACGACGGACCCGCGCGCGAATTCGCCTCAGCGAAATTAGCGCTTCTCAACCGGGCTCGCGAAAGTCGGCACCTGGAAACGTCGGCGGTAGGCGCCCGGTGTCATACCCGTCACGCGCTTGAAGAGTCGGCGGAAGAAAGCCGCATCCTCATAACCGACTTTCCAACTGATCTCGTCGGCCGATGCATCGGTGCGTTCGAGGCGCCGCTTCGCATCCTCGATCCTGAGGCGCTGGACATAGTCGATCGGCGCAAAGCCGGTCGCTTCCGTGAAGCGCCGCTTGAACGTGCGCTCGGCGAGACCGGAGCGCCGCACCAACTCCTCGACGGGGCTCGCCACGGCGAAGTGCTGCGCGAGCCACGCCTGCGCATCTGTGATCGAGGCATCGCCATGATCCTTGCGGCCCTCGAACACGATATAGGGCGCGAGGCCGTCGTGATGCCATTGCAGTGCGAAGCTCCGCGCCACTGCCTGCGCTGCCGTCGCGCCGACGTGTCGTGCAATGAGATAGAGCACGAGGTCGTGCCACGTCATGGCGGCGCCCGACGTGATCAGCTCTTCGCGATGGCCGGCAACGACGAGCACCCGTTCTGGGCTCAAGGGAATCCGCGGATAGGCGCGGGCGAACTCGTTCGCATAAACCCAATGAACTGTCGTCTCCTGGCCATCGAAGATGCCCGTCTCGGCGAGCAGGAATACGCCTGAGCAGGCCGAGCAGAGCAGCGCACCTTTCGCGTGCATCTTGCGCGCCCATTCGACGAGCGCCGGATAGCGGCCGCACTCCCAGCCGTTCGGCCCGAGCAGGATTGAAGGCACGATGATGACGTCGGTCGTCTCGATGTCGGCGATGGCGCGCCGCGCTTCGATGGGCAAGCCGCTGATCAGGGACACGCTGCCGCGCGCGGTCCCGACGATATCGACCTTGAAGGGAGGTTTGTCGGGCAACGATGGGTCCGTGCGGCCGAGCATCCGGAAGGACTCCAGCACGTCGTAAATGCCCGTAAGCGTCGAAATGACCGCATCCGGGATGGCGATAAGGCTCACATGCAGCGGCCGCGTCCGGGGCGACATGCGGGGCTCCTGGCACAAAAGAACCGTCTCTGGCCAGTCTCGCACTGCCGCGCTCCAAGGCCAATCGCCATTGTCCGCGCACTCGGCGCAAGGGCCTGCCGGGATTGAGATGGAGCAAAACAATGACGGTAAATCAGCAGAAGCTCGACGCTCTCGTCGGGCGCCTTATCGGCGAGATTTCAGCCGGTTACGGCGGGGTCATGGTGGCTATCGGCGACAAGCTCGGCCTGTACAAGTGCATGGCCGGCGCCGGACCGCTGAACTCGCGCGAGGTCGCGCGGCGGAGCGGGTGCGCCGAGCGCTACGTTCGCGAATGGCTCAACGCGCAAGTGGCCGGCGGCTACGTGGATTACCATCCCACCTCCGCGAGCTACGAGCTGACGGCCGAGCAGGCCGTGGTGCTGGCGGATGAGCTGAGCCCGGTGTTCCTGCCGTACGCCTGGCAGATCGTCGCCTCCATGTGGGCCGACGAGGGGAAGACGCTCAGCGCTTTCCGGACGGGCAAGGGCGTGAGCTGGGGCGAGCACGACGAGCGTCTCTTCTGTGGCATCGCCGCCTTTTACCGCAATGCCTACAGCGCGAACCTCATCGAGCATTGGCTGCCCGCCATGAGCGGCGTCACCGACAAGCTTGCCCGCGGCGCACTCGTCGCTGATGTCGGCTGCGGTCATGGCCACTCGACGGTTCTGATGGCGAAGACATTCCCCAAAAGCCGCTTCTGGGGTTTCGACACGCACGAGGAGTCGATCGCTACGGCCCGGAAGGTCGCGCACGCGGCTGGCGTCGAGGATCGCGTCAGCTTCAGTGTGGCCAAGGCCGATACCTACGCAAAGCGCGACTACGATCTCGTGTGCTTCTTCGACTGCCTGCACGACATGGGGCGGCCGGTCGACGCCGTGCGCTATGCGGCGAGCGCCATGGCGGAGGATGGCACGCTCATGCTCGTCGAGCCTTTTGCCGGCGATCGCGTCGAGCAGAATATCGGGCCGATCGGCCGTCTCTACTATGCCGGCTCGACGACCATGTGCTGTGCGCATGCCATTTCCGAGAACGGCACGCACGTTCTTGGTGCGCAGGCAGGTCCGCGCCAGCTCGAGGAGGTCGTGAAAGCCGCCGGCCTCGGCTCGGTGCGCAAGGCGCTCGAGACGCCGTTCAACCTCATTCTCGAAGCGCATCGTTAGGCGATCACAAAACGAATGTGCGGCTGTCACCCGAGGAACAGCCGCCATGGATGCGCTCGCTTAAGACGGCGTCATCCTTAACCAATACAAAGAGAGTAACGACCATGAGCACACAAGAACTTCAGATCGCCGAGAGCATGATCACGTCGGCTCCCGCAGCTTCGGCAGCTCCCCGCCGCGTCGCGAACAAGATGTGGGATGCTATTGCAGCCTACATCTATCGGCGTGCGCTTCGGCGGGCCGAGAGAGAGCTGATGAGCCTCGATGATCGGATGCTGCACGACATTGGTGTCACGCGCAGTGAGATCCCTTACGCGGTGCGCCGGGCGCGGGAAAACTTATTGATGCCGATCGTGCCGCACTGATGCATGCAGAACGCGCCGCACGGCTGCTCTTAAAGCCGCCGTGCGGCGCCTGCTTTACATGGGCCGCAGCAGAACGTGCTTCTTGCGGCCGAGGCTGAGCTTGATCACGCC